>JANQOA010000181.1 GCA_028279305.1 Pseudomonadales bacterium
ATGTTCTGGGTCGGCACAACGGGTACCGCTTTTCTGGTTCTGTACGTTACCTTCCTGGGCTCCGACGGTGACGTTTACCGCACCCTGCGCCGTTACGGCACCGTGGTATTTTTCGGTTTCACATACCTTGCCCAGTTGCTGCTGGCCAAACGCCTGCGCGACATCGGCGTCACCTCAGCGCTGCTGACCTGGAAGTTTGCGCTGGCGGTATTCATGCTGACCACCGGCCTGGTATTCGCTACCGCGGCCAATTTCTTTGAGGATGACGACTTTCTGCAGAATATCTCGGAGTGGAACTGCGCCAGCGCGCTGACGGCTTTTCCTCTGCTCACCTGGCTGTTGTGGCGGCAAACCGGATTTACCCTCAAGTACAGTGTTTCGAAGGCGCCGGACGTGAGAGGGAACTAGAAGCGCTGCCTGCCGCTCAAGCTGATTTCCCAGGTATCGACAAACGGGCCGTCCACCAGCGGACGGGCAATATCCAGATGGAACACCCGGTCCCGCCGGGTGCGGATGGACTCCAGACGCAAGCCCACGCCGACGTTGGTCAGTTGCCCAAAATGATCGCCGTCCCGGGCCGGCACCCAGTCAGGTGCGGAATCGTGGAACCAGGCACGGCCGCTGTCGACAAAAGCCGCGTAACCCAGGCGCAGCAGCCCAAACGGCGTGGCATCCGAATAATAACGCTGCTCCAGAGTCACCAGAAAGCTGCGGTCGCCGGGTTGATAACGGGACGGATAACCCCGCAAGCCGCTATCTCCGCCCAGCGTCAGTTGTTTATCCAACGGCAGGTTTTTGGTGTGCTGATAGCGGGCGCTGCTGAACAGGCGCCACTTCTGCGCCTGCTGCCAATGGTAGGTGGCCTGCAACCGCCACTGCACATCTTCAGCGCGGCTGTTGTCCAGATCATAGCGGCCCGCCGCGCGGGTGCTGAAAGACAGCAGGTGGCGGCCGTTGTACAAACGCCGCCAGGCCGCAGACCCCTGCCATAACAATACATCACCGTCGCTGCTCAATTCGTCCGGCGACCAGCCCAGTTCCACATAACTGCTCCAGCCCAGCTTGATGTCTTCGGTGATACCCACCCGGTCCACGTCGGATTGCTCAACAAAACTGTCCTGCACCAGCTGCCAGCCGACGTAGGGATAGGTAAAACGCCGCCGGGTTTCCGGCGCGCCGGGAAAATCCACGGGAAATTCAAACTCTTCCTGCACATAGCGGGCGCCCACAAAATAGCGGTTCACCCAACCGTTGCGCCGGCCGCCGGAGCGGGCGGCAAATACCGCCAACTGATCAGTTTCGGCCTGTAACTCAAACTCGTCCTCACCGAGAAATTCCAGGTCCTGCTCGCGTTCAAAATGGTCAACGCTGACCCCTAGAGAATAGGTGCTGTCGAGGCTGAAAAAAGGGCGCACCAGAGACAGGCCGTAACGCTCACCGTCATCGTTATCGATACCCACTACCCGGCCTGCCCAGCGGCTGCCCAGCAGATTAGGGTCTGTATAACTCACCGATGCGCCGGCGCGGTCGCGGTCATCAAAAAATGCCACGCTTATGCTCTTGCCGCTGCCCAGCACGTTGACGTCCGACAACGAGACACTGGTTTCATTGTCGCCTCCTGAACGGCTCACCCCGACACCCGGCGTCAGCGTCCACACGTCGCGCACAACAACGTCCAGATCAACCCGCCCGCCGCAGATCTGCCGCACCATCACCGCTGCATCATAAAGGTACGGTTTGGCACGCAGAATGCGCTCCGCTTCCTGCACTTTCTGCGTGCTCAGCACTTCCCCGGATGCCAGCGGGAACGCCTGGCGCAGTGCCCGCTCGCGGGTCAGGGTGTTGTAGCGGTTGGCCTGCCGGGCCAGCCAGTGGGACTTATGCGGGAAGACGTTCTGCCGGTAGTAACGGACCTCACCCAGACGGGTGCCGTCCAGGTTGGTCTGGATCTCCGCTTTGTTGCGGTAGCGGTCAAAATCCAGATTCTGCAACTGCCCAGGCAGCAAGCCATGTCCCCGGGTATAGGCCTGGGTACAAGCCTGGGCCCAGGCCGCCCCGGTCAGCCCGCAGCACAACAGCAGCAAAACATATCGAATGACAGTCATCGGCCGGAATGTGTATGCCCGGGGCGGCAGCTCAACCTAACGGTCATGGACCACCACCGGTAACTCGGTGATGCCGCGGATAAAGCTGGAGTTGAGATAGGCAGCCGGCCCCACCACCTCAATATGCTCGAAACGGCGCATGATCTCCTCCCACAGGATGGTCAGCTGCATTTCCGCCAGGCGGTTGCCCAGACAACGGTGGATGCCGTAGCCGAAAGACAGATGCTCCCGCACCCTGGGGCGGTCGATGATCAGCTCATCAGGATTGTCAAAGTGATCCAAGTCACGGTTGCCGGATACGTACCAGATGGCCACCTTGTCCCACTTTTTGATTTCACGGCCGCCGATCACCGTGTCCTGCATGGCGGTTCTGCACATGTGCGCCACCGGCGACTGCCAGCGGATAATCTCGGGGACCATGTTGGGGATGAGCTCCGGACGGTCGCGTAACTTGTCATACTCGCCGGGAAACTGGTTCAACGCCTGCACACCGGCGGTGATACTGTTGCGGGTGGTGTCGTTGCCGCCGACAATCAGCAGCAGTACGTTGCCGAGAAACTCGTTGGGCGGCATGTTGCGCGTGGATTCACCGTGCGCCATAAAAGATATCAGGTCTTCGCCGGGTTCACTGGCTTGTTGCCGCTGCTGCCAGATGCCGTTGAAGTACTCAAAACACTTCCAGATCTCGTTAAACCCGTCCGCCGGCGTGTCAAAGTAGTCCGGGTCGCCGATTCGCTCAACCGTGTCCGACCAGTGGATCAGCAGATGCCGGTCCTCCTGGGGTACATCAAACAGAGTGGCCAGCATGCGTCCGGTAAGTTCCACCGAAACTTCCCGCACCCAGTTAAACGGCTCGCCCCGCGGCAGCTTGTCGAGAATGTCGCCGGCACGCTGACGGATCATGTTACCCAGCGCCGCCAGGCGGGTGGGCGTAAACATCGGCGCCACCACTTTACGCTGCTGGTCGTGCACCGGTTGATCCTGCATGATGAACATAGGCAGATGAAACAAACCGTCGGGCGCTTCTTCCATCGGCCGTCCGCCCAGCCGGATACCGCCGTTCATGATGTCTGAAGAGAAGATCTGCTGGTGGGTGTCTACATATTTGACATCATCAAACCTGGTCACCGACCAGTAGGGCCCAAACTGGCTGTCAGCGGTAAAGTGCACCGGGTCTTCCGCCCGTAAACGCTCAAACACGGCCAGTTCCTTGTGGGCCTGAAACCAGTTGCTGTTGCCTGGATCCAGTTCCGCCAGCGGCATCCCCGCAGGGTCGGCGTCGTCCGCCAACCGCCAGCGCTCGCGGATTTCCGCGTTGGACGTTTCGGTTTCAAACAAGGGCGACTGGGGGCGATCGGCCATGATGGTACTCCTGTGCTGCCGCTTCACTTTAACCAGCCCATACCACCGCGTCTATCTCATCTGTCCTCATCTGCCCTTCAGGCCGGTGGATGCCGTGCGCCTGTGCCGATGCACTTATACCGATGCGCTTATGCCGATGCGTTCATCTCGCAGCCCGCTAGGGGTATGTACGCATAGGCGGACGCTGAGCAGCTTGCCAGAATTGATTTAATGCAATTTGTACATATTCCAGTTAGGGGCCTGATATGAATGTTCTCAATCCTCCCATCATTGCCCGCATTGCCATCGGCAAAGGCATCGGCCTGGTTTTTGGGCTGGCGGGCATGTTGTCCGCACCACTGTTTTACCCTGAAATCGATAACCTGACGCGCATCGGCATCCTCTTGTGGTACCCGACCATGGGTGCATTCATCGGCGTGTTCGGCGTGCTTATCCACCATCCGGTTCTGAATATGCCGTTGCCCTGGTGGGTCCGCGCGCCATTAATCGGCGCCTGGATGAATTTTGTGCTGGTGTTTTTTGCTTATGACACATTGAGCGCGGTGATCAGCGGGACCACCGGCACGGATCTGTCACCGTTCTGGTTTGTGCTGCAAGGTGCGATTGTCGGCGCGGTCATCGGTTTCCTCGCCACCCGCTATGCCGGCGACGGGCCGGCTATTCTGGCCAGCTGAGCGGGCTGACCCTGCAGTTCAGGCGTTTTCACCCTTGCGGCGCAGGACAAAGGACGCGTCCATTTTTTCCCGCACTTCACCCTGATGCTGCCAGTAGCGCCGGAAGCCGCCGTTGTAGTTACCATCCTGACGGCGGTTTTCCGCACCTTCGAAGTTGTAATATCCGGGGGTGCAATCCTGATTGCGGCTGGTCTTGCCGCGGTGTTTGATCACTTCCTGCACCCACCACTCTTCCGCATCGTAGGTGGGGTCCATGCTGTGATAGCCGTTCTTGCGCACATAGTCGATGCAGGCGGCAATATGGTCACCCTGGGTCTGCAACATATCCGTAAGGTTAAACTGGAAGGAAGCCTGGTAACCGCCCATGATAAAAAGATTCGGGTAGCCGGCGGTGTGAATGCCTAACAGCGTGCGTATGCCGTCTTCGTACTTGTCATTCAGATTCAGTCCGCCGCGGCCGACGATGTTGTTGTATATACCGGTCTGCTGGACCTCAAACCCCGTTGCATAAATCAACAGGTCCAGCTCGTACTGCTTACCGTCAAAGACCGGCCCCTGTTCGCTGATCTGGGTAATACCCTTGCCATGGGTATCCACCAGATGAACATTGGGCAGGTTAAAGGTAGGCAGGTATTCATTGTGGAAACAGGGACGTTTGCACATGAACATGTACCACGGTTTCAGCGCGTCAGCGACCTCGGGATCGTTTACCGATTCGTCAATACGCTTGTGAATGCGCATCATGTAGTCGATGTTGGCATTTTCCTGCCGCCGCACTTTTTCTTCCGGAGAAAGCGCATCCAGCTCTGCCTTCTTCTCCGGCGGGATCTCCACTGCCGCCAGCACTTTCTCCCGCCGCCGCGCCTGCCAGCCCGGCTGCAGCTTACGCGCCCAGTTGGGGTCCGTGGGCCAGTCGTCGCGCACGTCGATGGAGGACGGCGTACGCTGGAATACGTACAGTTCTTTTGCGGTTTTGCCCAGCTCCGGCACAATCTGCACCGCGCTGGCGCCGGTACCGATGATACCCACCACCTTGTCGTGCAGGTTTTCCAGCTTCTGGCCGGTGTACTGGTAGTCCCAGCGGGAAGTGTGAAAGGAGTGCCCGGCAAACGACTGCATGCCTTGAATGGTGGAGAGTTTGGGTTTTGACAGGGTGCCGTTGGCGCAGACTACAAACTGAGCGCGCATGTTGTCGCCGCGGTCGGTTTGCAGGTGCCACATCTCCTCTTGTTCATTCCACACCGTGGATGTGACGGTGGTACCAAACACCGCCAGTTCATAGAGGTTGTATTTGTGCGCTATGGCCTGGCAGTGGCTGTATATCTCGGGGCCCCTGGAATAATGGTTCACCGGCACATAGTCCATCTCGTCCAGCAGCGGCAGATAGTCGTAACCCACTACATCACAGGCCACCCCGGGGTAGCGGTTCCAGTACCAGGTACCACCCACGTCCGCGCCTTTCTCGACAATCCTGATGCTCTCCACACCTTTTTCGCGCAGCCGGGCTGACGTCAGCAGGGCGGAAAAGCCGCCGCCGATAAACAATACCTCCACCGTATCGTTGATGGGTTCCCGCGCGGCTACCTCTCCCGCATAGGGATCTACCGCGTATTTGGCCAGATCACCAGTGAACTCCGAAGTAAACTGCTGGGTGCCGGGGGGCCGGAAGCCCAGACGCAAATCCCGCTCTTCGCGGAATTTATCTTTAATCTCATCGTAATAAGCTTGCGGACGACGGGTTTTAGGCATGTTTCATTCCCTGGTCAGATCTGGCGTTGGGCAAGTAAAGAACGTCGGAAATCATTATATAAGACTATAGTGTTTCGTTTAAGTCAAACATGCCCGCGCGGCCGCAGCCGCGGTTTATCATAACGGTCGCGGTGCATGAAAGCACCGTTGCAGCCCAACCCGGGCCCGGCCGCCCGCAGTCCGCCCCCTTGAGGTTTATCTCCGCGACCGCCGACGCCGCCTGCAAAAACTGCTTTCAATCTGTTAAGTTTTATCATAAAACCAACTTTGCGGAGCCTCTTGCCCCACAAGATCAACACGAATTCCCATCTACAACAGGAGACCATTATGGCTGACAACAACCACACGGTGGCGCTGATTATCGGCGGCGGACCGGGCATCAGCGCAAGCTGCGCGAGACGCTTCAGCAGCGCGGGCATGCGGGTGGCGGTGGCGGCGCGTAATCCTGACAAACCGGTTCTGCAGGCCCTGGCAGCCGAGCACGGGGTCAGGAACTATGCTTGCAACGCCGCCCGGGCGGAGGATGTGGAGGCGCTGTTCAAGCAGGTGCGGGAGGACCTGGGCACCCCGGGACTGGTGGTGCACAACATTGACGGACGGGTGCGGGAAGTATTCCGTCAGCCCATTACCGACGTCCAACCCGACCTGGTCCTGGCCACCCTGCAGAATTCAGCTTACAGCGCCTTTCTGGTGGGCCAGCAGGCGGCGCGGCAAATGCTGGCCGCGGAACCCGGCGCTAACGGCCAGCGGGGCACCATCATCTACACCAACGCCAGTGCCGCCATGAAGGGTTACCCGTTAAGCGGCGCGTTTGCCATGGCCTCACACGGCAAGTCCGGGCTGGCTCAGAGTATGGCCCGCGAACTGATGCCCCAGGGAATTCATGTCGCCCACGTACCCATTGACGCTGCTATCGGCTGGACCCAGGAAGACGGTACCCGGCAACACCGGGTTGCCGGTACCACCCGGGATGACAATATGGCGGACCCGGACTTCATCGCGGAAACCTATCTGCAGTTGCACAACCAGCACCGCTCCACCTGGGCTTATGAGGTGATTCTGCGGCCCTGGGTGGAAACCTGGTAAACCTCTCAGCAGGTTGATTACCAGGGACTGCCGGATTACCGGCCTTTGAATTCCGGGGTACGTTTCTCCTGGAATGCGCGGATGGCTTCTTTGGCGTCCTCCGTTTGAAACGAGCGCACCATGTATTCCGCTTCCTGGTCCAGGGCGGATGCAAGATCGCTGGTTGCCGCTCGGTTGATATTGCGTTTCATGTACCTGATGGCAGCCGTCGGGCCATGGGCAATACGCCGCGCAAATTCAAACGCGTCTGAGCGGAACGTGTCATCATCAAACACCCGGTTGACGATCCCCAGCGCCGCCGCCTCGTCAGCGCTGAGCCGGTCCGAAAGGAAATAAAGCTCTTTCGCCTTGGCCACACCCACCAACCGGGTGAGGTTCCAACTGCCGCCGTAATCGCCGGACAGCCCGATGTTGCGGAACGCCGTGGTGATAAATGCGCTGCGGCTGGCAACCCGCAGGTCGCAGGCCAGAGCAATGGAAAGCCCGGCGCCCGCCGCGGCACCCGGCAGTGCCGCCAGCAGGGGTTTGTCGAGTTGCTGCATGCGCAAGGTCAGCGTGTTCTGGCCGTGTTGTAATGTTCTGACCCGGTCCGCCTGGGTTGGCTTGGGCGCATCCGTGTCTGCGGGCGCCGCACCGCCCATGCCGCTGACGTCGCCGCCGCTGCAGAACGCCTGCCCGGCACCGGTGATCATGATGCAGCGCACGTCCGGCCGCAATTCAAGATCATGCAACCCGGCGCGTAAGGCGGGCGTCAACTCGCTGGACAGCGCGTTGCGTTTCTCCGGCCTGTTCAGGGTAAAGGTCGCCACCCCGTCATTGATGTCACACAGCAGTTGATCTGTTCCAGTCTGATAGCTCATGGGGTCTCCGCTATAGGATCATGTGATTGGGATGCGGCCAACGCGGGTCCGGCCCGGGCTTTCAGGTCCCGCGCCCGCAGCATCCGACCGTCTTCGCTGACCGCGCTCATGGAGCGGATCGGTTGGCCGGAAGCACGTTCGACAAATACCACCCGCGCACCGTCCTCGTGGGGGCGGTGCTTGTCGCCCCAATGGGTCATGGAGATCAGGATAGGCTGCAGATCCAGCCCTTTGGCGGTAAGTACGTATTCGGGATGAGCGCTGTCCGCGGCCGCGCGCTTCTGCAGAATGCCTTCGTTCACCAGCCGGTTCAGGCGCGACGTGAGGATGTTTTTGGACACGCCGAGGCTGTGTTCAAACTGGTTAAAGCGCCGCAGACCGCAAAACACATCGCGCAGAATCAGCAGTGTCCAACGCTCGCCGATGACCGCCAGAGTCTGGGCCAGCGAGCAGTTCATGTGATCAAAAGACTTATGTTTCATCGTTCCACGCTCCTATGCCAAACCAGAGCCAACCTGGGTTGCCTCCCGTGTTGCCGGCCGCGGCGGTTAACAACCGCGCTGGGGGATTTGCACTTAGTTGCTTGATGATACCAAACTCATGGGGTAGAGTTAAGCGGAATTCATCCTCAATGCTCCGGAGACCTGATTTGCCCAGCGTAGAATTTCATTTTGATTTCGGCAGCCCTAATGCCTACCTTTCCCATCTGGTCATTCCCGCCATCGAAGCGCGCACCGGCATCAAGTTCACCTACGTGCCGATACTGCTGGGCGGGGTGTTCAAAGCCACCAACAACGTTTCCCCCGCGGTCTCGCTGCAGGGCATCAAAAACAAACCCGAGTATGCTCAGATCGAAACCCAGCGTTTCCTGCAGGCCCACGGCATCACCGCGTATGAGCGTAACCCGCACTTTCCGGTGAACACCCTGCACATCATGCGCGGCGCGGTGTACGCCCAACAACAGGATTATTTTGCCCGCTATATCGACGAGGTTTACCGCCATATGTGGGCGGAGCCGAAAAAGATGGACGAGCCTGAAGTCATTGAAGCAGCCTTGCAGGCATCCGGTTTACCCGCCGCGGACATCCTCGCCGGCAGTCAGGATCCTGAGGTTAAACAGGCACTGATCAGCAGCACGGAAGCATCCGTGCAGAAAGGTACCTTCGGCTCCCCCACTTTTTACGTGGATGAAGAGATATATTTTGGCAAAGACAAGCTGCGCGACGTGGAAGAGGCAATCACCCGGCGCGAATAAGTTCCTGCGCCCCGCTGTTTACAAACCGCGGCTGGTTAAAAACTGCAGCACGCCGGCATTAAATGCCTCTGGCTGATCAATGTTCACCGCATGCCCGGCGCGTTCGATGATCAGTTTCTCCGCGCCGGGGATTTTTGCCGCCATGTAGTCGGTGGCGGCCAGAAAAGGCGTGTCCTGCGCACCGGCCACAACCAGGCTGGGCACCGCAATCTGGGGCAGCGACAAAATCACCCGCGGACTGTGCTGGGTAAGCATATGGCGGCCCGCCATGGCCAACCCCTGGACGTTGTTGTGCTCGGATTGGCTGCGCTCGGCACTGGCGTCGGCCAGCGCCTCCAGCCCGTGGGTGGCGATGTTCTCCGCCGTCTCCAGCGCCTGACGGTTCCAGGCTTCGCGGGCGTCGTCCCGTTTGTAACCGGGGCCGGTATCGATAATCAGCAGCGCCTTAACCCGTTCCGGCCACTCCGCATGGAACGCCAGCGACATATATCCGCCCAGGGACAAGCCGCCGATGATTCCCTGCTGCGCCCCGGCCTGATCCAACAGGGCTGCCATGTCGCCAATGGTCAGGCTTTCGTTGTAAAGGGCCGCGTCCTCGGGTGCGCCGCTGCGGCCGTGGCCGCGCATGTCCCACAGGATCAGCGTGTGCCGCTCCGCCAGCGCGGCAATCTGTCCCTGCCACATCTGGCTGGTGGCGGAAAAACCGTGGGTCAGCAGCAGGGCCGGACCGCTGCCGTGAATCTCGTAATATATGTCCACTCCCTGCCGCTGCAACAAAGCCATACACCCTCCGCCAAACCGCTTTAACCCGTACATCGTAACCTAATTGCTGCACGCCCGGACCGGTAACAGAGCCGGGTCCCGATGACCACAAGCGGAGAAATTTCGACTCGACAGACCGCGCGGCCCGGTTAACAATGCTAACGTCACCCCAATCGAGCGGTGCAGTACCAGGAGAATTGCGGGTGCAGACCCAACTCAGCAGAAAAACCCTGGCCAGCTATTCCGCGGTAAGCCTGCCGCTGGCAGCCATGGCCATGCCGATGGCAGTCTACCTGCCGCCGTTTTACGCGGAAGCCCACGGCATGGATCTGTCAACCGTAGGCCTGGTGTTTACCCTGGCCAGGCTCTGGGATGTGTTTACCGACCCGGTGATGGGCATGGTCATCGACCGTTTCCAGACCCGCTGGGGCCGGCGCAAGCACTGGGTGGCGATAGCCATTCCCATTTTGATGTTGGCGGTATGGATGGTGTTCATGCCGGACGGAGACAGCGTCTCCGCCCTGTATCTGGGGTTCTGGCTGCTGTTTCTGTATGTCGGCTTCACCATGCTGGGTATTGCCCATCAGTCCTGGGGCGCAGAGCTGGCGGTATCTTATGACGACCGCTCACGGCTGTTCGGCTGGCGGGAAATATTTGTCCTGGCCGGCATGATCCTGGTGCTGGCGTTACCGGCGCTGGTGGAATGGATGGACGCCGGCGGCCAGGTGGAGAAAGTGGCCAGCATGGGCTGGTTCTGCCTGATTCTGTTTCCCGTCACCGTGTTGCCGACCCTGCTGTTTGTGCCGGACCGGCGCAGCACCAGCCAGGACAACCTGGTCTGGTCCGAAGCCTTGCGCATCATTGTCACCAACCGGACGTTGTGGCGCCTGTTGCTGGTGGACTTTGCGGTGAATTTTGGCTCCACCGCATCAGGCACCCTGTACCTGTTTCTGGCTACTTATGTTTTTGAATTACCGCAATACGCCAGCGCGGCGCTGCTGGCTTACTTCCTGGCCAGTTTTGCCGCCATGCCGCTGTGGCTGAAAATCGCCTACCGCTTCGGCAAAGACACCACCATCCGTATCGCCCTGGTATACGGCCTGATTGCCAAAGCCGCTTTGTTTGTGCTGGCGGAGCCGGGTAACACGGCGCTGATGTGGACCTACACAATTCTCTACGGTATTGCCTTTGGGGCCGGCCCCACCCTGCTGCGCTCCATGATGGCGGACATTATCGATATGGACGAACTGCACAGCGGCCGGCGCCGCGCCGGCGTGTTCTTCGCTTTGTTAACCACCACCAACAAACTGGGCAGCGCGGTGGCCGTAGGGGTGTCATTTGCCATCGTTGAGTCGGTATTCGGCTTTGCGCCCGGCCCTGACAACAGCCAGTCCGCCCTCGACGGGCTGCTGATCACATACTGTCTGACCGCCGCAGCAGGGATGCTGGCCGCTTACGTCCCGCTGTTGAAATATCCGCTGGACAAACAGCGACACGAGGAAATCCGCATGGAGCTGGCCGGCCGCGAGGCCGCCTGAGCCCGCGCAGCCGGCACCAGTGAACGCACAGGAGCAATCGCGATGAACAACGTCCTCACCGCCGGCCGCGCCGCGGTCATTACCGGCGGCGCCAGCGGCATCGGCCTGGCCGCCGCCGCGCACTTTGCCGGTCTTGGCATGCATGTTTGCGTGGCGGATGTGAACGATGAACAACTGGCTGACGCCCGTGCGCTGTTGGAGAAGGTGGACGGTGCCGGCAGCATCATCTGCACCCGCACGGATGTCTCTGATCTGAACAGCGTGGAAAGCCTGCGGGACGAGGTAACGAGTACATTCAACGATATCGCGGTGGTGATGAACAATGCCGGCATCGGCGCCGGCGGCGGCGCGTTTGGGAATTTGTCAGGCTGGCAGAAGGTGATGGCGGTTAATCTGTGGGGTGTAATCCACGGTGTCCAGACCTTCACCCCGTTGCTGGTGGAACAGCAAAAACCGGCGGCCATCATTAACACCGGCTCCAAACAGGGCCTCACCAATCCACCGGGCAACGCCGCTTACAACGTGACCAAAGCCGGGATCAGAGCGCTGACCGAATCGCTGGCGTACGAGTTGCGCAACATCGACCGGTGTGCAGTCAGCGCGCATCTGCTGGTCCCCGGGTTCACGTATACGGGCCTGATCAGCAAACACATTCCTGAAAAGCCCCCGGGTGCCTGGACACCGGAGCAGGTTGTTGCATACATGGTGGAAAAACTTGCTGCCGGTGATTTTTACATCCTCTGTCCGGACAACGACGTCAGTGTGCAGACGGACCATCTGCGGCTGCGTTGGAATACTGAAGACGTGGTCAAAAACCGGCCGGCGCTGTCCCGCTGGCACCCGGATTACACCGCTGAATTTGAAGCTTTTGTTAATACCCCGCAGGATTAACCGGGTGTTCAGCCGGCGTCTTCGGCTACCCTGGGCGCACCCGGCGCGCGGGCATCAAATCCCGGACCCGCAACTGCCTTAATCTCGCGGGGCTGCAGCGCACGCCCGTCCTGGGACATCACCGCCATTCTGCGGATCGGCCGGTGCGTACTGCGCTCGATAAACTCCAGCCGCTGGCCGGCTGGATGCGCTTTATACTTGTCACCCCAATGGGTCATGGACAGCAGTATCGGCTGCAGGTCCAGGCCTTTCTCGGTTAACACGTACTCAGGATGCCCGCGGTCATTGACGACCCGCCGCTGTAGAATGCCTTCGTCGACCAACTGGTTTAACCGGGTCGTCAACACGTTGCGCGCAATTCCCAGGTTCTCCTGAAACTGGCTGAAACGCCGGGTGCCGAAAAACGCGTCCCGCAGGATCAAAAGGGTCCAACGCTCACCGATGACATCCAGGGTCTGCGCCAGCGAGCAGTTCATCTGATCGAACTTCTTGTATTTCATGGGGCAATTCTAGTTGATTTTAACTGCGCAGCCTAATTGTCCGATTGTCCTGACATGCCGCTATTTGCGGTCAGGCTGTAGACCCGCTCTCCCTGGAAATAGGTGGCCACCGCCAGGGTTTCGCTGATCTGCTGGGGCGGGATGGCAAACAGATCCTGATTCAGCACCACAAAGTCCGCCCATTTGCCGGCTTCCAGAGTGCCCACCTGATCCGCCAGCCCCAGCGCCCGCGCACCACCCATGGTCATAATCTGCAGCCCCTGTTCCAGACTCAGCGCCTGCTCCCGCCAGCCGGTGCCGGGATACGCCGCGGCCGGATCAGTCCGGGTGATCAAAGCCTCAAGACCAATCCAGGGGTTAAGGTCCGGCGCCACCGCCGGCCAATCCGAACCCATCAGCAACGGCGCACCGCTGTCCAACAGGCTCCTGTTCGGCCAGTACCGCATGCCGCGGTCCCCCAGCGCTGCGCGCACCGAGGCGACAATCGGCGACGGAAACCAGAGGTGGGGTGACAAATCGGCAACCACATTAAGCTGGGCAAAACGCGGTATATCAGCGTCCAGCACAAAGCCGGCGTGGGCAATTTCGTGACGCCGGTTGCTGCCGCCGTTGGCCGCACGCGCGGCATCGATGGCGTTAAGCGCGGTGTGCACCGAGCGGTCGCCGGCGGCATGAATTTTCACGGTAAAGCCGGCGGCATCAAGCTCTGTCATCACCCGCGCCAGGTCTGCCTGGGATAGATGCATTTCCCCATAGATTGGTTGTTGTTCCTCGCTGACCGTCACGTAGGGCTCCACCATGGCCGCGGTGCGCGACGTGGTGGGAATGCCGTCGAGAAAAATTTTCACAAAATTGGTGTGCACCCGGCTGCTGCGGTAGGCGTCGCGCATGCGCCGGTAACCGGCAACGTCCACAACTGACATATCTTCATCCGCGGTGTACAGGCAGGCAGCTACGTTAACCTTCAATTCTCCAGCCTGATCCGCGGCAAAATAGGCCTGCACTTCGGTTTCCGTGGCGCTGGCGTCCTTAAATCCGGTTATGCCGTAACGGTGCGCGTTTGCCACCGCGTAGCGGACCCCGGTGCGGTAGTGGTCTACGGTCCAGGGCGGCAGTTTGTCCGCCAGCAAGCCGAAAGATTCAATCAAAACCCCGTTAAGCTCACCATCCGGCTGTCTGCCGAATACAGCCCCGGCGGGGGGAACCGAGCCCGCATCCAAGCCAAGCAGTTCCAGCGCCGTGCTGTTGACCCAGTAGTTGTGGCCGGAATCGTCTTTCAGCGCAATGGCTTTGCCCGCGGACAAACCGTCCAGCCAGGCCCGGGGAGATTCAATCTGATATTGGGTGAAAAAATCCGCCGCCCACAAGCCACCCTGAATCCACCGTTCATCCTCTGCAGCCTGCGCAACGCAGGCGCTGATGGTCTCAGCAACCTCGTTGGGCAAAGCGGTGGCGGGAAACAGGCAGTAGTAGCTGGCGGTGACACCACCCCATGCCGGGTGAGCGTGGCCGTCGATAATCCCCGGCATCACGAACTGCCCGGCTAAGTCCACGCGGCGTGTCTGCCCGTTGGCGGTCTGCTCAACCTGATCAGCCGCGCCAACGGCCAGGATCCGGCCGTCCGCAACCGCTAATGCCGTGGCCCCGGGCAATCCCGCGCCGGTATAGATGTTGCCCTGCGCGTAGATGACTTCAGCCGCCGGCAAGGGCGCCGGCGCAGGCTGGGCTGGTTCCCGGCAGCCCGTCACCAGGCAGGCTGCGCACAAGACCGTGACAAAGCGTTGGGTAATCAGTGAATTCATCGCGGCCCAAGTATAGTGCCTGTCCGGAAAAAAGGCCGGAAAAAAGGGCCGAAAAAAATAGGGCGGCAGCCCAAACAGGGCAAATGGCGTTACACTTAGCGCCACTGGAGGAGGCATGGAACAAAGCATGGGTAAGCGCACCGGCCCACTGGCCGACGTCACAATTATTGATTGCACCATGGCGCTGGCCGGACCCTACGGCACCGCCCTGCTGGCGGACCTGGGCGCCAATGTCGTCAAGGTAGAACCACCCGGCGGAGACAATTTCCGTCCGCTGCCGCCCACCCTTCCGGATTATGCCAACGTCGGCAGCGGCAAAACCGCCGGGGTGGATTACGGCGCCGCATTTGCCAGCGTAAACCGTAACAAACGCGGTATCAGCCTGGATTTTAAAGATCCCGCCGACCGGGAAACTCTGCTGCAGCTCTGCGAACAGGCGGATGCGGTGGTGGAAAACATGCGCGCCGGGGTGATGGACAAACTCGGACTGGGTTATGAAGTGATCAAAACCCGGAATCCACGCATCGTTTACGCCGCGGTGCGCGGCTTCGGCGATCCGCGCACCGGCGCCAGCCCCTACGCACAGTGGCCTTGTTACGACATGGTGGCGCAAAGTATGGGCGGCCTGGTACATCTGACCGGCCCGGCCGGGGACAGCGGCTATCCCAGCGGCGTCTCGGTAGGTGATATCTACCCGGGTACCTTAATGGCGCTGGGGCTGGTGTCAGCGCTGCATCACGCCCGCAGCAGCGGCGAAGGCCAGTTTGTTGATGTAGCCATGTACGACGCCATGCTGGCGCTCACCGGTGTATCGCTGTCCGGCTTCGGCCACGGCGCCGCTGCGGCGGGCGCCCAGGGCAGGCACTCCAGGACCCTGCTGCCCTTCGGCTTGTATCCCGCCAGCGATGGCCGGGTGGCGATCTGCGCCCCCGGTCCCAACCATTGGCCAAAGCTGTGTGAAGTTATAGAACGTCCGGATCTGATCAACGACGAACGGGCGCGCAATACATTTGTGCGGGTAAAAAATGGGGAGTATGTCATTACGGAAATCAGCGCCTGGACAGCCTCCCGCAGCAAACAGGAAATCATGGCGCAACTCGGCGGCGTGGTGCCGTGCGGACCGGTTAACGATGCTGAAGACATTTTTGCCGACCCCCACCTCAGCGCCCGGGAAATGCTCGCCCGCTACAACCCGCCTGGTGATAATCCCCAGGCCACCATAGTCGGCAGCGCCATCAAATTTTCGCAGACACCTTCGGGAGTTTACCGGTCACCGCCCACCCTGGGGCAGCATCAGGATGAGGTGCTGGCTGAATTCGGCATCAGCCCGCGCCGCGGGCGGGGGTAAAAGATGCCCGCATCCCTGCAGCCGCTGTCCTCCGACGCTCCGCTGATCGTCTATGTGGACATAAAAAGCCCTTATGCCTTTGTTGCCATTGCACCCACCCTGGCCCTGGAACGGGAACTGGGGGCCGCATTCGACTGGCGGCCGCTGACCCTGGATATCCCCAGCTATCTCGGCTCAGCACAAAAAAAAGCCGGCAAGGTGGTCAAATCCAACCGCTCCGCGGCGCAATGGGCGGGCATCAAATACGCCTACCGGGATGCCCGGCGTTACGCCGAGCGGCAAGGCCACATACTTAAGGGCACGGAAAAAATCTGGGATTCCAGCCTCGCCAACATTGGCATCATGTGGGTGGTGGAACAGGACCGCAGCCGCCTGCCCGCCTACTTTGACGCGGTTTACCCGGCCTTCTGGCGGCGCGAACTGGATATCGAAGATGCGGACGTGGTTACTGCATGCCTCCAACAAGCCGGCGTCAACACCCGGGGCTTTGCCGGGTTTCTGCGGACAGACGGGCGGCAGCAACACGATGCGCTGCAGGCACAGCTGCATCCCGCCGGCATTTACGGCGTACCTACGTATGTGTTTGCACAGCAGATCCTGTTTGGCAGAGAACACCTGCCGCTGATCCGCTGGCATCTTCAGGGGCGCCGGGGACAGGCCCCCGACATGGCTTACGAACTTGAGTTTTGAGCTGCACGCGGTTTGTTGATGGATATGAAAATATATGTTGATTTTAAATCCCCGGCATCTTTCCTGGCGTTGCAGCCCACCCTGGCATTGATAGGCAAAACCGGCACCACGGTGAAATGGCTGCCGTTTAACACCTCCCAGCAGCCCTTACCCGAACAGCAGGACAACGAGGATGTGGGTGCCCGCCACCGCCGGGTGCGTGCTCACGCGCGCCGCTCGGTCCATGAACTGTATGCGCGGCTGCGGGGTGTGGACATGCATTTCCCTGAGCAGCCGGGTGATACCCGCCTGGCGCTGGCCGCCCTTTCCGCAATTACCCGAAGCGGCGCCGACCCCCTGCCCTTCATACAGGCGGCTTTCTCGGCTTACTGGCAGTCCGGTCAGCGGCTCAACCTGCAGGACCGGTCAGGGGTAGAGAAGCTGCTGGAGGCCGGCAACGGCTCTGCCGCTCTACCACCGGATTTGCTGCAGGATCTGGACGTAGACGGAGAACTGCAGCGCTGTGCGGAGCAGGCGGAAGCTGACGGCGTTGTTGAGGCGCCCGCTTACGTAGTGCACGGCCAGCTTTTTATCGGCCGGGAGCACCTGCCTTGGATTGAAGAGTTGTTGAGCTGACCCCGGACTGGTAACGCCGCCGCCATGCCCGGTTACCGAGCCAGCAACAGCAAATTGTCGCCGCCACCACCGCTGCGCTGCTGATCACGAAGGTGGTGCCGATGGTGCCGGCCAGGCCTATCGGTGAAAACACCAGATAGGTCATGACAATGGACGCCACCAGCAGCACCGCCGCGGAAGTGGCATACCGCCAGGGCGTCAGGTCAACCAGGTCGCGGCTGGTGTACTGCCACGCCCGGCTCATGGGCTGCCACCAACCGATGACCAGCATCATGCCTACCTCTATCACAAACAGGATGGCATATACGTGGATGAAATTGATATTCACATCCAGCACAAACTGCAACAGGCCGTAAGCAATGACGTGGAAGACCACCACCACCTTGGCCGCCAGCGCCGGCACCCGCCGGGTAAATAAACCCACCAGCACCAGGGTAATCACCGGAATGTTATAAAAACCGGTGAAGATGCGGATAATCTGCCACAGACCTTCCGGGGCATACTGCAGCAGCGGCGCCGCGACAAATGAAAACAAAGCGATAATCACGCTGGCAATTTTTGCCACCTTTATCAGCTTTGCATCGGATACCGGCGATTTGCGCAGCGGCTGGTAAATGTCCAGGCAAAACAGGGTCGCGGCGCTGTTTAACAAAGAGTTAAAGGAGCTGAACACGGCGCCCAGCAGCACTGCCAGGAAAAAGCCGGCCAGGTAGACCGGTAACACATCGGCAACCAGGGTCGGGTACGCCATATCCATATGCTCCAACTCGCCCTGATACATGTGGTAGGCGATGATTCCCGGCAGCATCATGAAAAACGGCACCAGCAGTTTAAAGAAGCCTGAAATCAGAACCCCCTTCTGCCCTTCAGCCAGGTTTTTTGCGCCCAGGGTGCGCTGGATAACATATTGGTTGGTACCCCAGTAGAACAGATTCGCCAATATCATGCCGGTGAACAAAGTGGCAAACGGCACGGGATCGTCGACGCTGCCGATGGCGTTAAGTTTGTGGGTGTCTTCCGTCAGCACGATCTTCAGACCGGCCGCGGCACTGCCCTCACCCAGCGCCACCAGCCCGAGAACCGGCACCAGGGTGCCGACAATGAGCAGGCCGGCGCCGTTAATGGTGTCCGACACGGCCACCGCGCGCAGACCGCCGAACACCGCATAAACGCCGCCGATGCAGCCGATCACCAGAATGGTGATCAACAGTCCGCCTTCGAACCCCACCCCCAGCAGGCCGGGCACATCAAACAGGCGCAGCACCGCTAACGACCCGGAATAGAGGATGGACGGGATGGTGATCAGACCGTAACCCAGCAGAAACAGGCCCACCGTCAAACGGCGCACGGTTTCGTCAAAACGATCTTCGAGAAACTGCGGCAACGTGGCAAACGCGCCGCCCAGGTACCTGGGCAGAAACACCAGCGCCATAACAATGATGGCAATACCGGCGGTAACCTCCCAGGCCATGCTGGACATATTAAAGCCGAAAGCGGAACCGTTCAGACCAATCAACTGCTCAGCCGACAGATTGGTCAGCAGCAGGGACCCGGCAATAAACGTCCCCGTCAGGCCGCGTCCGGCGAGAAAGTAGCCTTCCTTGGTTTCTACCGCACCACGGGTCTTAAGGTACGATACCCACCCCACCAGGCCCATAAACAACAGGCACGATAGCAGCGTGGAGATAATATCTTCGGTAGCGATGTTGCTTTCCTGACCCGGGGGCGGCTGATATCCCGCCTCATCAATTCATCGATTGATGAGGCGGGACCCTAGCATGCCACCAGTTTCGCAGGCGCTCTAGTCGAACAGTGCCCGCAGGTTAATGCCGAAGTAGCGTTCCGCCTCACGGGGAATCTGATAACGGAAGCTGTCACCGCTGTAAGTGGTGATGTAGCTCTCATCAGCGAGATTCTTACCAATCAAAGTCACCCGGAATTTGTCGTCATTAAACGAAAACGCCACGCTGGCATTAATCACATCGTAATCCGGCAACAGGGTTGCGGGATTAAACGTACCGTCGTTGCCCGGCAGCGTAGCCTGCTGCTCATCGGTGTAGACGTAAGAGGCATTCAGAATGATGTCCATGGACTCGCCGGGAATCACGTAGTTCGCCATCAGCGAGTACTTCAACTCCGGTGCAAACGGCACCTCAAGTCCGGACCGGTCCGAACAGTTTGCCGGCGGCAGTCCGGTGGTCGGGTCAATCGGGCAGTTGAACTCGTCAATTTCAGCCTCCACCGCGGCAAAGCCGCCGGTCAGGCTGAAGTTCTCAGTCGGGTTCCAGATTACATCCACTTCAAACCCTTCCGTGGTTACATCGCCGGCGTTAGTCAGCCGGGTGATGGTCACCCCGGTGGAGTTGTCGAAGTTGTTGGCCTGGAAATCTTCGATATCCGTGCGGAAATATGTGGCGGCCAGGTACAGGGTTGAACCGACGTACTTGTAGCCGATTTCATATGAATCCGATGTTTCCTCGCCAATCGGCAGGGTGTCGTTGGTACCCATGTTATAGAACACGTTGAACGCGGGGCCCTTGTAGCCCTGGCTGTAGGTTCCGTAAATGCTGTGGTTTTCACCGAACTGCCAGTTCAAACCAATTTTGCCGGAGACGTCCGTTTCATCGGTGTCGCCGTCAAAGTTTGTGTTAAAGCCACCGCTGGCGGGACCAAACTGGCTGTTCGGCGCTGCCGGCCGCACCCCTACCCCCTGGCGTCCGAACTCATCGCTGTTGGTACGGTTGTGTTTAAAGGTCACTTCATCGTCGGTATAGCGGATGCCGAGAATGGCGCTGAGGTTTTCGGTGAAATGCCAATCCGCCTGGGCAAATACGGCAAAGTTATTGAACTCCGTACGCATGTTGCCGGTTGCTGCAACAATATCGTTGGCGTTACAGGTCAAACCGGGGTTAGCGTCCAGAATATCCTGGTTCTGGCCGCCGTTGTTCTGACAACTGGCTTCACGGGTGAAAAAGCGCTCGGAATCCAGATTCCAGTAGAACAGCCCCGCCTGCCAGACCAGGGCCTGATCCTGGGGTGAGCTGATGCGGAATTCCTGGGAAAACTGGGTCCAATCCACGCCGCCGACGTCATGCAACTGGAAAGGCACGCCGAACACCGGCGCGGCGGCGCTGCCGCCGATGGAGGTGAAGTCACCTTCTCTGAATTCCGTATTGTCCCAGGAGCGGTACGCGGTGATTGAAGTCAGCTCGTAGTCGTTGTCGAATGACTTGTTGAACTGAATGGAAAACGCGGTGGTTTCATCCAGGCTCTCGGTCACAAAGTCATGGTCCACGCGCCGCTGGTCCAGGTCGATGTCAGCATCATTGCCGACCACGCCGACGCTGTCCGGCACCGCTTCAGACAACGGGTTGCGGCCGCTGGGCAAACCTTCCAGGTCGGCACAGCACTCGTCGTCAGCGTCAAAGTACTCAGCAATGGCCAGCACCGTCAGGTCGTCAGCAACATCGTACTCCAGCATGGCGCGAAAGCCCTGGCGGTCGTAGCCATTGGTTTCCTTGTTATTGAAGACATTTGAGATGTAGCCGTCGAATTCGGATCTGATGATATTCAGGCTGCCTCGGGCATTTTCACCCAACGGCCCGCTGACCTTGCCGCGCAATCTGAATTCGTTATCCTGGAAAAAGGACGTATCGACATAACCCTCAAACGTATCCGTTGGCCGTTTGGTTGTAATGTTAACCACCCCGGCGGACGCGTTCTTGCCGAACAGCGTGCCCTGGGGGCCGCGCAGCACTTCGATGCGCTCGATATCATATAGATCGGTAAAGGCCTGCCCGGAGCGGCCCAGCACAACGCCGTCCACGACGGTGGATACGGAGGGTTCAGCAGCAACACTGAAACTGATGGTACCGATGCCGCGGACGGTCAGTGCCGAGTTGCGGATGGTTGTGCCTTTGCGGAAGCTCACCGAAGGCACCAGCGCCTGCAATTGTTCAATGTTGTTACCAAAAGCGGCATCGACAGTTTCTGATTGCAAGACTGAAACAGCCAGGGGTACTTCCTGCAGCCCCTGTTCCCGTTTCTGCGCGGTGACCACTATTTCTTCGATCACCGATTCAGCCGCGGCTGTGCCGACGCTGCACACTCCGCAAAGCAGCAGCGGCCACAACAGCCTGCTGATGGTTTTCTCTCTCATCGTCTCTCTCTCCAGTTCTAATTATGCGCCGCCCTGCGGCGCTTTCTCCGCGATACGCCCTCAGCGGTTACCTCATGCGGCCAAAGCCCCGTGTGGTAACTGCGGAAGCACGTATTTCGCAAACAAGTCACATTCATCCCGGTGCGGATAGCCGGACAGGATAAATGCTTCAATCCCCAGATCCATGTACTGACGCAGCTTGCGCAGCACCTGGTCCGGGTCACCGACTATGGCGGCGCCGCAACCGCTGCGCGCGCGTCCTATGCCGGTCCACAGGTTATCTTCGACAAAACCCTCAACATCCGAGCGTTCACGTAATTCCCCTTGCGCCCGCACCCCAACCGACTGGCTGTCCAGGCTTTTGGCCCGAATGCGGTCCCCCGCATCGTCGTCAAGCTGGGACACCAGATGCGCCGCGGCAGCGCGCGCCTGGGCCTCCGTTTCCCTGACAATAACGTGCACGCGGTAACCAAAACGCAGGGTGCGGCCGAAGCCGTCAGCCCGGGCGCGCATATCCTGCAGAATTTTCTCCACCTGATCCAGCGTATCCGGCCACATCAGAAATACGTCTGAACACTCCGCCGCCACCTGCCGCGCCGGTTCCGACAAGCCGCCAAAATAAAACAGCGGGCAGCGGCCGGAGCGGGTGTGGACCACCGGCGCCTGCAGCGACAGATTGTAGAAATCACCCTGGAAATCAATGTCGCTGCCGTTCAGCAGGCTGCGCAAAATCTGCATGGTTTCGCGGGTGCGCGCATACCTCGGCTCGCTTTCCAGTTTCTCCCCGGGGATGTCCGAAGAGATAATATTGATGCTCAGCCGGCCGTCCAGCATCTGATCCAGGGTGGCCATCTGCCGCGCCAACTGCGGCACCCACAACTCGCCGCAACGCACCGCCACCAGCAGGTGAATCTGCTCCAACAGCGGCGCGATGCCGCCGGCAAAAGCCACCGAATCTATCCCCAGCTGGTAACCCGAGGGTAACAGTATATTATCGTAACCGTTGCGGTCAGCCGCCTGCACAATGTCGCGGCAGTGGTTCCAGGAAGATTTCAGCTCGGGCTCATGTACACCCAGCAGCCGGTAGTCGTCGTCACACAGGGCGGAAAACCAGCTGACCTCCACGCTGCTGTCTTGTCCGTTACTCATGGTAATGCCGCTCCCATCGATGCCTGAATGATCCGGTAGACGTCCGCACGGTTAAGCTGCACCGTCAGCGCCCGGGTTGCTTGCACGATCCGCTCGACATTGGTGGAACCCACCAGCGCTACCGGCCGGCTGGGGTGCGCCAGCACAAAGGCCAGGCATAAAGTGGCGATATCCACTTCTTCGCGGGCAGCCAGTTGTTCCAGCGCCGCTGCCAGCTCCGCGTTCAACTGCGACGGGTCCGCCAGACGCCCGCCGCCCAGCGGCGACCAGGCCAGCACCGTGTGCTGATACTGCATACACTGGTCGAACGTACCGTCAAACAGGGGCTGCAGATGCAGGGCCGAGTACTCCGGCTGCTGACTGACCAGCGGAAAGCCCAGATAAGCGGCCAACGCCGCGGTTTGCGCCGGTGTATGGTTGGATACCCCAACCTCACGGATCTTGCCGCTGGTGCGCAGATTTTCCAGCAGCCTGGCGGTTTCCTGCGGATGATTCAGCAGGTCCGGGCGGTGGACCTGATACAGATCCAATTGTTCCACCTGCAGCCGGCGCAACGAATCTTCACACGCGGATTGCAGATTAGCTGAGTCATAGGGTACACCGGGGATAATTCCACCCTTGGACGCCAGCACCATGCGGCTGCGCAAATGCGGCGCCTGCTGCAACACCCGGCCGAGCAGTTCTTCCGCTTCGCCGAAACTCTGCCCGCCCCAATCCAGGCCGTAGACATCAGCGGTGTCAATCAGGTTCATACCCTGCTCCAGGGCACACTCAACCCGCTGCTGGGCTTCATCCGCGGCCATCGCCACCAGGCGCCAGCAGCCGAAGCCCAGCGGCCCCACCTGCATTTCAGCGCCCAGCGGCCGCGGCGTGCTATCGACTAGGTTCTGCATAATTCCTTATCCATAAATTGTTTAACTTCCACGGGCTGGCCCTGTTCAATTGACGCCTGGGCCGCCGCTCCGGTGACCACCGACCACAAGGCATCTTCACCGCTGGGCCCGGAATTACTGCCGCTGAGCAGATCGTCGACAAACGCCACGTGTTCATAGAAGGTGGAGCCATGGTGACCGGCCCGGTGTATGTGCGGCGCATAGTGCGGCTGCACCGACCGGGAGGTGCCGTGATCACCCAGCCAGACATCAACCTGGTTACGGGTTTCTTCGCCGAGCCGGGCGGATTCGCTGGCGAACAGGCGGCCGCGGTCGCCGCACACAGTCAGCTCTTCAACCGAACCGGGCACAAACATGCACAGGTTGAAGTTGCCCTGCACCCCATTTTCATACTCAATCAGCACCGAGGCCTGATCAAGCCCGTCCGCGCCTTCTCCCCGATACTCAAATGATTTGAAGTTCACCGCCTGGGCGCCGTTGGCAAACACCCGCCGCGGCCGGGAACCGGCAAACAGGTTCAACAGGTCAAAATAGTGGCAACACTTTTCGATCAGGGTGCCGCCGGTGAACTTGTTGAATTTGTTCCACTGGTCAACTTTGTCCAGAAACGGAAAGCGGTGCTCCACCATGGACACGCTGTGTACCCTGCCGATGGACTGCTGCTGCAGGACTTCGGCAATAGCTTCCTGGTATACGGCTTTGTAGCGGTACTGCAGACCAATCCGGGTCAGTGCATTGTGGGCGTCCAGCAGGCTGCACACCTCAACAGCGTCAGCCACCGTGGTGGCGATGGGCTTTTCGATGAAGATGGCCTTCCCGCACCCCGCCAGCTCCCGCAGCACCGGCAGATGGGTAAAGTTGGGTGAACAGATAAAGACCGCGTCCACCGCGGTGTCCTGCAGAATTTCACCAACATCTTCATAGACAGGCAGCTCCACGCCCATTTTGGCGGCACTGCGCTGTGCGAATTGCACACTTTTGGGCGCCGGGTCGTAAACGCCGGTCACTCTGGCGCGGCCTTCCAGAATGGTGTTGCGGATATGTTCCTGACCCATGTTGCCGCAGCCGATGACGGCAAAGCCAAATTGCGGTTCAGGCGCCCTTGAAAGGTAGCGGTCGCCGTCCGGCAGATAGTCGAATGCACCCCGGGTAAACACCCGGCGCGTGGATATCTCGTCCTTGTCTTCCTCTCCCATGACAGCCCGTTTGCCCACAGCACTCCAGAGCGAGATGTTATCGCAAGAAAAACCGTTTATTATTTCCATATCGAGAATAATTGCCATTCAATTTGTCATGGATTTTTCATGATCGACCCGAAACAGCTGGCCTACTTTGTTGCCGTATACCAGCACGGCAGCTTTCATGCCGCGGCCGCCGCCGCCGGTACTTCCCAGAGCGCCATGACCAAACATGTGCAACGCCTGGAGGAACGCCTGGGGGTCAAATTGTTCAACCGCACCACGCGCAAGGTCGAAGCGACGGATATAGCGCGGCAACTGGTGCTGCAGGCTGAAGCATCGCTACAGTCGCTGCAGGCTTTTGAAGCTGAAGCGCGCCTGCTGGGCAGCGGCGAGTTGGGCTCGCTGCGGGTCGGCGCCATTGCCCTTGCGTCCGAAACGCTGGTGACGCCGGCGCTGGCCCGGCTGGCCCGCTCCAACCCGGATCTGGAAGTGGAGGTGGTGGTCGGCAGTGAAGATGTCTACCGGGATCTGGCCACCGGACGCTGCGACGTGGTAATCGGTGATGAGGCCAATTTCTCTTCCTCGCCATACGCCGGAGCACTGCGTATGAACAGTATCCGGCGGGAGCCGTTGCGTATAGTGCTGCGCCGGGGCCATCCGGCTGCCCAGGCTGACGTGCACACGCTGTTAACCCGTTACCCCTGGGCTATCCCAAGCCGCTACTTCAACGAAAACGAACTGTTCAGCAATTTGAAGAGCCATATGGCCAAAGCCCGGCACTATCGCTTAACCAGCCTCACCGCGTGTTTAAGCCTGGCCGAGGCCAGTGACGTGGTCACCCTGGCGCCGGACTCCCTGGTCAGCGCCGGCAGTTCACCCTACCGCCTGGTGCCTTCACCCGTGGACATCAACCTGACCATTCACTTTGCCCTGTTCACCATCGCCGCCAATTCACCGACGCCCGCCGTAAGGGCGCTGCAGAGCGCGCTGACAAGAGGTTAACGGTACCGTTGCACGGCAGCGGCTGAGAGCACGGAGACTGTGAGCTGGCGCACAGTCTGCACCGCAGGCACAGCGGGCCTTTTCTATACTGAATAGATCTAGCGGTGGAACGTCTACACGTTTGCAGGGTGTGAACAGCACAAGACAGCAGCACAACGGCTTCCGGCACCTGCGGGTGACGGCACTGTTGCTGTGCGCCTTTGCCGGCAGTGTCGGGCCGGCAAGCGCCTGGGCCGTCACTGACCTGGCGCACGACGCCAGATCCGCCGGTTACGTGAGCCTGGAGAACCTGCAATGGGCGCCGGCGCAAGGCGAAAACACGGCGGTGGGCGCGGCGCATTCAGTAGCTGACGTATTTGATGACAAATTTTTCCGGCGCTTTAAAGCCTACGGCGGCCAACAATTTGACAGTGGGGACATCTGGTTCAAGACTGAACTCACGCACCTGGATGCCAGCGGCCCGCGCTATCTGAAACTGGGTGATCCGCGCCTGCTGGCGTCTGAAATCTGGGTGCGCGCGGGACAACGCTGGCAGCGGCTGTCAGCGGAAGGACCTGCCGCAGGGCTGGGCGTGCACACCGGTTCATTCCCGAACGTGACCGTAAAGCTGCCGGAGACGCCGGGGACCGCCACGCTGCTGGTGCGGCAGACCTCCACGGTACCATTCGTCGGCACCCTGGAGCTGTACGATAGTCTGAGCTTCCGCGCCGCCACCCGCATGGCATTGTTCGGCGGCGGGGCCGGCTTCGGCGCGCTGCTGATCTTAACCGTCTATGCCTTTTTTATCGCTGCGCTGACCCGCGACCGGTTGTATGGCTTGTTGGGCGCACATTGCCTGGCGATGCTGATTTTCCTCTTTCATTATATGGGTTACTCGCGCCCGATCATGTGGGGCGACCTGGTAGCGCTGGACTATACCGTGACGGTGTCAGCGCCGTTTTTTGTATTTGCCAGTTATCTGGTGTTCTGCCGCTCGTTTCTGGGGTTCACGGCAAACATCTGGTACCGCATACCGCTGTACTGCTCCATGCTGGCCGGCGGTCTGTTCATGGCTGGGCTCCAGGCGCCGCAGTTGTACACCGCCGCCACCGCCCTGGGCGGCGTGGCCTGCTGCGCCATGACCGTCGTTTCGCTGATTATGGGCTTGCGCGGCAACAGACGCGGCTGGCACTACCTGATTGCCAATTCATTTTCATTTATCGGCGGCACCGCTTCGATTCTGGATGCAGTGTTCGGCCTCGGCCATCCGGGTATCGGCAATGTGCTGATGCTGGTGGGCACGGATCTGACCGTATTCTGCCTGGTGATGATTCTGGCCGGACACATCAGAGTGCTGCAGCGGCAGAACAAAGACGCTAACCTGCGTGAAGAAGCAGCACGCCAGGCTGCCCAGAATGCCCACGCCGTTGCGGCCCAAAAAAGCGCTTTTCTGGCCACCATGAGCCATGAAATCCGCACGCCCATGAACGGTGTGCTGGGGATGTCGGAGCTGCTTGCCGCAACCCGCCTGGATGCTGAACAGAGCAGCTACGTGGATGCGATAGGCCGCTCCGGCACCACCCTGATGGCCATTCTTGACGATATTCTGGACTATTCGAAATTTGAATCCGGCAACTTCAACTTTGAGCAGGTTGAAGTAGACCTGGTACAGCTGATTGACGACGTCAGCCTCAGCGCCCGGGAACAGGTGCAGCACAAGAGTGTAGCCATCCAAGCGGATCTGGCCCCCGGAGTGCCCCGGTGGGTGTGTTCCGATCCGACCCGGCTGCGGCAGATCATCAGCAACCTGGTAAACAACGCCATTAAGTTCACTGAACAGGGTTATATACGCCTGCAGGTCTGCCCGGCTGAGAACGGTGTCGAATTCATCATCACCGATACGGGAATCGGCATGGACCAACAGGAGTTGGCCTCGCTGTTCGAACGCTTCAAGCAGGCTGACTCATCCATCACCCGCAAATACGGCGGCTCCGGCCTGGGTTTATCCATCTGCAAATTGCTGACGGAAGCGATGGGGGGCAGCATTACCGTAAACACGCGCAAGGGGCTGGGTTCCACCTTCACGGTCCGCTTGCCGCTGGCCGAGGCGCAGCAGCCGGTACAGCAGCGGCAGGCCTCCGGCAACACCGCCACCGACACACCGCTGAGCGGCTGCAACATACTTGTCGCTGAAGACAACAGCACAAACCAGCTGGTGGTGCGCAAACTGTTAACCCAGGCGGGAGCTGCGGTGACGGTTGTGGAAAACGGCCAGCAGGCCGTGCAGGCGGCTGCACAACAGGCGTTTGACGTGGTACTCATGGATTGTGAGATGCCCGTCATGGACGGTTATACCGCCACCCGGGAAATCCGCGCCGCTGAGGCGGACGGCCGGCGCACGCCAATCATCGCCGCAACCGCCCACGTCACCAGCGAATACCGCAATCTGGCAAGAGAGGCGGGTATGGACGGTTATATCGCTAAACCGCTGAGACGGGACAAGCTGCTCAACACGCTCAAACAACTGGTGTTAGACTCTCCCCAGCACTGAGATAGATGATGAGCGAAACCTTTCAGATCACCAGCACCACCGGTGTGGATGTCAACGTCTGCATTGCCGGTCCCGGCGCCCGCAGCTACGCGTTTGTTGTCGACTGGCATATCCGCCTGGTGCTGGCCATGGCCTGGTTTGTGATTGCCGCCCTGCTTTACAGCGGTACGCTGGAATTGATCGACGCGGAATCTCCGGCGTTCAGCGGCTACTTTTTTGTTGTCCTGCTGCCCGCCATCGCCATCTACGCCCTTTACCACCCGGTGCTCGAAGTATTAATGGCCGGCCGCACACCCGGCAAGCGGATTGCCGGCGTAAGGATTGTGACCACGGACGCCCAGGTGCCGGGGGTGCTGGCACTGCTGATCCGCAATGTGCTGCGGCTGGTTGACAGTCTGCCGTTCGGTTACGTGGTCGGGCTGATCAGCACCGTTGCCACCGCACGCAGCGTGCGAATCGGCGACCTTGCCGCCGGCACCCTGCTGGCTTATGAAAACACTCAACAGGCCGCGCCCGCGCCCGGCTTCAGCCTGCAGCCCGCCCTGGCCGAGGGGCACAACGGTTCCGTAGATCGCTTCGGCGTGGATGCTGAAGCCATTGCAAAAACCGAACTGGTGCAGGATCTGGTGGAGCGCTGGCAGCAGCTGGCACCCGAGAAGCGGCAGCAACTGGCGGCCAAACTGCTGAACCAGCTTGCGCCTGAACAAGCGGCGCCGCACGGACCGCAGACTGCTGACGAAAAATTGAAGCAGCAGCTGCAGGCGTTGCTGCGGTAGCTCAGTTGGCGGTATCCGAACAACAATCCCCCGGCAGCCACCAGGCCTGGCTGGAGGCGCGCAACCCGGAGTGGCAGCACATCGAACAGAGTCTGCCGGCGCTGGCCGACGACAAACCCATTCAGCCCCGGGAAATCGAACTGGCGATGCGCCGCTACCCGGAACTGGCTCGCGATCTGGCCATTGCCCGGCGCACCGCCGCCGGCTCCAAGCTGACCGCTTATCTGGAATACCTGTATCAGAATCTGTACCGGGCCCTTTACCGGCAGCCGCGGCTGACCCGGGACGACGTGCGCTACTTTGCCCAGAGCGAGGTACCGGCTGCGGTGTATCTGCTGCGCTGGCATATTTTCAGCGTGGCGGTGGGATTTGTGCTGGCCGCGGCAGCGGGTTGGTGGCTGGTCTCAAGTTATCCTGAACTGGCGGCACTGTTTGCGTCGGAAGAAATGATCAACGGCGTGCAGAACGGCGAGCTGTGGACCGACGGTCTGTTGAACATTATTCCATCCTCCATCCTTTCAGTGCAGATCTTTACCAACAACATCATGGTGGCATTAACCGCGCTGAGCCTGGGCGTGCTGTACGGCATTGGGACAATATACATCATCGGCCTGAACGGCCTGATGCTGGGCGGTGTCTTTGCCTTTGTCGCAGCTTATGGTATGGACGACAACCTGTTGAATTTTATTGCCGCTCACGGGCCCGTGGAGCTGAGTGTTATCGTCATCGCAGGCGCTATCGGCTTCTACGCAGGCGAATCCCTGGCCCGGCCCGGCCAGCGCAGCCGCGGCCAGGCTTTTCAGGCGGCCGTAAAACTGGGCAGCAAGCTGATGCTGGTGTGTGTCATTTTCCTCATCGGCGCCGGTCTGATCGAAGGTTATATCTCACCGGACCCGGCATTCGGGTTCACCACCCGGGTCACTGTAGGCCTGCTGTACTGGGTGATATTTATTTACACGCTGATGGGATTCAGACTACATTGGCGGCATGGATCCGGCCGCCAACACAGCCAACGCTGAAGCCTTCTACCACCTGATGTTCAACGAGTGCCAGCCGCGCCTGGCGGTTGAGCGCTACGTGGGAGCCACTTACACCCAGCACAATCCGGAAGTCGCTGACGGCAAAGCGGCGTTTATCGAATATTTTGAGCGTATGGCTGAGGCATACCCGGGCAAAACCGTGTATTTCAAACGCAGGATAGCCCAGGACAACTATGTTGTGCTGCATTGCCACCAGGTGTGGCCGGGAGACCAGGAATACGCCGGGATCGATATCTTCCGTTTCGACGAAAACGGTAAAATTGTTGAGCACTGGGATGTCTTGCAGGTCATTCCCGACACCGCTGCCCACGACAACACCATGTTTTGACGTGTCCGCCGTACCCCCGGATTTTCAGCCGCTAGCCACCGGCAGCCCATTCAACCAGGCGGTGGGCCCGTTCCATTGCGCTCTGCGCGGAGACCACTTGATCATCGGCCTGTTGATTGAGCAGAAACACTGCAACAGTGCCGGTAATCTGCACGGCGGCATGGTCAGTTCCATTGCAGACGTCGCGCTGGGGCATAACATCGGTCTGGCAATGGGCCGGCAGGCCGGCGCTGAGATTCGGAGTCTGTCCAGCGGCACCCCCAGGGCACCCATTGCCACCGTCAGCATGTCCACCGACTTTGCCGGTACCGCGCGTCTGGGCGACTGGGTGGAAGCGCATGTGGATGTGCAGCGTACCGGCCGTTCGCTGGCTTTTGCCAACGCCTACCTGGTACGCGGAGAGCAGCGCATTGCCCGCATCAGCGCGGTCTTCAGAATCCTCGCCGACCCGGCGTAAGGTGTCTAAATCCGGTGACTCTGTTTCAGTTGCTGGTAGAGCCGGTAGACCCGCTGCTCCAACTCCGCAGCCGGTGTCACAACCGGGTGGGCGCCCATGCGGCGGGCGCCGCCGGCAACATTATTCACCGTGCGCTGATATTCATCCGCCGCCAGTTGCAGGTACGCATCCCGTTCCAGTTGCGCCGGTTGCTCGCCGAGCAGTGCAAGCTCTGCACTTAACAGGCTCACCACCACCGGCAAATGGCGGCGGCCCCACAGGCGCAGACTGCGGCCGAAATTACCGCTCAGGGACTGGCCGTACAAATCCGTCAACAGAATAATCAGGCTGCGGTGGGCGACCAGCCGGTCAACCTGCAGCGCCGCACTTAACATATCCGTTTCCACCTGTTCAGCCGGCACGCTGCTGACCGCGATGCGCACCTGCCGCGCCCCCAGCACACCCGCCGCCGGCGCCACCACCCGCAGCGGCTGTGCGGCGGCCACCACCAGCCCCACCTGATCCCCCTGTGCCACCGCACGCTGGGCAAAACGGCTGCACAGGTTGACATAATGTCCAAGCTGGCTGAGTCCATCTATCCGGGTGCGCGCGGTACGGCCGGCATCCACCACCAGCATAATCTGCAGATTCTGTTCTTCACTGCGGACCCGGGTGATTAACTTGCCGAGCTTGGCTGAGGCTTTCCAGTCCACCGCCTGGCGTGGATCTCCGGGCACGTAGTCACGCACATGGTGCAACTCCACGCCACTGCCGATGTGTGCCGTCTGTGTGCCCGTACGCGTGTTACCCGCCAGGCCCTCAGCAGCACCTGCCAGGTCCGGAACCACTTCCAGGGTCTGCTCAATCTCAAGCGGCAACGGCCACCACGCCAGTCCCAGAGCCCCGGCCGTCCGGGCTGGTATCCGCGGCCAGGGAAATTCACCAAGCTCCGTGGCGCATACCAAAAACTGCACGGCGCGGCTCTGCCCCCCGGCAAGCCTCAGCCGCCGGATGTTGTCCGCCGCCTCGCCGGCAAGCTCCACCCCGCCGGGCAGGCGCGGCACAAACTGCAGATCCTGAGCGCGGGGTTGGGGGTTATGAAAGTCACAGGTCAGTACTTCCTCACGACCCAGGTGCAAACGCCGGTCCCCGGTCAATTCAACCGTAAAGCGGATCTGCCGCATCCGCACCCACTCGTAGAGCAGGCCCAGCAGCCACACCGCCAGCAGATACCGCCACCAGCCGGCACCCTGTTCCAGCCATTGGCCGGCCACCCCCGCCAGACAGACGAGGGCCAATACCACAATGCTCAGCGCGGAAAGGTTCATGCCGTGGGGCCGGCTACTTGGGTACCGCGACGTGCTGCAGAATGTGATCGACTATCTGGGCGGCGGTGGTGCCGTCCAGTGCCGCCTCCGCGGTGAGTACCAGGCGATGTTCAATCACCCACGGCGCCACCCGCCTTACATCATCCGGCAATACAAATTCCGCCCCGCGCAAGGCCGCTTCCACCCGCGCGCATTGCGCCAGAACCAGGGCGCCGCGCATGGACAAACCGAGATTAACGCTGGCGCTGGCGCGCGAAGCGGCGGTCAGATCCAGCACATAGTTAACCAGTTCTTCCGACATATGCACGGCGGCCACCGCGGTTCTGGCACGCTGCAGAATGCCGTCCGCAACCTGCTGCAGCGGCGCCGCCTGATCCGGCGATTGGTCGGAAGATCCGCCGGGCCCGCTGTACGCGGTAATCACCGCCACCTCGTCTTCGCGCTGGGGATAAGGCACGGGCACATTCAAGGCAAAACGGTCGAGTTGCGACTCCGGCAGCGGAAACGTGCCTTCAAATTCCCGGGGATTCTGGGTGGCCACTACCAGAAAGTTTTCCGCCAGCGGATAGGTGTCCCGGTCCACGGTGACCTGCCGTTCTTCCATGGCTTCCAGCAGCGCAGATTGGGTCTTCGGCCCCGCCCGGTTGATCTCATCCACCAGCAGCAGGTCGGCAAACAGGGGGCCGCGCTGAAACTCAAACTGTTGTTGAGCAGCGTTGTAGATGTGCACGCCGGTCACATCCGTGGGCATCAGATCCGCGGTGCCCTGGATGCGCTTGAAGGTGCCGCCGACTACCTTTGCAAACGCCTTGCTGAGGCGCGTTTTGCCCAGACCCGGCGGCCCTTCCAACAGCACATGACCACGGTTGATCAAGCTGATGGTCAACGCATGAATGGTATCTTCCATACCGAATAGCACCTTGCCTAACTCAGCGTTCAAGTGCCGCTCAAGTTCTACCGCTTCCGTCACGCCTACTCCTTTTTGCCTACATCGAATTCATTTCAAAGCGCGCTGCAGATCCAGCAACTGGTTGCGCAACTGCTTGATGTCAACCTGCCCGCCCGCACACAGCTTCCGGTAACTGTGCTGCACCCGCGCCACTTTGTCCTGCTGCAACAGCGGCATGCCCTGCAGTTGCGGCCAGGCCTCTGCATAAGCGTACCCCGCATCAGCAGCAGGCCGGTGCAACAGGATGCTGCCGCTGCCGTGAAGCTGTTGCAGCCAGTTTTCCACCAGCAGACGGCCGGCATCTGCCGGTTTGAGCTTGCGGTGAACAAAGCCGCCCAGGGCAGTAATCAGGTCCTTTTGCGTCGGCACCGCCGGCGCCGGTCTGACAGGTGCTATCCGTGCTGAGGTGCCCAGCAGGTATATCAGCCAGAACAGTATCACAAAGGTGACGCTGATCAGCAGGCGGCTGTCGGTAAAAAAAGCCTGCGGATCGTAGAGGTCGCTTAAACCCTGATGAAAATCGTCAAATACCACCGCGCCGCCCGGCCCCAGATGAAAGCGCAACAGATTACTCAGCAGTTGCGCGTTGTCCGCCGCCGCCAAGCCGCTGTTGGTGAACAAAGAGGCAAACGCACTGATGATGATAAACCCCTGTCCCCGGCGTCGCTGCCACAGCGCAGCCGCGGGATAGTCTTGCAGTTGGGCAAGTTCCGCCACATGGCTCACCTCTTCCGACAGCCGCGGCTGCCACAACTGCGTCGCCATCGGGCTGATGCCGCGCAGACGTTCAACATCCTGCAACAGCGGGTGTTCCGGTTGCGGCAATGCCCATATCTCAAGCGGTGCCGGAGGAGTGGCTGAAAACGAAAATTCCGGCGTAACCAGCAGCACTTCATCTTCATCATCGAGAACCGGTTTAAAGCTCATTCCGGTCAACTCCCGCAGCGACTGCAGTGGTAATTCCAGCGGCGTGATCCAGCGCGGCGTTTCGTTTAACGCGGCCATCACCACCAGGGTGTTGCCGCGTTCAACCCACTCAGCCAGCGCCGCCGCGTCGCGGTCGTGAAACGGCTTCAGGTGCGGGACCGTGGTGAGCAGAATGTTGCCTGCAGGCGGCAAATCCTCACGGGTCTGCAGCGCCGCAAAGCGTTTGCGCAGGCTGATCACCGGCACCCTGCTTTGCTGCAGCCAACGCCAGGCGCCCAGATAACCGTCGCCGGCGGCACCGTTGCTTAACGGCCGCGGCGCCTGTTGCTGCTGTTGCGGCTGATAAACCAGCGCCACCATCAACAGTAAAGCCAGCAAGGCTCCGCCCAGGGTAGTTAAGCGGTCACTCACCCGGCTGCAGCTCCGCGCCCCGCAACAAGCTGGCGCCCGCATCCATGACGTCCTGCATCTGCGCCGCATCAGGCACCCAACCGCCGTAGGTGGCATGCTCAGCCGCACGCACTACCGTTTCCAACTGCGGCGCGTAACTGCGGCCGCGGGTGTGGGCAACAATATCCCGGTGGGTAAACACCCGTTGCGGCTGCAGCAATTCCCGCTGCTCCAGGCGCGCCAGAATCAATTGCAGCAGCAAGCCGGGCTGCTGCTGAAGCGCGGCAGTTTTGACCTGATCCAACGACAGCACCTCCGGCGCCGGGCCGCCTTCCGGCACCATATCCGCAACCGAAGCATCTACCGTGCGCCGGTGTTTCAAGCCGTGGCGCACCTCGGTATACACCACATAAGCCGCCACCAGCACAATTCCCGCCATGCTGAGGTAGAGGATGGTTTCAAACACCTGCTCTGAAATAGAGATTTCGTTCAGCCAATCCGGCAGTTCATCGTCGCGGTCCGCAAACAGACCCCAGAACCAGGCCCAGAAGCGCTCGCCCCAGGACGGTACGGCCACCGGCTCTACCGGGAGTTCAGCCAGGATGGCTTGCAGTTCCGACACATGCACAAGCTGGTCACCGGGCTGCTGCCGGTAGAATTCGCGCAGTTCGGCAATCTCATCACCACACTGCAGGCGGTGTTCGATATTGGCTTCAGACTGGACCTGACAACCGGCAAAACCGGCCGGCAAGCCGCCGGCCGCCCCTGCTGCAAATAGAAAACCTACAACAAAGGCAGCCGCTGTGCTCACTAGGCGTTGAGCGCCTCGATGCGCGCGTCCAGGTCACCCCCTTCCTTGCGCAACTTAAGATCGTTGAAAATGGCCACCCCAAAAGCGTAGGTGACGGGTGTGATCACCGCTGACATCAACGGCACCACCACCAGGTTGATAAAGGTGAACATCGGGCCGGTTGCATCCGTCGAAGACGAGAAAAATGCCCCCATGCCGGAGACAATACCCACCAGCATGTAGATGGCCATAAATATAAACAGCAGGATGGTCAGAATCACAGACGTGCGCCACCAGTCACCCCAGACCAGGTTGTGGCTTTTCTTTATCGCATCGATGGGACCCAGACTGTCGGTTACAACCAGATAGTTGGAGAACAACAACGATACGGTCAGAATAATGCCCGGGATAATCAGGGCAACGTAACCGAGCAGCACAATCAGGCTGTAGAGGATAAGGCAGCCCAGTACCGCCCAGTAACGGCTCATGCCCACGCCGCAGGCTTCACCGATGCTTGTGTCCCTGCCGTCAGCAATGCCGCTGACAAGTGCAATCAGTGCGCCGTAGAACACCACGGCTACGAATAAACATACCACCACCAGAATACCGGCAACGGCGCCCATGGCGCCCACGTCACCGTCCGCCGCGGACATCTGCAGTACCGCAGAAGGAACGTTGGTTAAGAACGAAACTATGGCGCCCAGGATCAGGGCTTTAACAAAACAGGCTTTCAACAGACGAAAACCGTCATCCAATACGCCGCCAATGGAAAGCGGCTCGGTAGGCTTCTGATACATACTAGTTGCTCCCTGGATAATCCATGAACTATTGCCTGCTCCCAGGTTAGCATATTGCCTGCGCCGCAACGTGCAACCAGTTCACTCAATCTCCCCGTTTGCATTCAACAGCGTGAACTGAACCGTGAACTCCATTGTTTCGTCCGGGCCAATTGTCAGAAATCCTGCCGAATCCACCAGGCCACTCAACGGTTCGACACAGAAATAGGCGTATTGTGATGGCGTCCACAGCACGAGTTCACGCAGGTTGCTTGACGCCTCCATACGTAAACCCCTGTGCCACTCAGGCCAGTAGATTTCCGCCGCGCCGCGCCAACCGGAACAGACTGTATCCAGAGCTTTGTCCGCCACCCGCAGACCATCCGCCAACTGCCGCTCCAACGGATGCGAGCCGTCAGAACCGGGAGCAGCGGAGCGCAACGGTGCCGCCGGAAATCCGGCCTTGTCCATGCGCCAGGCGTGGTCGATCTGCGCGCTGACCCGCGTGCTGCCGGTACGGCTGAAAAACGGATGCAATCCGGCACCCGCGGGCATGGCCTCATCCGTCAGATTGTGTACGCGGATTTGCACCTGCAAAACAGCACCGCTGAGTTCGTAAGCCAACTCCGCCACGTAATCCCACGGCCAACTCCGGTCCCCGGCGTAAACATATTCCAACAGCACCCCGTGCGGCTGCTGTTGCCGCACCTGCCACCGCCGCAGCCAGCCGTGGCCGTGTATCGGATGGACGCCGGGCGGTTGGTTGGCGGCCACGCGGTAATCGCGCCCCTTGAACTGGAAGCGGCCGTTGCGCAGGCGGCTGCACCAGGGCACTACCGGAAAACACGCGGGAAAGCGGTTGTCCGCCGGGTGCAGCCAATGCCGCTGCACACCGTCCGCGAAGCGTGTGTAAAACGCGCTCACCGCAGCCCCCCGGTGCGGCGCAATCTCGACGTAGTGAAGTGCACCGCTGCCGGTGCTGGAATGCATGACAACTTTGTCAGTCACTGGTACAACCGGAAAGAGTCAGCTAAAAATACACCAACGCCGGGCACGGGTGAAGCATCCGGGCAACGGCGCCGGTTAACCAGTTAAACAGGAGTAAACGGTGAGCAAGAAGAAAAAAGTCGGTATCCAACTGCCGCGTCAGGCACAGAACCAGACCGTGGAAGAACGCTGGTCGCTGGAACTGGAGGCCCTCGCACCGGTGGCGGAGATTGTTGAGATCCGGGCGGATTCACCGTCCGAATTTGCCGCCGGCGTGCAGGATCTGGACGCCATCATCACCAGTTGGGGCCTGCGTATCGACGCTGAGGTGATCAAGCATTTAAACCAGGCGGTGGTGATAGGGGTCGGCAGCGTCGGGGTGGATATGGTGGACATTGAAGCCGCCACCGAGGCCGGGTTGGTGGTCACCAATGTACCCGACGTGTTTATTGAGGAAGTGGCCGACCACGCCATGTCGCTGTTGCTGGACATGGCGCGCCTGACACCCACCATGGTACGCATGGCCAAAAGCGGTGACTGGTATAAGGCGCGGCCTGTTTTGAGCCGCATTCCGCGCCTGATGGGCCAGACTCTGGGTCTGTTTGCGTTCGGCAATGTGGGTCACTGCGTAGCGCGGCGGGCCCAGGCCTTCGGCTTGCGCGTCATTGCCCACGACCCCTATGTCAGCGAACTGGAGCTTTCCGCGCAGGGGGTGGAACCGGTGGGGTTCAACGAACTGCTGGAGCGCAGCGACTATCTCTCGGTACACGCACCTCACAACGATGAAACCGAACACCGATTCAGCGGTGATGCGTTCGCCCGCATGAAAAACACCGCGGTCATCATCAACACCGCGCGCGGGCCGATTATCGACGAAGCGGCGTTAATTGATGCGCTGCAACGCGGCGAGATTGCCGGTGCCGGTCTCGACGTGCTCGAACAGGAGCCCCCGGATACGGACAACCCGCTGTTCTCGATGGAGAATGTTGTGGTCACGCCGCATGTGGCATCCGCAACCACCCGCATGCGGCCGGAAACCCGCCGGCGCGTCGGCCGGGAGGTGGCCCTGGTGCTGCGCGGCAAGTGGCCCATGAGCTGCGTCAACCCGACGGTACTGCCGCGGGTGCCGCTGGAGCGCTGGCAACCCTACCCGATGAACCGGGGACCGAACCGCTGACAGCGGCTGCTCAGAGAATATATCCGTCGCCGCTGGCGCGTACGGTGATATCACCGATGGCAACACCCCAGGGCTGATTGATGGCGTAGACAATCTGTTCCGCAAGGTACTCCGGGTCCAGCGCGTAGTACTCGATATGATCCGGATCAGTATGTTCAGCCGGTAACTCCCCCGCCGCATGAGCCTGCATTAACTGGCCGTAGGCCGCCGCGTTGTGGCCGAGAATGCCGACAATGGCCTCGCTGTTCACGATACCCTGGGCCAGACCGGTGCCCGGCACACCGGTGGGCTTGACAATGGTCACCTTGATTTTGCCCTGGGATTCCATGCGCATGGATTCCGACAGGAAGTTGACCGCTGCCTTGGTAGCCCCATACACCCCAGCGCCAACCACCGGAAAATTACCGTAGATGGAGGACAGATTGACAATATGTCCACGGCCCTGCTGAAGCATCTGGTCGTGGGCCGCCAGCATGCCATGCAGCACACCCTTGATATTAATATCAATGCAACGGTCCCAGGCGGCGGCCGCCTGCTGGTGGTCAGCAAAAAAAGCCAACGGCATGGTGCCGGCGTTGTTCACCATCACATCCACCGCAGCGTAGCTGGAAACCGCTGCCGCGATCAGCGCCTGCATCTGCGCAAGGTCGGTCACGTCGGCGGGCACCGCCAGTGCCTGACCGCCGGCGTCTTTGATTAACGCCACCGTCTCATCCAGACCGGCGGGGTCGATGTCCGCACACACCAGGCGCGCGCCCAAGGCCGCTGATTTGGTACTGACCAGGCGTCCGAAGCCGCCGGCCGCGCCGGTGACGACAATCACTCTGTCGGCAATAGGCTCGGGCATAAACTTCGACGCCTCAGGCGTCGCGCAATTCTTTGGGAATCTTCAGATCCGACGCCAGCCCGACGGCTTTGAGGCAGCGGATAAACCACCAGGTGATATCCAGCTGCCACCAGCGCAGGCCGTGCCGCGCCGAACTGGGATAAAAGTGATGGTTGTTGTGCCAGCCTTCACCAAACCCAAGCACGCCGATAAACACGTTATTGGTGCTGGCGTCGCCGGTGTCGTAAGGCCGGCCGCCCCACCGGTGGCAAACGGAGTTGACCATAAACGTGATATGCCAGGTAAACACGGTGCTGATGAAAAAGCCCCACACCACCAATTGCAGACCCGAGGTCTGCAGCTGGGGAAACGCAGCCCCCAGCCAGGCGCCCAGCCCAAACAGCAGGCCGATCTGGCCGACAATCAGCCAGACGTAGTGACGTTGTAGAAATTTGATTTCAGGAAACTTGTGTAAGTCTCTGGAATTATTACCTTTTTCATTGAACGCGGCATCCGTCATCATCCACCCCATATGCGCCTGCCACATGCCGCGGGTGACCGGCGAATGGATATCGCCTTCCGTATCCGTTTCCGCGTGATGCTCGCGGTGGTGGGCCACCCACCACAGCGGTCCGCCCTGCACCGCCAGACTGCCGGCAAATGCCAGCATGAACTGGATGAAGCGGTTGGTCTTGAATGAACGGTGCGCCAGCAGGCGGTGAAAACCGGTTGTCACCCCCATACCGCGGATCACGTACATGAGTATCGCGGCCACCACCGCCGTGGTGCTGACCCCGGTGTAGAAGGCGCCGAGACACGCCAGATGAAAACCCGCCATCCCCAGCACCACGCCCATTACCTGGGAGCGGGCTTTACGGATTTTTCGGGCGGATTCTGCAGGGGTCTCCGGTACCGCGGACGGGTCCGGCAAGTTGGTCGTTTCCGACATAGAGCTGAAGGCTCCGGGTGGTTTGCTGCGGCGATACTACCAGAAAGTGTTTGGTTTTTGGTGTTCAGTTCTGCCCGGGCTGCTTGGTGAATAGCAGGGGAGTTTCAGGAACGCTGTAAATACGTCCGTGTACGCTCCGGCGCCGACATCCCTGTCGGCGACGGTCCTGAAACTCTGCTATTCACACGCAGCCCTCGCGTATCCGCAGCACAAAACACACACTCCAGGCGTTGGAGTTTTGCTACACCCAGGCGTTGAACAAAAACACCTGGATAAGAATCCGCAATGAAGTTCCGCTAAATCGAGCCCCCAACACACGTGACTGGCTCTAAGTGCGGTGGGTGGACCAGGAAACTGCGAGTGTCTGAATGTGGCAAAGACTCCAACAGGGTATCTACACACCAGGCTGGTGGACGGATAACTCAATTGGCCGAGGTTCTTTTTTTGGGGCGTTCAGTGTTGCCCGGGCTGCTTTGTAAATAGCAGGCGAGTTTCAGGACCGCTGTAAATACGTCCATGTACGCTCCGGCGCCGACATCCCTGTCGGCGACGTCCTGAAACTCTGCTATTCACACGCAGCCCTTACATTTTTGCACCAAACAAACACGTTCCCAGCGCTGGAGTTTTTCTACACCCAGGCGTTGACGTACTCGCTCGGCTAATCGCTCCGCAAGTGAGTTACGCAACACTCTGGCAGCAACGCAAATGTACCACTCCTCGGCAATGAGACTCGCACCAGGAAACTGTGGCGGTTCAAATGTGGCGAAACTCCAACAGGGTATCTACACACCAGGCCGGTGGACGGGTAACCAAGTTGTTTCGGGGTGTCGGCGACAGGACGTCGCCGCCACAGCCTACAGGGACGTATCTACGGCGGCCCGAGACAACTCAGTTACCCGGTAACCGGCCGGATGAGCAGTAACCTAGATAGGGCTTGCAGCGTTTATCTCCTGACTCTTAGCAGCCTGGGGCAATATTTTGAGTTCTCACACCGCAAGGGCTGCGTGTGAATAGCAGAGTTTCAGGACCGTCGCCGACAGGAAGTCGGCGCCGGAGCCTACAGGGATGTATTTACGGCGTTCCTGAAACTCCCCT
>JANQOA010000211.1 GCA_028279305.1 Pseudomonadales bacterium
TGCTGGAAAGTCAGGAGTAACGGATGGTGCAGCAGCACCCGTTGCGGACCGTGATAGAAACCTACTATCACGGTTGTAACACGGCTGATACGGGGCTGATGATCTCCACCTTCACCGACGATGTGGTGCACTATTTTGTTGATCACAGCCCCGTGCGCGGGGCTGCCGCCCTGGCCAACTACTGGGCTAAGGTGGGGCCCGCCACCCAGGCACACTGGCAGGTAGAGCACGCCCTGATTGCGGAGCCGGAAGGGGTGATCGAATGGAGTATGCGCTGGGTGCCGGTGCAAACCGGCGCGGCGGAGGTGCTGCACGGTACCGAGTGGTTTGTGTTCCGCGATGGCCGCATCGCTGAGATCCGCTCCTATCACAACAATTTTTATCTGCAGTCTCCGCAGAACCGTGCCCTGCATGATTTTGACTACGCGGGCCGGGGGTACCGGACCCTCTAAGCGCGCGGCGGGTGCCTTAACCGCGCAAAAAAGGTACATTTCTCTTTGCTAATTCGGTTTGGGATCTACTTACGCCCGGGAAGAGAATAGGAGGACAAATGTACCAGCACATTCAATATACGGTTGAAGATCCGGTTGCGGTGATTACGTTGAACCGCCCGGAAGCCTTAAACGCCATTACCGGCCGCATGCAAGCGGAAATGAAGCATGCGCTGGCGGCCGCTGAGGCGGACGAAAAAGTAGTCGGCATCGTAATGACCGGTGCCGGCCGCGGCTTCTGCGCCGGTGCGGACATCGGCGGCCTGCAGGCCACTGCCTCGGGCGAGCGCGGCGAGGCGGAAGACTTGAGCGAATTCGCAGCTAATCCGGGAAATCCGGATATGGGTCCCAACTTCCAGGTGACCTTCACCTACCTCATGAGCATCCGCAAGCCGCTGATTGCCGCCATTAACGGTGCCTGCGCCGGCCTCGGTTTTGTGTTTGCGTGTTTGTGCGACATGCGCTTTGTTGAGCGCCAGGCCAAATTCACCAGCGCGTTTGTGAACCGCGGCTTGATTGCCGAGCATGGCTCCAGCTGGGTGCTGCCGCGGCTGCTGGGTACCTCCCGCGCTCTTGACATCCTCTGGAGCGGGCGCAAATTCACCGGCGAGGAGGCGGAGCGGATTGGTCTGGCGGACCGCCTGTGCGAGCAGGGGGAATCTCTCGAACAGGCCAGCGCTTACATCCGCATGCTGGCGGAAACCGCTGCGCCGGAATCCATCAAAATGGTCAAGGCCCAGGTTTACCGGCACCTAAATATGGAACTTGAAGACGCCATGCGCGAAAGTAACCGGTGGATGGCGGAGTCGCTGAAACGCGACGAGTTCAAAGAAGGCGTAAATTCGTTTGTCGAACGGCGGCCGCCGAATTTCAAACGGGTCAGCGAATAACCCCGCCGGCGGCCGCAAGCTGTTAGGGATGCTTTGTTACGGCCCGGCCTGCCACAGCACGCCGTCAGCCTGCAACCGGTCGATCTCCGCGTTGCTGTAACCCGCTTCGGCCAGCAGTTCACGATTGTGCTGACCGGCCAGCGGCGGGCCTTTGAGGGTGATGGTATTGGCAGCGCCATCAAAAATCTGCATGGGGCCGTGGCGGCGGTAGCTGCCCCATTGCGGGTGCCGGGCTTCCGTGGTCAGCGCCATGGCCCCGGATTGCGGGTCTGTCAGCCAGAAATCACTGGGCAGCGGCCCGTCCGCGCGTACGCAGGCGATGCCCCGGGCAGTTAGCAGATCCTGCCAGTAAGCGGCCCCGGCGGCGGCAAACAGTTCCGCCAGGGCCTGTTCAGCCCGCGCGTCCGCCGCGGCGAGGATGTCTGCACCCGGGGCCTGGTGCCCGGCTGCCGTTACCGCGTTGATAAATGTCTGCTGTTCGTGGGCCTGGGGAATGGCAAGGAATACCCATGCCCCGCCGGTATTTTTGCCGCCATTGCCGCCGTCCCTCTTGCCGCCGGGCCCAGTGCCGCTGGCCCTGTTGCCGCGGGCGCAGGGGTACAACCGGTAAAGGGGATTAAGACCCAGCCCCTGGGCGTCGGGCAGCGGGCGCGGCGGCTTGTCCGCGTAACTCAGGAAATCGTCGTGGTTGGCGTAAGCGTTGGCGCCAAACATATCGACAAAAATCTGTTGGCCGCTGCCGTTACGCTGGCGCGCCACCAGGCCCAGCATTACCGAGGTGGCAATGACCATGGCGGTATTCGGGTCCGGATTAACTTCGTTGGCGCGCATCAGGCGCCGGGTCCACAGGCACAACTGGTCAAAGTCCTGCAGGTCCGCCGGCAGGCGCTCACCCATCTGGTACACCACACCGCCCATGGCTGCGCCGGGAATCGGATGCGTGCTGGGCCGTTGCGCGCCGGGGCCGTCGGGCCCGTAGCCGTTACTCTGCAGATAGATAACGCCCGGGTTCAGCGCGGCAACGTCAGCGTAGCTGATGCCCAGGCGCTCAGGCACGCCGGGGCGGAAATTATGGATGACCACGTCCGCGTCTTTGATCACAGCCAGCACCGCGGCTTTACCTGCCTCGGTCTTCATGTCCACGCTTAGACTGCGTTTGCCCGGGTTTACCCGCGCCGAGCCGATACCCGCGCCCATGCTGCGAAAAGGATCCCCGCCAACCTGCTCCACCTTGGTGACGTCCGCACCGAGGTCGGCCAGCAGCGCCGCCCCCATGGGTGCGGCGATAATGGTGGCCAGTTCAACCACGCGTATGCCCTGCAGCGGCGGGGTTTGCCGGGCCGGGCGGCTGGGCGCGGCTCTGGGACTCTCAAGCCAGACGCGCAGGGCGTCAGCGCTGATCTCGGCACTGCTGCCGGGCAGCAGGGCCGGCGGGATGCGCGCCGGTGTTTTGCTCAGCCGCGCCAGCGGCCCAAGCTGTTTGACCCCCGCCGCGTCTGTAACAACGTGGCCGTTGGCCACAATGTCAGGGTCCTGCAGCGCCTGTTGGGTGGATTGATAGGTGGTGCCCACCACTCCGCCGTCAGCAATCAGCTCCGTCATCCAGTCTGCCGCGGGCCGCTCCTGTATGCGCGCCAGCATGCGCTGCCGGAACGCCTCCTGTTTTGCCGCCGGCAGGCGCAGTTGTTTGGCGTCAAAGTCCGGGTCCGCGACAATGTCGATCAAGCCGGTGACAATCAGAAAATTGTCAAACAGGTGCGGCAGCAGGTTGCCGAACTGCATCCAGCGGCCGTCACCCGCCTGGGCGGGGTGATAAAACAGGCTGGGCATCGGAGGTTCTTCGCTGTCGGCCTGCAATGCCGGCAGCAGGTTGGGAAATTTGTCAGGAAACTGCGCGCCCAGCATGGGGCCTTGTTCGTAAGGCAGCATGCCCTGCAGCAGACTGGTTTCCACCAGCCGCCCGCTGCCGCTGCCGGCGCGTTCCAGCAGGGCGGCAAGAATGCCGGTGGCGGCTGCCTGGGCGCAGGCATGCACCCCCACCTGCAGGGCGCTGAAGACCGGCCCGCCGCGGTCCACGGTACCGGCAAAGTTGCGCATGCGGCCGCTGTATGCGGCCACCGCGTGTTCGTAACCCGCTACATCCGCCAGCGGTCCGCGGCTGCCGAAGCCGCTGACATGGCACAAGGTCAAGTGGGGGTGGCGGCTGTGCAGCGACTCAAAGTCCAAACCGCGGCGGCGCAGGCTGGCGCTGCGCCAGCTGCACAGCAGCACGTCAGCGCCGGCGCACAACTGTTCCAGGCGGGCGCGCTGCTCCTCATCATCCAGGTCCAGGGGCAGGGTTGCCTTGCCCCGGCGCCACATGGGTGCGGCGCCCAGCCGGGTAAATTGGTCTTCAGTACCGGGTTGTGTAACGCACAATACCCGGGCGCCAAAGTCCGCCAGAATCATCCCCGCCAGCCCGGCTGCCGGGCCGCGGCTGAGGTCGAGTATCCGAACCCCGTCGAGCGCCTGGGACATCAATCAGACGGGTTCAGCCAGGAACACCGGGATTTTGCGGTCGGTTTTTTCCTTGTATTCCGCGTAGGTGGGGAACGCTTCCACGGCCAGCGCCCACAGGGTGTCACGTTCAGTGTCGTCGGTGACCTCCCGGGCGCGCATGTTGAAGACCTCGGTTTTATCCCGCAGTTCTATGTCCGGATTGTGGCGCAGATTGTAGACCCACACCGGGTTTTTCGGCGCGCCGCCCATGGAACCCACCAGCACATAGCTGTCGCCGCTCTTCACCCGCATCAGCGGCGTCTTGCGCACAGCGCCTGATTTATTACCTTTGTGGGTAAACAGGATGCAGGGCAGGCCGGTATCCAGCAGCGTGGTGCCTTCGGTGCCGCCGCTGCTTTCGTAGAGTTCAACCTGTTCCCTGACCCAGCCGAAAGGTGAAGGGATGTATTCGCCGCTTTGATCTGACATTTGTATTACTCCGTTGAGAATGTGAAAACCTAAACAATTTTTGAGTCGCCCTTGCCCCAGTAGCGGTCTTTGATCAGGCGCTTGTAGAGCTTGCCGGTAGGCAGCCGCGGCAGCTCTTCCATGAAGTCCACGCTGCGCGGGCATTTGTAGTGGGCGATGTGGTCCCGGGCGTACGCCAGCAGTTCGTCGGCCAGATTGTCATCCGCCGCGATACCGGCGGCGGGCTGGATGACCGCTTTCACAGCTTCGCCCATTTCTTCGTCAGGCACACCGATTACAGCCACGTCTGCTACTTTGTCATGCATAATCAGAGCGTCTTCTATTTCCTGGGGATAGATATTCACCCCGCCGGAAATGATCATGAAGGTGGCTCGGTCCGTGAGGTACAGAAAACCGTCGTCATCCTTGTAGCCGACGTCACCGAGGGCGCTCCAGTTGGCATGTTCCTTGTGCTGCGCATCCTTGGTTTTGTCTGCATCCTTGAAGTAGGCGAACGGCATTTCCGGCAGTTCAAAATAGACGATGCCCGGTTCCCCGTTGGGCAGCTCGTTACCCTCCTCGTCACAGATGTGCAGGGTGCCGAGAATGGGTTTGCCCACCGTGCCCGGATGATCCAGCCATTCCTGTGGGTTGGTATGGGTCAGACCGTTCAGCTCCGTACCGCCGTAGTATTCGTAGATGATGGGGCCCCACCAGTCGAACATCTGCTCTTTCACCGCTTTCGGGCAAGGTGCGGCAGCGTGGATAGCCACTTTGTGGCTGCTCAGATCAAATCCGGAGCGCTGTTCAGGCGGCAGCTTTAACATACGGGTAAACATGGTGGGCACCCACTGGCTGTGGGTCACCCGGTGATCCTGAATGGCCTGCAAAGCGCCGGTTTCGTCGAACCGGGGCATCATCACCACGGTGCCGCCCAGGGCCTGGACCGCGGTGCAGAAACCGATGGGCGCGGAATGATAGAGCGGCGCGGGAGACAGATACACCGTGTTTTCATCAACCCCCCACAGCATCTGCTGCAGCGCCCCCACCGGCCCCGCGTCTTCGTCAATGGCGTTGTCCGGCAACGGCCGCAGAATGCCCTTGGGCCGGCCGGTGGTGCCGGAGCTGTACAGCATGGTGCCGCCGGCGGGTTCTGCCGCGAGTTTTTCCGCCGGGTAGGCGTCAATCGCCTGTTCGTAAGCTTCATAACCGGCGATGGAGCCGTCCACCATCAGCCAGGTGTGGCAGTTGGGTGCAAAGCCGGGCAGGTTGGCGGCCACTTCCTGCAGATGGGCGGAGGCCACCAGCACCTGGGCTTCGCAATTGTCGACGATGTAGCCGGCCTCCTCGTCGGTGAGGTAACGGTTGACCGTGGTGATGTACAGGCCGGAGCGGAACGCCGCCCACATCACTTCGAAGTAACGCAGGTTGTTTTCCATGAAGACGGCAACGTGATCGCCGCGGCGCAGGCCTTTGTCCCACATCAGCTGAGCCAACTGGTTGGAGCGGTCGTCAAGCTGGCGGTAGGTGACGGTGTCGCCGCTCACGCTGTTGACGGCGGCTGCTTTATCTGGGAACTCTTGAGACCATTTGCCCGGATACATAGTGTTTCTCCTTGTGAGGTCCTGTGGCGGCGGATGCGGCCTGTGAGGGCAGCCCCTGCTCAACCGGCGCCGGTTACTTACGCGGGAAGTTCAACCGCGCCACTTCCGCCATGGTGCGGATCGCTTCGCTGTTGCCGTTAATGGTCAGGCCGGTAACGCCGCTGTCCTCCCAGGCTTTGTAACGTTCCTGAATGCGCGCCTTGGGGCCGATCAACGCGCCGCTGTCGACAAATTCATCCGGCACCGCGGCTACCGCCTCGTCTTTGCGCTTGGCCAGATACAGCTCTTGAATGCGTTCCGCCGCGTCCCCAAAACCGCGCCGCACCATCATCTCCTTGTGGAAATTGATGTCTTTGTGGCCCATGCCGCCCACGTACAGGGCAATACCCGGCTTCAGACGGTCCAGCGCTCCCTGCACATCGTCGGTCACCTGCACCTGGGTCATGGCCTGGCGTTCAAATTGCTCAGTACTCTTGCCGGCTTTGGCCAGGCCTTCGTTAATCCAGTCTTCGTACAGGTTTGCGGTTTCCGGCACAAACCCCAGCGGCAGCCAGCCGTCCGCAATTTCTGCAGTCATGCGCACGGTGGATTCCATGCCGGTGCCCAGGAACACCGGGATGTCCGGGTTCATATGCAGGATCGACTTCAGCGGTTTGCCGATACCCAGGGCGCCTTCACCGGTAAACGGCAGGGAGATTTCTTTACCGTCATGGGTGACCGGCTCCTCCCGGCGCCAGATCTTTTTCATGATGGTGACGTAATCTTTGATGCGGTAGTAGGGTTTGCCCCAGGGCTGGCCGTACCAGCCTTCCACTATCTGCGGGCCGGAGACCCCCAGCCCGCAGATGGCGCGGTTGCCGCCGGCCAGTTGGTCCAGGGTGGCCATGGCCATGGCGGCGTTGGCCGGGGTGCGGCCCGCCAGCTGCAAAACCGCGGTGCCGAGACGGATGCGCTCGGTGTGGGCGGCGATATAAGCCAGCGGCGTGATGGCGTCGGAACCGTACGCTTCCGCGGTCCAGACGCTGTCGTAACCCAGCTCTTCAGCCAGCTTGACGTCGTCCAGCGGAATTTTCAGATGCGCACCGGAATACCCCAGCATTAAACCCAATTTCATGGTTCCCCCTCAGATTCTGTTGTAATTTTTGTGTTTTGTTTTCTGCCAACCGGGATTGTTACATTGAAAAGGCTACCTCACCACCCCGGGGCTGTCGGTGCCGCCGAAGTCCAATGTGTGCTGCTGTTGTTCCTGGCGGTGTTTGAGGTCAACAAAATACTTCATGGCGCGGTCGGCTGAGAAGAAGATCTGTCCGGTCAGGCTGCTGGACAATTGCGCAGCTTCCAGTACCGGCATCAAGGTGCCTTTAACTTCACACAGGTTAAAGGTGATGCCGGCGCGTTCCAGGTTGGCGTTGACGCGGTGCAGCATCTGGATGCCGGTGGCATCAATCATGTTCACCGAGCTGCAGACAATCAGCAGATGTTCCGTGCCCGGGCGGCGTTGACTGCGCTTCAGGAACTTGTCTTCGATCTGCGCGGCGTTGGCAAAGTAGATGTTTTCGTCCACCCGCAGGGCCAGCACATGGGGCAGGGTTTCGACGTCGTAACGCTTGATCGAACGGAAATGATCGGTGTCGCCGAGGCGCCCCACCTGGGTAATGTTCGGCCGGCTGGAAGTGCGCACAAAAAATGCGATGGACAACAGCACACCGGCAATGAGGCCAAATTCCACGCCCAGAAACAGCACCAGCACCAGAGTGGCGTACTCCGTAAGGGCGTCGTTTTTCTGCAGCGCCCAGTGTTGTCTGGTGGTTTTGAGGTCCATTAAGCCTACCACCGACACCATCACGATGGCGGCCAGTACGGCGTTAGGCAAGGCGGTGAACAGACCGGTAAAAAACATCAGCACCAGCACAATCACGCCGGCGCATACCAGGCTGCTGACCGGGGTGCGGGCGCCGGCATAGTAGTTGACGCTGGAGCGGGAGAAACTGCCGGCCACCGGATACGCGCCGGTAAAGGCGGCGCCGATATTGGCCGCGCCCAGGGCAATCAGTTCCTGGTGGGAGTTAACCCGGGTCTGCACCCGTGCCGCCAGGGTGGCGCCTATGGAATAACTTTCCACATAAGACACCAGCGCAATGATGACGGAGGCGGGCAGCAGGTTCAGCCAGAGTTGCAGCTCAAATTGCGGTGCCGCCACGCCGGGCAGTCCGCTGGGCACCTCACCAACCACATCCAGGTTGGTTTGCAGGCCGGCAAACCACACCACGCTGATGCCGATGGCCGCCACCACCATGGGGCCCAGGCGGGTGACCACGTGATTCTTCGGCAGCTCCAGCCCGGCCCAGCGCCCAACAACCACGCTGAGCCTGGGGAACGCCAGCAGCAGGCCCAGCGCAGCGGTGGAGAACAGCAGGGTCAGCGGTTCTACCTCGCGCAGTGATTGTAACAACTGGGTCAACACCACCAGCGGGGCCACCGCGCCATCCACCGAGATCCCGGTGAACGCTGGCAACTGGCTGATAATAATGAGAATGGCGGCGGCGTTGACAAAACCGGTAATCACCGGGTGGCTGAGCAGGTTCACCAGGCCCCCCATACGCGACAGCCGCAGCAGCCACAAAAAGATACCGGCTTGCAGGCAGATAATGGTTGCCACGCTGAGGTAAGCGTCGCTGTATCGCGGCGCGTATTCCGCGGCGGTAGCCGCCACCATCAGCGCGGCAACCGCCACCGGCCCCACCACGAACTGCTTTGAGCTGCCGAACACCGCGTATAACACCATGGGCACCAGGCACGCATACAGTC
>JANQOA010000215.1 GCA_028279305.1 Pseudomonadales bacterium
CCGTAGGTGAGCGCAACAATGGTCACCCCTTCCGGCAGCGGGATATCCGACAGATGCAACGAGGTACCGGCTTCCACTTCCGCCATATCCAGTTCGAGGAACTCGGGCAGATTTGCCGGCAGACAACTGACTTCCACTTCGGTGAGGTTGTGGGCGATGCTGCCGCCGCCGATTTTTACCCCCACGCAGGATTCTTCGTTGATAAAATGCAACGGCACGTTGACGTTGATTTCCTGGTCCGCGCTGATGCGCTGGAAATCGATATGCAGCACCCGGCCGCTGGCCGGATTACGCTGCAGGTCCCGCACCACTGCGGCTTGCGCCTTGCCTTCAACCACAACATCCAGAATCTGCGAATAGAACGCTTCTATCTGCATGGCTTTGCTGAGCTCGTTCACACTCAGGGTAAGGTTCTGCGGATCTTTACCCGCGCCGTAAATGATAGCCGGAACGTGCTCGCCCTGACGACGCAGGCGGCGGCTCGCACCTTTCCCCACGTCCTGGCGGAGTTCGGCTGTCAGGGTTAATGCATCTGACATCACTGTTCTCCAGTTACTGATTGTTTACCGCGCGGATCTGCGACCAATCCGCACAGCCTTAATAACCACCGTCGCGCGCCGTGTTAACGGAACATCGCGCTGATGGATTCCTCGTTGCTTACCCGCCGGATTGATTCGGCCAGTAAGCGGTCCAGACTAAGCTGGCTGATCTTGCTGCATTGGGCCGCCTCGTCGGACAACGGAATGGTGTCGGTGACCACCATTTCATCCAACTGGGAAGCCGCTATACGTTCCACCGCCGGGCCGGACAGCACCGGATGGGTGATATATGAAACCACCTTCAACGCCCCTTCTTCCTTGAGCGCGTCTGCAGCGGTACACAACGTGCCGGCGGTATCGACAATGTCGTCCACCAGAATGCAGGTTTTGCCGGCAACGTCGCCAATAACGTTCATCACCTTGGTTTCGTTCGCCTGCGGGCGCCGCTTATCGATAATGGCCAGATCCAGATCGTCGATCTGCTTGGCAATGGCGCGGGCGCGCACCACCCCGCCGACATCGGGCGACACCACGATGGGGTTTTCATAATTCTTGGTGTGGATATGGTCGACCAGTACCGGGGAGCCGTAGACGTTGTCCACCGCAATATTAAAGAAGCCCTGGATCTGATCCGCGTGCAGGTCAACGGTGAGAATGCGGTCCACCCCCACCTTGCTGATCATGTCCGCCACCACTTTGGCGCTGATGGCAACCCGGGCGGAGCGCGGCCGCCGGTCCTGGCGGGCATAACCGTAATACGGGATCACCGCGGTGATGCGGGTGGCGGAGGCACGGTGAATCGCGTCCGCCATAATCAACAATTCCATGATGCTGTCGTTGGTCGGCGCGCAGGTGGACTGCAGCAGAAAGACATCCTGTCCGCGCACGTTCTCGTGGATCTCCACCATGACTTCGCCGTCGCTGAAGCGGCCCACGTCAGCGCGGCCGAGTTTGATCCGCAGTTCTTCCGCCACCCGGTTCGCCAACAGTGGATTGGCGCCTCCGGAGAACAGCATTAAATTTGCCAAGTTGCCTTCCCCCAACTCTGTCCCGTAGGTCTTGTTATTAAATAGTAGTTAACTAGCTTGTCTGAGAAAATGTGCTGCTGCCGACAATCCGGTCTGATTTGGCTGGGGTGGCAGGATTCGAACCTGCGCATACCGGGATCAAAACCCGGGGCCTTACCGCTTGGCGACACCCCAAAAACTCACAATTTTGAGAGCGCGCTATTGTCCGTATCCGGCCTGTGCGTGTCAAACCCGCGGTTATAAATCAAGCACTTAATCAGCCCTCAAGAAACGACTGTACCGCCACGGTGATCTTCTGCGCCTGGCGCGCCGCCACGATGCGGCCGGGGGTGGAGCGCCGCTGCCGCAGCTCAATGGCGCTCAAACTCACCTGCCAGCCGGCCTGGGTAAACCCGTTAACCTGCCCGCGCTTGTCTTTGGCCAGTTGTGTGACCATATAGTCCGGATGAGGTTCACCCACTATCCAGCGGCTCAGCACCTGCACCGGCAATGACCAGCCCAGTTGCGCCTGCATGACCTCCGCGGGTACCCCCGCCGCGACAATTTCATCACCCCGTTCCACGGTCATGAAATCAGCGGTACCGTGCAGGTGCACGCGCCCCTGACCCAGCGGCCCCCACACTTCGATCACATAGTGTTGCGGGTACTGGCGCCATCTGAAACGCATGCTCTGGCCCCGCTGTGCGTTGCGTACAGCCAGTTTGCCGGTGACTTCGAACTCCAGCCCCGCGGCGGTGGTCTGAGGCTTTGGCGACGTACCTGGCATGCAGGCCGCCAGGCTCGCCGCACACAGCGCTACAGCCGCGGTTCTGCACCCCAGGCGGTAGAAAATAGCTATGCAAAATAAGGACTTAGTTCGAGCCTGGCAGGGCCAATCTGCTATCATTGGGAGCCATAGAGGTGTATTGCAGCAATGAGCATATTGGCATACGGACTGAACTATCGCACGGCTTCAATTGAGCTGCGCGAGCGTATTGCCTTTCCCGAAGACGCCGTGCGCGACGCCTTAAACCAGGTTACCCGGGATGTGGCCGGGGTCTCGGAAGCGGCCATTATCTCCACCTGCAACCGCACCGAACTGTATTGCGCCCTGCATCCGGATGCGGAAGCTGATCTGGCTTACTGGCTCAGCCGCAACCGTCCGGTCAGCGCCGGCGAACTGGCGGACGCCACTTACCAGCACTGGGACCAGGACGCCGCCAAACACCTCATGCGGGTGGCATCCGGGCTGGACTCCCAGGTACTGGGGGAACCGCAGATTCTCGGTCAGGTGAAATCCGCTTACGAGGTAGCCCGCCATACCGGTACCCTGGGGCCCGAACTGCACCTGCTGTCGCAGATTTCCCTGCGCACCGCCAAGGAAGTGCGCACGCAAACCGAACTCGGCAGCAATCCGGTTTCAGTAGCTTACGCGGCGGTATCCCTGGCCCAGCAGATTTTCTCCGACATCGGCACCAAGTCCGCACTGCTGCTGGGGGCGGGCGAAACCATCAACCTGGTGGCAGACCACCTGCACAGTCAGAAGCTCGGCCGCATGGCCATAGCCAACCGCACCCTGGCCAACGCTGAGTTGCTGGCCGCCAAGTACAACGCCCAGGCCATGCAGTTGACCGATGTCGCCGCCCAACTGGCGGAGTTTGACATTGTGATTGCTTCCACCGGCAGTTCCCTGCCGGTGCTGGGCAAAGGCGCGGTGGAAGCAGCCATCAAACAGCGCCGCCGCAAACCCATGTTTATGGTGGACATTGCGGTGCCCCGGGATATTGAACCGGAGGTTGGCGACCTGCCGGACGTCTATCTCTACTCCATCGACGATCTGACCCAGATTATCGAAAGCAACCTGCAGCAACGCCGGGAAGCGGCGGAACACGCGGAGCGGTTTGTGCTGGAAGGCTCGCGCCTGTATCTGCGCGAGCGCCGGGTCAGCCAGGACAAAGAGTTGCTGCGCACCTTCCGCAGTCAGGCCCAGGCGCTGCAAGCGGAAGAGCTGGAAAAAGCCCGCCGCGAGCTGGCCAAGGGTACCGATCCGCTGCAGGTGCTGGGCCGCTTCGGCAGCAACCTCACAAACAAGCTGATACACGCACCCACGGTGGCCATGCGGGAAGCCAGCGCTGAAGGGCGCACCGAGTTGCTGGATACGTTGCGCACCCTGTACCGTCTGGAAGACAATAGTGCCGGCCCGGATGCACCCGGCACCGGCGACAGCGCTGACCTGAAAGACAACTAACGTAATGGCTCTATCTGAATCCATGGCCGCCAAGCTGGCCGGGTTGAACGACCGTTTTGAGGAAGTATCCGCCTTGCTGTCGGATCCGGAAGTCATGGCTGAGCGGGATAAATTCACCACGCTGTCAAAAGAATTTGCCGAGCTGGAGCCGGTTGTGAACTGCTACCGGGAAGTGGAAAAGCTGAACGGAGAGCTGCAGGACAGCCGCGCCCTGCTGGAAGAAGCCCGCGACGATGCTGAGATGCGGGCGCTGGCGGAAGAAGATATCCAGCAGACCGGCAGCCGTCTGGAGAGCTTAACCGCTGAACTGCAGACCCTGCTGCTGCCCAAAGATCCGAACGATCACTCCAACGTATTTCTGGAAATACGGGCCGGTACCGGCGGTGACGAGGCCGCTATTTTTTCCGGCGACCTGTTCCGCATGTATAACAAGTTTGCTGAACACAAGGGCTGGCGCGTGGAAGTGCTGAACGAGCGGGCCGGAGAACACGGCGGGTTCAAAGAAGTCATCACCCGCATCGAAGGCAAGGATGTCTACAGCCAGCTTAAGTTTGAATCCGGCGCGCACCGGGTGCAGCGGGTACCGGAAACCGAATCCCAGGGGCGCATTCACACGTCCGCCTGCACCGTGGCCATCATGCCCGAGGTGGATGAAATCGACTCCATCGAGATCGACAAAAAGGATATCCGCGAGGATACCTTCCGCGCCTCCGGCGCCGGCGGCCAGCACGTCAACAAAACCGATTCCGCCATCCGCCTGACGCATCTTCCAACCGGCACCGTGGTGGAGTGCCAGGACGAGCGTTCCCAGCACAAGAACCGCGCCCGCGCCATGTCTCTGCTGCAGGCCAAGCTGCTGGATGCCGCGCGCTCCGCCCAGGAGAGCGAACAGGCGGAAAACCGCCGTTTGCTGGTGGGTTCCGGCGACCGCTCCGAGCGCATCCGCACCTACAATTTTCCCCAGGGCCGGGTCACCGACCACCGCATCAACCTGACCCTGTACAAGCTGGACGAAGTTATCGAAGGTGATCTGGATGTGGTGGTGCAGCCGCTGATTCAGGAACACCACGCGGATCAGCTGAAACAACTGGGCAGCGACGAGTGACCACCGTCAGCCAGTGGCTGCATGCAGCTGCTGACCTGCCGAGGCTGGATTGCGAGGTGGTGCTGAACCACGTGCTGGGGTTGTCCCGCGCACAGATACTCACCCATCCGCAGCGTCCCTTGAGTGTTGCTGAACAGCAGGCGCTGGGGCAGGCAGCCGCCCGGATGCGGCGCGGACAACCCACCGCTTACATTGTCGGCCGGCAGGAATTCTGGGGTATGCCGTTTAAGGTTTCACCGGCGGTGCTGATCCCCCGCCCGGAAACGGAACTGCTGGTGGAACATGCCCTGGAGACTCTGGGCACGCTGCCCGCCGACGCGCGGGTACTGGACCTGGGCACCGGCAGCGGCGCCATTGCAGTGGCGCTGGCCCGCGAGCGGCCGGACCTGCAGATGACCGCGGTGGATGTCAGTGCAGCGGCGCTGGACGTGGCGCGCGGCAACGCCGCCGCCAACCGGGTTGAAATAGAATTTCAGCAGTGCAACTGGTTTGACGGCCTGGCCGGCCGCTGGCATTTGATTGTCAGCAACCCGCCCTACATCCGCGCGCAGGACCCGCATCTGCCGGCGCTGGTAAACGAGCCGGCCGAGGCACTGGTGGGCGGCGCTGACGGGTTGTGCGCGCTGCGGCATATTGTGGATCACGCCCCGAATTTTCTATACCCGCACGGGCAATTGCTGGTGGAGCACGGTTATGATCAGGGCGAACCGGTGGCCGCGTTGTTTGACGCCCGCGCCTTTGCAGACATCCGCACGCTGCCGGACCTGGCGGGCATTCCACGGGTGACCGCCGGGCGCATAACTGGAGAACCAAGCGATGCAGGATGATGAGCTGCTGCGCTACAGCCGGCAGATAATGCTGCCGGATCTGGATATCGCCGGGCAACAACAACTGC
>JANQOA010000225.1 GCA_028279305.1 Pseudomonadales bacterium
CACTGTACTCACACCCGAAGGTGCTTTCTCGTTCGACTTGCATGTGTTAGGCCTGCCGCCAACGTTCAATCTGAGCCATGATCAAACTCTTCAGTTTAAAATGAAGGTTGCCGGTTTAATGATCCGGCTAAATCATTGCTCTCAAAACGAATTACGTGTTCCCACACGAATGGCTTGTCGTACTAGTTTGTTCTGGCGTTACCCCAGCACCTGTTGTGTGCCGGTATACAAAATCGCTGCATTGTGATTTCGAATACCCGCCAAGCGCCGGAACCAGAAGTTCTAGTACTCACTTTTTATTGTTAAAGAGCGGCCGCCGGGGTCAGTGCCCCGCGGCAAGGGAGGCGTATTATACGGAGGCACAACCGCTGTGCAACAGATTATGAAATTATTTTTAAGGAAATTGATCAGTCCGCTTTGACCAGCAGGTGATAGACTTTTTTGCCCCGCCGCAGCACGTGATATTTGCCGAACAAGCCATCCGCAAAATCCACTGTACGGGTTGCATCTTCCACCACCTGACCGTCCAGCCGCACCCCTCCCCCCTGCACCAGCTTGCGCGCTTCGCCGGTGGATTTAGCCACGCCCGCCTGAGCCATGGCGGTTAACAAGCCTTCACCGCTGGCCACCGCCGTGGTCTCCAGCCCGTCCAATTGCAGCTGCGCCAGGTCCTCCTGCTGCAGCCCCCGCACATCGCCGCCAAACAGGCACTCACTGATACGCTGCGCGGACGCCACCGCGTCATCGCCGTGCACCATGGCCGTCACCTGTTCCGCCAATTGCTTTTGCGCCAGCCGCTGTTCCGGTTGCTGCCGGGTATGCTCCGCCAGCTTCGCAATCTGCCCCTGATCGAGGAAAGTAAACATCTTCAGATAGCTGTCCACGTCACCGTCAGCGCTGTTCAACCAGAACTGATAGAAGGTATAGGGTGAGGTTTTCTCAGCATCCAGCCAGACGGTGCCGCTGGCCGTTTTGCCGAACTTGGAGCCGTCCGCCTTGGTCACCAGGGGTAAGGTCAACGCGTAGACTTCGCGGCTGAGGTGCCGGCGCACCAGGTCAACGCCGGATATGATGTTGCCCCACTGGTCCTGACCGCCGATCTGCAGCGTGCAATCGTAACCTCTGGCCAGTTCCAGATAGTCCATACCCTGCAGCAGCATGTAGCTGAACTCAGTGTAGGATATCCCCTGTTCAGCCCGCTCCAGCCGGTTGCGGACGGAATCACGCTGAATCATCGCGTTGACTGAGAAGTGTTTGCCTATGTCACGCAGGAAAGACACCACGTTCATGTCCGCGGTCCAGTCCAGGTTATTGCTGATAATGGCAGCGTTGTTGCCTTCAAAGTTCAGAAACGGCAAAACCTGCCTGCGCAAAGACTCCACCCAGCCGGCCACCACCGCCTCGCTGTTCAGGGAACGCTCATCATCTTTAAAAGAAGGATCTCCGATCAGGCCGGTAGCCCCGCCGAGCAACAGGATGGGCCGGTGACCGTAGAGTTGGAAGCGGCGCAGGGTCAGCAACGGCACCAGCGACCCGATGTGCAGGCTGTCCGCCGTGGGGTCGAAGCCGCAGTAAAGGGTACGCGACGCCTGGCGCAGGTGTTCCGCCAGACCTTCCGGGTGTGAGCTCTGGGCAATCAAACCCCGCCAGTTAAGCTCCTCAATCAGATCATCGGTCATGGATGTGACGCCGTTCATTGTGGTTTCGGGCAAAAAAACACCTTAACAAAACACCCACCAGGCGCAAGCTGGCGCGTATTCCGGCCACGAAAGGGTTTAAATCCGGCTAAAATTTTGTATACACTGCTGTTTTCTGCGAACAACCGTGCGTAAGCCACGGTTTTAGAAGATATTTTTTGCCAAAATGTAGCTGGCAGAGCGTTTTGAGCGTTCACGAGAGCGATTTGAGCGTTTGCGTAAGGACAGCAGGCCCACTCCCGCCGGGAAGATCCGGCGGGAACAGGCGCGCAACTGGCGAGCATGGGAAGGACAGTATCTTCTGGAGCGCACGGTGATACGCAGTTGTGCATTGAGTGTAAAGCCTGAAAAGTAAAAACGAGTAGAAAGGACGGTACACCGCGTTGCAATTTCCACGTTCACATCTGGCGTTGATCGGCCTGCTTAGTTTTGGCTTGTGTTCTTTCGTCATCGCCAAGTTTAATACCGATCCGGCGGAAGACCGGTTTTCCAATGAAACCGTGCTGCTGGATATCTCGGATACCGACCAACTGGCACACGAGTTGATAGGTGCTCCGGAGGAAATTCCGCAAGCGCCGGTGGCGCCGGAGCCGGTGAAAAAACCCGAAGATGACTGGCGCACGGTACACACCGCCGTTAAACCCGGCGACAGCCTGTCGCAGATCTTCAAACGCGTAGGCCTGTCTCCGCGCGAAACTTACCTGGTCAGCAACAGCAAACAGTTCGGGCCACGCTTGAAGAGTATTTTTCCCGGCCACGAATTCCAGCTGAAAATTAACGCTGACAATCAGTTGATGGCGTTGACCTATTCCACCGGCCCCCTGGATACATTGGAATACGTGCGGCAGGGGGACGAATTTGTTTCCCGGCAGATCACCGCAGAGCCCGAGCGCGTGACCTCTTACCGGCACGGCGTTATCGACCACAGCCTGTTTGTCGCCAGCCAGCGGGCCGGGCTGTCCGACGGCTTAACCATGCGGTTAGCGCAGATTTTTCAGTGGGACGTGGACTTTGTGCTGGACATTCGCCCCGGCGACTCCTTCTACGTTGCTTTCGAAGAGCTGTACCTGAACAACGAGTTTGTCGGTGACGGTGAAATTCTGGCCGCGGAGTTTATTAATCAGGGTGAACACTACCGGGCCATCCGCTACCAGAACAACAACGGCACCTACGACTATTACGCCCCCAACGGCGAAAGCATGCGCAAAGCTTTCCTGCGCGCCCCGGTTGAGTTTTCCCGCATCAGTTCCAACTTCAACCTGCGCCGCGTGCACCCCCTGTGGAAAACCGTCAGGCCGCACCGCGGCATAGACTATGCAGCGCCTTCAGGTACGCCGATACTGGCGGCAGGTGACGGCAAAGTCACCCATGCCTCGCGCACCCAGGCCAACGGCAACTACGTGGTGATACAACACGGCGAGCAGTTTGTGACCAAGTACCTGCACCTGTCCAAATTTGCCCGCGGCGTGAAACGCGGCGCCAAAGTCAGCCAGGGGCAGACCATCGGCTATGTCGGCGCCACCGGCTGGGCGACCGCCCCCCATCTGCACTACGAGTTTCTGGTTAACGGGGTTCACAAGAACCCGCGCACCGTGTCGCTGCCGGACGCCAAACCCATCGACGCAGCCGAGATGCAGCGGTTCCGCGCCCACACCGTTGAATACTCCAACCTGCTGGACAACTACAAGAACAAGATTTCTGTTGCCCTGGCGCGCTGACCCGGAACATCCGTGATCTACATCGGATGTATCAGCGGCACCAGCGTCGATGCGCTGGATCTGGCCGCTGTTGAGATCCACGAACAGACCCTAGACATTATTGCTGCAGGTGCCGCTGAGTTGCCCGCGGAACTGCGTTCGCAGCTGCTCGAATTGGGGCAGCCGGAGCAGATTCACGACATTGAAGCGGTTGCCGCTGCTGACGCTGCCCTGGGCACATTTACCGGTGCCAGCGTGCGGCAATTCATGCAACAACATAACCTGCACGCCGGCGATGTGGCTGCCGTGGGGTCCCACGGCCAGACCATCCGCCACCGCCCCGGTGCTTTCACGGTCCAGATTGGCGACCCGAACCGTATTGCTGAAATTGCCGGCCTCACCACCGTGGCGGATTTCCGCCGCCGGGACATGGCAGCCGGCGGCGAAGGCGCGCCCCTGGTGCCGCCTTTTCATCAAGCCCTGTTTGCCGGCCGTGCGGGGGTGGACTCCAACGCGGTACTGTTGAACATCGGCGGCATCAGCAACGTTACGGTGTTAAGCGATCCACCCCTGGGTTTTGATACCGGGCCCGGCAATGCCCTGCTGGACAGCTGGTGCAGTCAGCATCACAACCAGGATTACGATGCCCAGGGCCGCTGGGCGGAAAGCGGCCGATTGGATAGATCACTGCTGCAACAGATGCTGCAGGACCCCTATTTCTCCACTCCGCCACCCAAAAGCACCGGGCGTGAATACTTCAACACCGGCTGGCTGCTGCCGCTGCTGCAGAACCAGGCCCCCGCGGATGTGCAGCGGACGCTGTGCGAACTCACCGCGCAAAGTATCAGCGGCGCCCTGCAGCGCTGGGCGCCAGACGCCGCGCAGATTCTGGTTTGCGGCGGCGGCCGCCTGAATACTTTCCTGCTGCAACGGTTGCAGGCTAATCATGCCGCGGCTGTCACCACCACCGAATCAGTGGGGGTAGACGGGGATTCACTGGAAGCCGCCGCCTTCGCCTGGCTGGCGTACCGCACCCTCAACACCTTGAGCGGCAACGAGCCGGCGGTCACCGGCGCGGAAGGTTACCGCGTGCTGGGCGGAGTCTATTCGGCTTGACGGGTCTGCTTGAGGGGGATTTGCAGGCGGACCTTATATCGAAAAAGAATTACCGCAGCCGCAGGTAGACGCGGCGTTGGGATTAGCCACAACAAACTGAGATCCATTGAGATCTTCAACGTAATCGACTTCCGAGCCCTCCAGGTACGGATAACTCATGGCGTCTACCACCATGCTGACGCCGTTTTTGTCCACCACGGCATCGTCATCCGCAACGTCTTCGTCGAAGGTGAAGCCATATGAAAAGCCGTTACAGCCGCCGCCGGTGATAAACACCCGCAGACGCAGCGTGTCGTCACCCTCCGCCTGCAACAGGGCTTTAACCTTGGCCGCGGCTTTGTCTGAAAATGAGATATCTGCCTGCATGGGATACGTTACAACCTAACTACTGCTGGAACCCTGGCGCCGATTATGGCGAGGAGCCTCTTCTCAGGCAAGCGCACCGCGCCGGTGCTTATTCCGCTGAAGACTCCACGTTCAGCTGATGCACATTCTTCGGATCCGCCATGTCCTGTTCGTGCATCAACTGGCCGTCGACTACCGCGCCCAATTGCATTTCGATGAGCTTATAGAAGAGATTGCCGTGCACTTTGGCCTGCGGCGCCAGTTCAACCTTGTTGCTGGCATATACATCACCTTCAACAAGACCGTTGATCACCACATTGGGCACCCGCACCTCGCCGGTGATACGGCCTTCGTCGCCAATCACCACCGTGGCTTTTTCATTGTCCGCCAGCACATTGCCCGTCACATGCCCGCTGATAAACAATTGATCGGCAAACTTCACGTCACCCACCACCTCGGTGTGGGCGGCGATCAGGGTCACCCCTTTGTCAATTTTGTTCCTGTTACGCGCCACGACTACCCCTATCTCCAGTTATAAAGAAGCTTAGCTGTAAAGATCCCGCGGTAAAGCCATTGTGCTGTCCATGAGCCGCTTACCACTGAGGCCAGGGAAAACTTTCCTGCAGTGCCTCCTTGCCTTGCTGCTGAGCAGTCACCAGCACTCGGGCGGGCAGGAAGTGTTCCGGTAACTCGATATCTCCCGCTAAATCCTGGAAATACCGGAATTTGAATTTCAGAGGATAAGATTCTACCTCGCTGACTTCTGTGAGAGACAGCACTACCTCGGTATTTTGCGGGTCCCCCTGCTCTGCCGCTGCACTGTCCGCCGATTTAACGAACTCGTCAGGGTATTTGCCTTCCGCAAAACGGCCGATGATGTCCAACCGCACATTGCCGGAAATATAGGTCCGCCGCAGGGCAACCTGGGTGAGCAACAGCTCAAAGTTGAACATCCGGTTGTCATCCGTGTTGCGCAACTCCAGTTCGGTCACCTGCAAACCCTTAACCAGGCTGCCCGGCGCCATCAGGCTCTTGTAGAAAGTAACTTCTTCGTCCAGCCGCTGGCCGCGTTCACGCATTTTGGTTAAGTCGCGGCGCAGCGCCTGGGATGCTTCACGCTGCACGTCTGCCGCCAGGCGCGCATCAATCAGGCTGCTTTGCAATTCATCTATGCGTGCCTGGGCTTGTTCCAGCTCAGCCGCGTTGGCGTTGCGGGTTACGCGGTCGACAAATTCCCGGTTCTGGCCCAGCCCGAAGCCCACCAGCAGGCATACCAGCCCCACCACCGCCGTCATCAGGATAACCAGCGGTCTGCGCCACGGCTGGTCGGCAACCACTTTCAACTGCGGCAGCGCCGGCTTCGACTTGAATATAGAAATGGTAAAAATCCTAACGAGGGATTCGGTAATCCAAAGGCAGTATACTTAGTTGCAATTCTAAGCATTAGTAACGCCCTCTGAAACTAAAACCCCCCATCTCCCTGGAAGTTTTCCGGCGGCGCCTGGCGGACGTAGAAGCGCTGCCGCAGCTTGCGTTGTTAGGGGTGTTTACCGGCATCCTGACCGCCGGCGTTATCATCAGCTTTCGCTACGTCATCGACGGCAGCCTGGCGCTGCTGCCGGGCCAGGGCGCTGAAGACTTTGAAGGCCTGCCGATCACCGAACGGGTGATGCTGGTGATGGCCGGGGCGTTGCTGCTGGGCCTGCTGTTGAACCGTTACTCAGCCTCCGCACGCCGGGTCGGCGTGGTGCATGTCATGGAGCGGCTCAGCCTGCACCAGGGCCGCCTGCCGCTGCGCAATGCCGTTATCCAGTTTATCGGCGGTGCCATTGCCCTGGCCACCGGCCAGTCCGGCGGCCGTGAAGGCCCGGCCATTCACCTCGGCGCGACCGCCGCCAGCCTCATGGGTCAGCAGTTCCGCCTGCCCAACAACAGTCTGCGCACCCTGGTGGCCTGCGGCACCGCTGCCGCCATTGCCAGCAGCTTCAACACCCCCATTGCCGGTGTCATATTCGCCATGGAAGTGGTGATGATGGAGTACACCATCGCCAGCTTTGTGCCGATTATTGTCGCTTCCGTCACTTCAACCCTGATCACCCAGTATTTTTTCGGCAACGAGCCGGCGTTTATGGTGCCGCCCTCACACATGCACTCCCTGTTCGAGGTGTTTTATCTGATTATCGGCGGCGTGCTGATCGGCGGCATCGCGGCTGCCTACATCCAGATGGTGCAGGCGTTCGCGCGCCTGGCTGAGTGGCCTTTCTGGCTGCGCCTGCTGCTGGCCGGCGCGATCACAGCGGGCGCGGCGGTGCTGCTGCCTCAGGTCATGGGGGTGGGTTACGACACGGTGAACGAAATCATGGTCGCCCAGGTCTCCATCGGCATTATGTTTGCGCTGGTGCTGGCCAAAGCGGTCACCAGTGCCGCGGCGGTGGGTCTGGGTATGCCGGTGGGGCTGATCGGCCCAACCCTGATGTTGGGGGCGGCTGTGGGGGGTATTTTCGGCAACAGCCTGGTGTACTGGCAGGGGGCTGAAATTTCCGTACCGTTCTACGTCATGCTGGGTATGTGCGCGATGATGGGGGCGGTGCTGCAGGCGCCGCTGGCAGCGCTTATGGCGGTGCTCGAAATGACCGCTAACACCAACCTGATGATGCCGGCCATGGTGATCATCGTGGTAGCCACACTCATCAGCAGCCAGGTGTTCGGGCAACGCTCGGTCTTCATCACCACGCTGAATACCCTTGGCCTGCAGTATCCGCCCAACCCGGTAGCCCTGCACCTGCAGCGCGCCGGGGTCACCGCCATTATGGACCGTTCGTTTCTGCGCCTGGACGCAAACATCAGCCTGGCTGACGCCCAGGTGGCGCTGAAACAACAGACCAACTGGATAGTGGTCAACGATGACGACAGCAACGGCGTACGCGCGGTGTTGAACCCCGGCGACCTGGCTGCTTTCATCGAAGAGCGTGAAGATATGGACGCGGACATTAACCTGCTGCAATTGCCGGGGCAGCGCATGGACGTGACCACCATCAGCAGCCAGGCCACGGTTATGCAGGTGCAGCAGGCACTGACCAGAACTCAGGTGGAAGCCTGTTGCGTTACCCGCACCACCGCGCCGATGATCACGCCCGTGGTGGGTATTGTTACGCAAAATCATATCGACAATTACCGCAACCTCACTGAATGAGCTATCATCTCGCCGCCCCAGGGCGCACGCAAAGCCACAGCCACGACAGGAAAACCAGCACCTATGGACAGATCAGGTTCCACTGAACTGATAACCCGCGCCCAGCGCAGCATCCCGGGCGGCGTTAATTCTCCTGTCAGGGCGTTTAAGGGTGTGGGCGGCGACCCGGTGTTTTTTGCCCGCGGCGAAGGCGCGCATCTGTTTGATGTGGACGGCAACCGTTATATCGACTACGTGGCCTCCTGGGGGCCGATGATCCTCGGCCACAGCCATCAACCCACGGTCAACGCAGTAGTGCAACAGGCGCAGCAGGCGCTGGGCTTCGGCGCCCCCACCGAAGGCGAAATCGAACTGGCTGAACAGGTCATCGACATGGTGCCGGCGATCGAAAAAGTGCGCATGGTGAATTCCGGTACCGAAGCCACCATGTCCGCCATCCGTCTGGCCCGGGGGTTTACCGGCCGCGACATGATTATCAAATTCACCGGCTGCTACCACGGCCATTCAGATGCCCTGCTGGTTAAAGCCGGCAGCGGCGTACTGACGCTGGGCATCCCCAACTCGCCGGGGGTACCCCAGGGCGTAACGGAATACACCTTAACCCTGCCGTTTAACAATCTGCAGGCGGTGGAAGATGCCTTCAGTGAATATCCGGACAAGATTGCCTGTGTCATTCTGGAGCCGGTGGCCGGCAATATGGGTTGCATCCCGCCGCTGGACGGTTTTCTCGAGGGGCTCAGCCGCATTACCGCGGCGGCCGGCGCGCTGCTGATCTTCGACGAAGTGATGACCGGCTTCCGCGTGGCGCGCGGCGGCGCCCAGGCGCTGTACAATATCAAACCGGACCTGACGACCCTGGGTAAAATTGTTGGCGGCGGGTTGCCGGTGGGTGCCTTTGGCGGGCGCGCGGACGTGATGGCCCACATTGCGCCCGACGGACCCGTCTACCAGGCGGGCACGCTGTCCGGCAATCCGCTGGCGGTGGCAGCCGGCATGGCCATGCTCAGCCACCTGACGGAAGAGGTCTACAGCAGCCTCGCTGAGGCTACCACCAGCTTGACTGAGGGGCTGGCGGAACGGGCGGCCGCCCATGGTCACCAGGTTGCCACCAACCACGTTTGCGGTATGTTCGGCCTGTTTTTTGATGTGGACACGGCGGCACACTTTGACCATGTGGCCAATTCCAACGTAGACAAATTCAACCGCTTTTTTCACGCCATGCTGGACCGGGGTGTTTATCTGGCGCCTTCCGCTTTCGAAACCGGTTTTGTTTCACTCTGCCATACGCCCGACATCATCCAGCAAACCCTGGACGCGGCGGATCAAGCCTTCGCCACGATCTGATTTCAGTTAAGGAAATTTAATGTACGACGTTTTTGGCCTCGGTAACGCCCTGGTGGATACCGAAGTTGCCGTTGAAGACAGTTTTCTGCGCGAGCAGAATATTACCAAGGGCCACATGACGCTGGTCGACTCCGCGCGCATGACCGAGCTGGCCACCGCCCTGGCGGACCAGCAGATGCGCCGCTGCAGCGGCGGGTCCGCCGCCAACACGATTTATTCGGTGCAGGGTTTCGGGCTGACCACCGGCTACACATGCAAGGTGGCTGAAGACGAGGTCGGCGACTTTTTCATCCGCGATCTGTCCGCCGCCGGCATTGATGTTAATGCCAGCGCGCGGGCCAAAAGCGGGCGCTCCGGCCAGTGTTTCATCATGGTCAGCAAAGACGCTGAACGCACCATGACCACCGACCTGGGCATCTCCAGCGAGTTGAGCGTCAGCGACGTGCCCAACGATGCGCTGCGCGGTTCCCGTTACTACTATGTGGAAGGGTATCTCAGTTCCTCCGAGGCCAGCACCGCCGCTGCCATCCACTGCCGGGAAATCGCCGAAGAGGCCGGCGTAAAGGTTTCAGTCTCGTTGTCCGATCCGTCCATGGTGGCGCTGTTTCGAGAACCGCTGGAAAAGATGCTTGGCAACGGGGTTGACCAGGTCTTCTGTAATGAAGAGGAAGCGTTGTCCTGGGCCGGTACCGACCGCCTGGATATTGCCATTGCCCAGTTAAAGGATATTGCCCCGGAGCTGTACGTCACCCTGGGCGCCCAGGGTTCGGTGGCGGTCAGCGGCCACAACCAACAGCATGCTGAAGGGGTATCCGCCAAGGCCCTGGACACCACCGGTGCCGGCGACATCTACGCCGGGGCGGTACTGGCAGCGCGCCTGCAGGGGGCGCAGCCGCGGGATGCCGCACGCTTCGCCAACTACTGCGCCGCGCATATTGTCTCGCTGCGCGGCGCCCGCCTCAGCTCGGTACAGGATTACCGCGCCCTGCAGCAACGTTATTCAAGCTGAGACACAGGCAGCGGGCGGTTGATAACCACCTGCTGCGGATCCACCGCACAGCCGTAAGCCGCCACCTGCACACCGGCAGCGTGGACTTCAGCCAAAGCCTGCGCATATTGCGCATCAATTTCCGCCGCAGCGCGCACCCGCTGCACGCCGCTGTGCTGGGCGCAGAATATCAACAACGCCCCGTCACCCGCCGCGACGCGCCGCCGCAGCGCCTGCAGATGTTTCAGCGCCCGGCTGCTGACCGCGTCGGGAAATGCACCTTCGCCGGCACCGACATGCAGAGTGACACTTTTAACCTCCACGTACACGCGCCGCCCGGCAGTTTCGAGACAAAAATCGAAGCGCCCGTCACCTTCCGGTATGCGCGCTTCCGGCTGGATGTTGTGCACCGGCGCGGACAGGCTGATGGCGCCGGCCGCCAGCGCCTCCGCCACCAGAGCATTAGCCCGCCCCGTGTTTACCGAAGCTATGCCGGTATCCGTCTCCACCAGTTCCCAGGTGTGGGCGTACTTGCGTTTCGGGTTGTCGGAGACAGATACCCACACCCGCCAGCCGGGTTCAGCGCAGCCGGTCATGGCCCCGGTATTCGGGCAATGTGCGGTGATGCGGCGGCCGTCCGCCAATTCAATATCCGCCAGGAAACGTTTGTAGCGGCGCAGCAACACACCTTGCAGCAGCGGCGGCAGCTTCAAGCCGCGCCCCACGCGCTCAGCGCCTGCTGCAGACGCGCCAGTCCCAGGCGCATGGACGCTTCATCCGTGGTAAACGCAAAACGCACGTAACGGCCGGCGTCATGACTGCCGAAATCCGCACCCGGTGTCACCGCCACATAAAACTCATCCAGCAGACGGCGGCAGAATTCACCGCTATCGAGACCGGTGTGGGAGATATCCACATAAACGTAGAACGCCCCCTGGGGGGGCACCGGAATTCTGAACCCCAACTGCTGCAAACCCTGCACCAACAGCCCGGCACGCTGGTTGAAGGCGTCCACCCGTTGCTGGTGGATGGCCTGGGCCTCCGCGGAGAAGGCCTGCAGCGCGGCATACTGGGCCGGTGTACTGGGTGAGATAAACAGATTTTGCGCCAGCCGGGTGACCGCATCCGCCGCCGCTTCGGGCACCACTACCCAGCCAAGCCGCCAGCCGGTCATGCCAAAATATTTGGAGAAGCTGTTCAGCACATAAATGTCGTCAGCAACCGCCAGCCCGGTGGGGTACTCTGCGGTATGCTGCTGCAGATAAATGCCCTGGTAGATTTCATCCAGGATCAGAAATCCCCCGCGCTGCTGCAACGCCCGGCAGATGGCATGCAGACGTTGGCGGCTGAGCATGGCGCCGGTCGGGTTTGCCGGTGACGCCAGCAGTGCGCCCCTGGTGTGCGGCCCCCAGGCCGCCAGCAGATCGCTCTCCTGCGGCTGAAACTGATCGTTCGGCCCCACCACCACCGGCCGCGGCAGCGCCCCCGCAAGCCGGGCAAACACCTCGTTACAGGGGTATCCCGGGTCGGTGATCAACAGTTCATCTCCCGGGTCCAGCAGCAGGGCGGCGAGCAGGGTTAAACCGCCGCTGGCGCCGCTGGTGACAATGATGCGCTGAGTTGCCACCGCCACGCCGGCAGCCTCATAGTAGCCGGCAATGGCCTCCCGCAGCGGCATGATGCCGGTTGCCGGCGTGTATTTGGTATGCCCTTCAGCCAACGCCCGGCGCCCCGCCTCCACTATGGGCGCAGCAGTGGCAAAATCCGGTTCACCCACTTCAAAGTGCACCACCCGGTGCCCGGCAGCCTCCAACTCTGCAGCCCGGGCCAGTACTTCCATCACCCGGAAGGGTTGTATCTCATTCACTCGTTTGGCAAACATGCAGTGTCGTATACCAGCACAGCACCCGGCCCACAAGGCTTGGAATTGCCGCGGAAAATATCCATCAAAAGTTCAGAAATTTGCGGTGGTTTTCCGCATTCTGTTCTGGTAGTTTACGCGCCCTTCGCAGTTCTGGGTGCCCGGTTACCCGTTTTGTACAGGATGATTTATGTCAGCTAAAGCAAAAACTTCAGCTAAAAAGCCCGCCGGCAAAAAGGCAACTTCAAGCAAAACAAGCGCCGCTAAATCCAATTCCAAGTCCGGCAAAACCAGCACCTCAGCGGTAGATTCCCAGTTCCGCAACTTCACGCCGTACCAGCCGAAGAAAAACGAAAAATACATGAACGAAAACCAGTTGGCGCACTTCAAGCAGATCCTTGCCAATTGGCGTCTTGAGCTGATGGAAGAGGTCGACCGCACCGTGCACCACATGCAGGACGAAGCAGCCAACTTCCCTGATCCCGCAGATCGGGCCACCCAGGAAGAAGAATTCAGCATCGAGCTGCGCACCCGGGACCGCGAGCGCAAGCTGATCAAGAAGATTGATCAGACCATCGACCGGGTAGATCAGGATGACTACGGGTACTGTGACACCTGCGGTATCGAGATTGGCCTGCGGCGCCTGGAAGCACGCCCCACCGCAACCCAATGCGTGGATTGCAAATCCCTGGACGAGATCAAAGAGAAGCAGATCCACGGCTGATCCGGTTGGCGTACGAGCCTGCCTCTAACCCTGCTTCAAACCCTGCCTCAGACAATGTCCGCTGACCCCGTCACGGGCCGCTTTGCCCCCTCCCCGACCGGCCCGCTGCATATGGGCTCGCTGATCACCGCGCTGGCCAGTTACCTGGATGCACGGCAGCAGGGCGGACGCTGGCTGCTGCGCATCGACGATCTGGATCCGCCCCGGCAGGACCCCAACGCGGTACACGCCATCCTCAGCAGCCTGGCCGCCCACGGCCTGGAAGCAGACGCGCCGGTACAATTCCAGTCAGCGCACCGGCACCGCTATGCAGACGCGCTGGCGCGGCTGCAACCGCTGCTGTTTTACTGTACCTGCACGCGTAGGGCCCTGGCCGGCAAAGGCCCTTATCCCGGCAAGTGCCGCGGCCGCAGCCAACCCCGCGAGGACGCCGCGCTGCGCATTACGGTTAATGCGGCCAACGCGGTTATCCGCTACCGGGATCTGCTGCAGGGACCCATGCAGGCGGACCTGCGCACAACCACCGGCGATTTTATTGTCCGCCGGCGCGATCAGTTGTGGGCCTACAACCTGGCCACCGCGGTGGATGACGGCATGGATTTCAACCGCGTCCTGCGCGGCAGCGACCTGCTTGAGGTGACCGCGCCGCAACTCTATCTGATGGACCTGCTGGAGTTGCCGCGGCCAACCTATCTGCATATTCCTTTGCTATGCCACGCTGACGGCAGCAAACTCTCCAAGCAGACCCATGCACCCCCCCTGCAGGACCGGCGGGCGGCGCAAAACCTGCAGGCGGCGCTGACCATTCTCGGCCAGCAGCCGCCCAGCCAACCGCGCTGGCAGGTCAGCCAGTGGCTGCGCTGGGGCCGGCAGAACTGGCAGCTGCAACGGATCCCCGAAGTGCTGGTGAACGCCCCCTGAAGCCCGGTGCTCCGGTATTTTTCCTGCTTGAATATGGGTTAAGATGTGGCGCCATGACAGAAATATTGCTGATTGATGGCCTGGAAGAGCGGGGTTCCAAGCTCGCGCAGATGCTCATCAAACAGGGTAAGGAGGCCCGACATCAGACCAGCCTTCCAAGCCTGCAGGACCTGCAGCGCCTGTCCTGTCTAATCTGTAACGACCAAGCCATCGACGACCAGTTACGCCAGGTTGCTGACTGCGTGCCGACGATTGTTGTGGCCGAGGCGGGCTCCATTCCGGCCGCGGTCGCCTGCATCAAGCGGGGTGCCGCTGACTATCTGACCCTGCCGGTGGAACCCGCTGCGCTGCTGGCCGCCATCGAAAGAGCAACCGCCAACGCCAACCTGTCACCACAACACACCCTGCATCAGTTTCCCATGATCGGCTCATCCGAGGTCATGCTGCAACTGAAGAAAAACATCGCCAAGGTGGCACCCACCCAATCCACCGTGCTGATTCAAGGCCAGTCCGGCACCGGCAAGGAGCTGGTAGCGCGCGCCCTGCACGCCGGCAGCACCCGCGCCACCGCCCCGCTGATTTCCATCAACTGCGCCACCGTGCCGCACAATCTCATCGAAGCGGAATTGTTTGGCCTGGAACAGTTTGAATCCGAACAGGGTACGCACCGCGGTCTGGTCGATGCGGCTGAAGGCGGCACCTTGTTTCTGGATGAGGTGGCGGAACTGCCGCTGGCCGCCCAGGCGCGGCTGGTGCAGGTGGTACAGGGTGAAAACCGCCGCGTCGGCGGTTCCGCAACCCACACCGTCAACGTGCGGGTGATAGCCGCAACCCACCGCAACCTCTCCCAGCTGACCGAGAGCGGGCAATTCCGCGAAGACTTGTATTACCGTCTGAACGTGGTGTGTTTTGACCTGCCGCCGCTGCATCAGCGCAAAGGCGACATTCTGGAAATTGCGGATTGGCTGCTGCAGCGCACCTCCACCCGCCTCAACAAAGACAGCCTCAATTTTGCTGACGACGCCCGGCGGGCCATGACCAGTTATCATTGGCCGGGTAACGTGCGCGAACTGGAAAACGCCATCGAGCGCGCGGTTATCCTCAGCGACAGTCAGGGCGAGATTTCCCAGGCGCTGTTAGCCATTGAACCGGCCGCCGACAGTAGCAGCGCCGGAGAACCCCACCTCGACCCGGACCAGACTTCGCTGGAAGATTATTTTGTGCGTTTTGTGCTGGACCACCAGGACCAGTTGACGGAAACCGAGTTGGCGGAAAAGTTGGGGATCAGCCGCAAGAGCTTGTGGGAGCGGCGCCAAAGGCTCAGTATTCCACGGCGCAAGACGCGTAAACGCGGACCGCGGCGGGACGCCAAAGCAGATATGGAAAATCGGGTTGATTAGAATCATGAGCACATGTTGAACCGCCGCGGTCCAGGGGCCAGCCCCCTCCACCCGGCCCTGCATCCGACCAAGTCCCCGTTGTAGTGGCTGCGGTTTCACCCAACCGGTCTCGCGACCATAACATTGCGGCGGAAGATCTGGACGGTCACGCCCTGGACGTTATCCAGAAACTCAACGACGCGGGTTTTGACGCCTATCTTGTCGGCGGCTGCGTGCGCGACGCCCTGTGCGGCGTCACCCCCAAGGACTTTGACGTGGCGACCAACGCCAAGCCGGAAGAAGTGCGGGCGCTGTTCCGCCGTTCCAGGCTGGTTGGGCGCCGCTTCCCCATTGCACATGTGCGCTATGGCCGCAATCTGATAGAGGTGTCCACTTTCCGTCAGGCAAAACACGATCACATTGAAACCAACGCCCAGGGCCTGATCGTCAAAGACCGGGCGTTCGGTGACATGGCGGATGATGCGTTCCGCCGGGATTTCAGCGTCAATGCGTTGTACTTTGACGTCAACAGCAATGAAATTATCGACTATGTGGGCGGCATCGAAGATGTGGCGGCAAAACGTCTGCGCTTCATCGGCGATCCCCAGGAGCGCCTGGCGGAAGATCCGGTACGCCTGCTGCGCGCCATGCGCTTTGCCGCCAAACTGGACTTCACCATCGACCCGCAGATCCTCAACCATATTGAGGACACCGCGGAGCGTCTGGAGGAAATCCCCAAAGCGCGCCTGTTTGACGAGTTCCTCAAACTGTTTTTGACCGGCCACGCAGCACCCGTGTGGCTGTCGCTGAAAGACACCCCCCTGATCCGCAGCCTGTTCCCAAGCTGCAACCCGGACAGCGACCTGGTGCTGGACGCCATGCGCAATACCGATGAACGTATTGCTGAAGACATGCCGGTCACACCGGGCTTCCTGCTGGCGGTGCTGCTGTGGGATGACTTCCAGGCCCGCCAGCGCGAACAGAACCCGGACAACACGCCGGGCCGGGCTTATGAACTGGCCATGGATACCTTTGCCATCCAGCAGCAGCACATTTCCCTGCCGCGGCGGTTTACGCTGTTCGCGCGCGAGGTATGGCAACTGCAGACGCGCCTGGAAGCGCGCCAGCCCCGCCACATCAACCGCGTTGTCAGCCACAAACGGTTCCGCGCGGCTTTTGATTTTCTGGTCTTGCGCGGTGCCCATAACAACAAACTGCGCAACTGCGGAGAGTGGTGGCAGACCTTTCAGGATGCCGACCAGGCTGAGCGCAAAAAAATGATCGACAGCATTCCCAAGGGCGGCGGGAAACGCCGCCGCCGCTCCCGGGGCGGAAAAAATAACAATCAGGCCTCTGCCAATGAGCTGCGTTCGGATTACAATTCCGGCTTTAACAAGTAGTTCTGCGCAGTTGACATGAGCACCGCCGCCCCGGTTGAAATCGAAACACCCGGCCACATCACCCGCAAGGTGAGCCTGGCGGCAGAACAGGATGAGATCCCCCGCTACATAGTTGTTGAAGGGCCCATCGGGGTGGGCAAAACTACCCTCGCCAGCCTGCTGGCGCAGGCCCTGCACTTCCCGCTGATGCTGGAACCGGCAGCGGAAAACCCTTTCCTGGACCGCTTCTACGCGGAAGGACACCGTCACGCGTTACCGACCCAGCTGTTCTTTCTGCTGCACCGCGCCCGGCAACTGAGCGACATTACCTCAAATGATCTGTTGGGTCCGACTCTGGTGGCGGACTTTATGGTTGAAAAGGACGCCTTGTTTGCTGAGCTGACCTTGGATGAAGAAGAATTCGGCCTGTACAAACAGATTCACGACAACCTGGCCATGGATCCGCCGGCACCGGATCTGGTGATTTATCTGCAGGCGCCGGTACAAGTACTGCAACAGCGCATCCACCGGCGCGGTCTGAAGTTCGAACAGAACATTGAAACGGATTACCTGAACGCCCTGGCGGACCGCTATACCGAGTTTTTTCATTACTACGACGCCGCGCCGCTGCTCATCGTCAACGCCGCAGCCACGGATTTCACCAACAACCACCTGCATTTTTCAGCCCTGCTGGACCGCATGTTTGCGATGGACGGCACCCGCCAGTTTTTTAATCCAAACCCGTCGCTGCTGGCCTGACCGCCGCCGCCGGGCAGCGGCGTCAATTGCAACGGATAATTCAGCAAATGTGGCCTGCTTCACAGAATCTGCCCATGGAACCCGCCTGCTACGACTTGCTTACACCCTTCTGCGTGCAAGCGCGGTACACTTAACCCAGCAACGCGGCCGCGGACACCGGCCCAATTTCCAGCAGCTAGAAAAAACCGGAAGTTTCCATGCTCATTGCCCACACCATCCGCAAACTTGCTGAAGAGCTGGATGCCCTGCGCCATAGCGCCGGGCGCCGCCGCTGTGTATCCATGGTGACCACCCGCGGCCACTTCCACGACGGTCACGGCGCGGTGATGAACGCTGCCAAAACCGTCAGTGACGTGGTGGTCGTGGTGATTGCACCGGGCAGCGAGCCGCGCATGGACAACGTTGTCAGCGCGCCTGAATTTCAGGATATCGGCTACGTGGAACAGCACAACGTGGACATGCTGTTTATACCGGCGGAGGAAGAACTGTTCCCCCAGGGCATCGACCACAGCACCCGGGTGCAGCTGCCCAGCCCCCAGGGCGCCATCGAAGCGGACAGTTACCGCATGACGTTGCACCTGAAACTCATCAATCTGGTGCAACCCGACATTATGTTGTGGGGTGAAAAGAACTATGTGGAATACCACCAGGTACGCCAGCTCGTCACCGACCTGGATATCCGCACCCAGGTGCAGTGTATCCCCACTGTCCGCCATGCCAATGGGGTGGTGGTGGCATCTGAATACATGCATCTGGATTCCGCCACCCAGGCGGTAGTGCCGATCCTGTATGAAACGCTGAAAAACACCGCCCATGCCATCAAGACCGGTGCCCGCCACTACCCTAAGATTGAAAAAACCGCGCGCCTGGCCCTGCGTGAAGCAGGCTTCACCATCAACCGCTTTTGTATTCTGGACGAGGACAGCCTCAATGCCGCGGGTGAGGACACCCGCGAATTCCGCATTCTCGGTGAAGTCTCGCTGGGTGAACTGCACCTTTCCGACAGCATCGGGTTTAATTTGTGAGCCTGACCCAGTTGCCGGCCTGGCAGGCACTCAGCGCGGCGGCCGCGCAACTGACCGCTACGCCCCTCGCCGCCTGTCTGGATGATGATGAGCGCAACCGCCAGCTGCGGCTGCAATTGAACGGCTGCCACTTTGACTTCACCAGACAGCGGCTGAACCGCGAAGTGATAGCCCACCTGTTAAGCCTGGCTGAGCAGACCGCGGTGGCGGACAAAACCCGGCATATGCTGAGCGGCGACGTGATCAATGCCAGCGAGCAGCGTGCGGTACTGCACACCGCCCTGCGCGGCGGCGCCCAGGTGGACACCGCCACCCGCCAGGCGGTAGAGGATGTGCAGAAGCAGTTGAATGACGTTGCCGCGCAAATCCGCGGGGGCCGCTGGTTGGGCTTCAGCGGCAAAGCGATTACCGATGTGGTGCACATCGGCATTGGCGGCTCCCATCTGGGCCCTGAACTGGCCGTGGAAGCCCTCAGCGGTTACCACAGCTCTGCGCTGCGGCTGCACTTCATCGCCAACATCGATGCCAACATCTTTCATCGGGTGCTGCACGGACTGAATCCGGAAACCACGCTGTTTATTATTGCCTCCAAGTCTTTCGGCACCCTGGAGACCAAACAGAACGCCCTCAGCGCGCGCAGTTGGTTTATCGAACGCACCAACGCCTTGGCCGGGGTCAGCCGCCACTTTATCGGCGTGACCAGCAACGTGCCGGCGGCAGTGGAATTCGGGCTGGATGCGGCAAACCTGTTCCCCATGTGGGACTGGGTGGGCGGCCGCTACTCGCTGTGGTCGGCGGTGGGTCTGCCGCTGCTGCTGGCCATCGGCGAGGATCAGTTCAGCCGCTTTCTGGCAGGCGCGCGGCAGGCTGATGAGCATCTGCTGCAGGCATCCGCCGCCGCAAATCTGCCCACCCTGAGCGCGCTGATTGCTACCTGGAATTATAACTTTCTTGGTGCCGGCAGCCTGGCGGTATTGTGTTACGACGAGCGCCTGCGTCTGCTGCCCGATTACCTGCAACAGCTTGAGATGGAGAGCAACGGCAAGTCCGTGACCGTCGACGGCGAAAAGGTCGACTACCACACCATGCCGGTACTGTGGGGCGGCGTCGGCACCAACGGTCAGCACGCCTATCATCAGTTGCTGCACCAGGGCACGCGGGCGTATACCGCGGATTTTATCCTGGTGGCCGGCGACGACCGCAACATGCGCGACCATCACCACTGGCTGCTGGCCAATGCCCTGGGTCAGAGCCAGGCCATGGCGCTGGGTTTCGCCGCAGCCGCGGACGAGCCGCACCGCCACGTGCCCGGTAACCATCCCACCACGACGATTGTGCTGGACGAACTCAGCCCCGCCACCCTGGGTACTTTGCTGGCGCTGTACGAGCACAAGGTGTTTTGCCAAGGCGCAATCTGGAATATAAACTCCTTCGACCAATGGGGGGTGGAGCTGGGCAAAGAACTGGCCATCCCCATCCATGCGCAACTCTCCGGCACGGTATGCGGAGAGGCGCCCGGAGAAGATTCGCGGACAGCACAGGATCCGGCGACCCAGGGCCTTATCGATCACATAAAGTCCAGGCACTAAGCCGCGCCAACGTCCGCCGCATTTAACGGCTTGAGGAGGGTGGCGACGTGAGCCAGGTTTATCCCGTTCCCGCAGCAATTGCAGAACGCAGTTTTATCAACAACGAGCAGTACCTGACGATGTATCAGCAGTCCGTTGAAGACCCGGAGGCGTTCTGGGCGCAACAGGCTGAAGAGTTCCTGCAATGGCTGCAACCCTGGCAGACGGTGTGCCGGGCAGACATGCAAGCCGGCAACATCAGCTGGTTCCTGGGCGGCCAGTTGAACGTCACCCACAACTGCATCGACCGCCATTTGCCGCAGCGCGCGGCCCAGACTGCCATTATCTGGGAAGGTGACAATCCGGATGACAGCAGCCATATCAGCTACCAGCAACTCTCCGACGAAGTGTGCAAGCTGGCCAACGGGCTGCGCGCCCGCGGTGTGAAAAAGGGTGACCGCGTATGCATCTATATGCCGATGATCCCGGAAGCAGCCTACGCCATGTTGGCCTGCGCCAGAATCGGCGCCATTCACAGCGTGGTGTTCGGCGGCTTTTCACCCCAGTCACTGCAGGACCGTATCCTGGATTCGGATTGCCAGACCGTGATTACCGCGGACCAGGGCATCCGCGGCGGCAAACCCATTCCACTTAAAGAAAACACCGAACAGGCACTGGCCAACTGCCCCAACGTGCATACCGTGGTTACCGTGCGCCGCACCGGCGCCGACGTGAGCTGGCAGGACGGGCGTGACGTCTGGTACGACGAACTCACCGCCAGCCAGCCCAGCGCCTGTGAAGCGGAGGTGATGGATGCGGAAGATCCGCTGTTCATCCTCTACACCTCGGGCTCCACCGGCAAACCCAAGGGAGTGCAACACGGCACCGCAGGTTACCTGCTGCAGGCGGCCATGACCCACAAGCACGTTTTTGACTACCACGACGGTGACATCTACTGGTGTACCGCTGACGTGGGGTGGATCACCGGGCACTCGTATATCGTTTACGGACCGTTGGCCAACGGTGCCACCACCCTTATGTTTGAAGGCGTGCCCACGTATCCGGATGCGTCACGCTTCTGGCAAGTGGTGGACAAACACCAGGTGAATATCTTTTACACCGCACCCACCGCGCTGCGGCAACTGATGGGTCTGGGTGACGAGTTTGTTACCGCCACCCAGCGCAGTACATTGAAACTGTTGGGTACCGTGGGTGAGCCGATTAACCCGGAGGCGTGGGAGTGGTATTACAACGTAGTCGGCGGCCAGCGTTGTCCCATTGTTGATACCTGGTGGCAGACCGAGACCGGCGGCATCATGATCACTCCCCTGCCGGGCGCCACCGATCTGAAACCGGGCTCCGCGACGCGGCCGTTTTTCGGCGTGCAGCCGGCACTGGTTGACGCGGACGGCAAGGTGCTTGAGGACACAGAGGCATCCGGCAACCTGGTGATTACAGGCAGCTGGCCCGGGCAGATACGCACCGTTTACGGCAACCACCAACGGGTAGTGGAAACTTACTACTCCACCTACAAGGGGTTTTATTTCACCGGTGACGGCGCGCGCCGGGACGCTGACGGGTACTACTGGATCACCGGGCGGGTTGATGACGTGTTAAATGTTTCCGGCCACCGCATCGGCACTGCCGAGGTGGAAAGCGCCCTGGTTCTGCATCCATCCGTGGCGGAAGCCGCGGTGGTGGGTTATCCCCATGACGTGAAGGGCGAAGGCATTTATGCCTACGTGACGTTAATGGCCGGCGACAACCGCGATCCTGAAGAATTGCAGCAGGAGCTGGTGGAATCCGTGAGAACGGAGATAGGACCCATTGCCAAACCGGACATTCTGCAATGGGCCCCGGGTCTGCCGAAAACGCGATCCGGTAAAATCATGCGCCGGATCCTGCGCAAGATCGCCGCCAACGAACTGGATAACCTGGGCGATACCTCTACCCTGGCGGACCCCAGCGTCGTTGACGACCTGATCAGCAACCGGGAAAACCGCTAATCGGTTTTCTCAAGCTTCAGCCTGCTGGTCTGCGGGTTCTTCCGCGTCGTCGTTGTCCTGATATTTGGACAGCTCTTTGATCGACAGCTTGATACGGCCGCGCTGATCAACGTCCAGCACCACAACATCCACCTCTTCACCTTCCGAGAGGTAGTCGGTGACGGTTTCCACCCGCTCTTCCGCAATCTGCGAGATGTGCAGCAGGCCGTCTTTGCCCGGCAGGATGTTAACAAATGCACCAAAGTCGACAATGCGCTCTACCTTACCGTGGTAGATCTTGCCCACCTCCGCTTCCGCAACAATCTCCTGCACGCGGGCTACCGCGGCATTTTTTGAATCCGCGTTAGCGGCATAGATGCGTACATTGCCGTCGTCGTCAATATCCACCTCAGCGCCGGTTTCATCCACAATGCTGCGGATGGTGGCGCCGCCTTTGCCGATAATGTCGCGGATCTTGTCCGGATGCACCTTGATGTTGGTCATGGCCGGCGCATTGTCGGACAGCTGCGGCCGCGGCGCGTCAATGACTTTATTCATCTCGCCGAGAATGTGCAGCCTGGCTTCATGGGCCTGCTGCAACGCAGCTTCCATGATTTCTTCGGTAATGCCGTCAATCTTGATGTCCATCTGCAGGGCGGTCACGCCTTTGCTGGACCCGGCTACCTTGAAGTCCATATCACCCAGGTGATCTTCATCCCCCAGGATATCCGTCAGTACCGCGTACTTATTGCCTTCTTTCACCAGACCCATGGCCACCCCGGCCACCGGCGTGGTGACAGGCACCCCGGCATCCATCAGCGCCAGAGAAGTGCCGCAGACACTGGCCATGGAGCTGGAACCGTTGGACTCGGTAATCTCGGACACCACGCGGATGGTATAAGGAAAAGCCTCTTCATCCGGCAGGGTGGCCGCCACCCCGCGCCGGGCCAGGCGGCCGTGACCAATCTCACGCCGTTTCGGACCAGCCATGAAACCAGCTTCACCAACGCTGTAAGGCGGGAAGTTGTAATGCAGCATGAACTGGTCTTTAAAGGTGCCTTCCAGGGCGTCAACCATGGCCGCGTCGCGCAGGGTGCCCAGAGTGGCAACAACCACCGCCTGAGTTTCACCCCGGGTGAATAATGCAGAGCCATGGGTTTTCGGCAGTACGCCAACTTCCACGCTGATCGGCCGCACGGTTTTCAGGTCGCGGCCGTCGATGCGCGCTTCACCGTTCAGGACCCGCTGACGCACCAGGTTTTTCTCTACTTTACCGAACAGCTCAGCCACTTCTTCAGCAGCCGCGGCACCGTCCTCTTCGCCGGCCAACTGTTCAACAGCCCGGCTGCGCAGTTCACCAACCCGGTTCTGCCGCTCCATCTTATCGCTGATGCGGTAGGCATCACCCAGATCCGATTTAACCGCATCGTTGACCTGCTGCAGCAGGGTGTCGTTGGCGGGTTCCGGCTGCCAGTCCCAGGCCGGCTTACCGGCTTCCGCAGCCAGGGCTTTAACCGCCTCGATTACAACCTGCATCTCCTGATGAGCAAACAGCACCGCGCCCAGCATCTCGTCTTCGCTGAGTTCTTTGGCTTCGGATTCAACCATCAGCACCGCGGATTCGGTACCCGCCACAGTCATATTCAACTCTGACGTTTCCAGGGCTTCATAACCCGGGTTCAACAGATAAGTACCGTCTTTGTAACCCACCCGGGCAGCGCCGATGGGGCCGTCAAAGGGAATGCCGGAAATGGCCAGAGCCGCTGAGGTGCCGATCAACGATGCAATGTCCGGATCCTGATCCTTTTCCGCTGACATGACC
>JANQOA010000229.1 GCA_028279305.1 Pseudomonadales bacterium
GCGCAATGCCCGGTAACGGCAGCGGCCGCTGTTTCACAGATTACGCCAGGTTTCGCGCACGGTGTGCAGCAACTCACCCATGGCGACATGCACCAGCCGGTGGCCGATATTGGGCAGGGCGACCACCTGGCGCTGCTTGAAGCTGCGGGTTTGCTCCACCAGACGCTCGATAGGCACCTCGGTATCCGCATCCCCGTGCACCAGCAAAGCCGGCGTTTTCAGGTTGCGCCAGGGCGGGTCCGCTACCGGCTGCCGGTACAGCGACAGGTGCGCATGGATGGGTTCAGCCCCATGCAGCGCGGCGCGCAGCCACAGCGCTTTCATGTGCCGCAGATACATGGGGTCGGCAATCAATTTGCGCTCCACCATCGGCAGCTCTTCACTGTCGCGTACAAAGTAGCCGGGGCCCTTAACGCGCAGTTGCAGCAGCATGGCACGCAACATCAGCCGGCCCATCACCTCCGAATGCCAGATGGCATGGTACAGCGAACGGTAGAACGAACGGTGTTCCGTATGGTGCTCAAGATCTGCAACCGGCAGGCGTCCGCCCGCCAGCACCAGCAGCTTGGCACGCGGGTCTTCCAGCGCCACGCTGACCGCATCCCAACTGCCCATGGAGCGCCCGATCACCGCGTACGCGCGCAGTTGCAGAGCATCCGCCAGGCGGGCGATGTCCCGGGCGTAGGCTTCCGGGCTGGGGTCCGCCGCCGGTGTACTCTCCCCCACCCCGTAACGTTCCAGCGCCAACAGCCGCACCCCGGTGCCGCTGAGTTTCTGATTTTTCATGATCAGCGCGCCGTCGAGACTGCCGTGCAGATAAAAGCAGGGCACGCCGTCAGCGTCGCCGTATTCGAAGTAACCCAGCGTGCCGCCGTCTTCGCGGCTATGGGTGGCAAAGCGCGGGTAGCCGTGTAATTCGGGATCCAGATAGGGTGTTAAGACCGGCGCGGACTGCCGGTCACCGGCCAGCTGGGCGCCGGCAAACAGGTTGTGCAGCACCACCGCTACCAGTTCCGGCTGGCTTTTAACCTCCAGCTTACTGAAGCAGTTCGCCAGTTGGGTGCGCAGCGTACTCTTCTTGACCTTGGCTGTTTCAGACAAGGCATCCAGCGAGTTGCCCGCCGCCAGTTGCAGGCATAAGCGCGCTTCAGCCGGGGTCAGCCGGTACTGTTCCATCAACAGTTCACGGCTGGCTTCCGGCAGCACCGGACTGACAATCACCGCCAGATACAGTTGGTTCTGCGGGTGCAGGTCGTCGGGCAGGCGGTTCAGGTACAAACGCAGCTGGCGGCCGCCGCTGAGCAACAGCACGGCGGTGGCCGGGTTCGGCCCGTTGATGGTTTCACAGGCTTTACGCACCGCCCTCTGGTTGCCTTCGTCCAGTTCCCGCAGGGCGCCGGTATCCATGCCCAGGTGCAGCTGGCCGGATTCATTGGCGTCCACCAGCTCGCCGCGGGCGGTGAAAGTACAGGCCGGTACCGGCATCCGGTAAAGATCACGGCGCCAGCGGTTCTGTTCCGCCGGTAACCGCTCAAGCAGGCCCAGTACCCGCTCGAAGTGTCTTTCCAGGCGTTGAATCTGTGCCTGATCCGGCTGCTGCCCGGCTTCCGCCCAGAAACCGCAAAGCGCTTCCTGCACGTCGCTCCAGGGACCGCCCAGGGGCAGATCGTAAATGGCTTCAATCACATCATGGGCAACATCGTTGCCGCTATCCATGGGTTGCTGTGGTGTATCCGACATGCTGGGCTCACTTGCGTTGGCGGCGAACAAGCCGCAACTTAAACCGGCCAGACAACCATGTCCTCATGCATATGTATGAAGCCGATAGTCAAGCCAGCATAGCCTGCCGACCGGCGAAACCCAAGGCGTCAATCCGGCGCCGGTTTGAACACCCGTGCAGTGCTGGCCGGGAACTTCTCCAGCAGGGCAGCGGCACGGGGCGGCCGCGCAACAAGTTCACCGCCGCAGTTGGGGCAGCGCCCCTGCAGCGGACCGCTTGCGCAATCCACGCAGAAGGTGCATTCAAAACTGCAAATCACCGCACCCGCGGAATCCGCGGGCAGGTCAACATCACAGCGTTCACATCCGGGTCGCATTTCTAACATTACCGTTCACCTTAAACCGGCTCAGCCGGGCGGTTTAACCCGGGGGCCGTAAAATACCGCCCAACAGGAAAAATCTTCCGATGGCCCGACAAAGCGGTGCTGCACATGCGCGGGCACAAATACTGCATCGCCGCTGCTGACGGCGGCAACTTCACCGTTTATGTTCACCTCAGCCGTGCCGCTGGCGATAAAGTAGAATTCGTCCTGGTCGTGGGGTGTCTGCTGGTCCTCAAGCTGGGGTTTGTAGAGGATCACGGCAATATGGTCGTCACCGTGCAGCAGGGCAAAAGGCAACGGCTGGCTGCTGTCAATCTTCCGCAGCTGCTCCTGGAGTCGGGTCACCGGGTCCGGCATCATTTAATCCTCAACGTTGATTTGGGGCGGAGGTGCAAAACGGTAGCTGCTGACATGCTCGGGCACGGGCAGGTCAGCTTGATTGTGCGGGCACGCCTGCACCTCTCCGCGCTGCATGTGCAGGGGGATCACCCCCGCCCAGATCGGCAGTTCCAGGTCCGCTTCCAGATCCACCGGCGGGCCGTTGCGCACCTTGGCGGATGCCTCCTCGATGGGCAGTGACAAGACTGTGGTGGCGTTCAGCTCCTTGCGGGACGGCGCCCGCAGCGTCCGCCAGCGCTGCGGAAACAAGCCTTCTATAAAGTATTCCAGCGCGGCAATTTTTGCATCATCGTCCGCCACCGCCCGGGGGGTGCCGAACACCATCACAGAACGGTAATTGGCTGAGTGATGGAAACCCGAACGCGCCAGCACCAGACCATCCAGGTGGGTGACCGTCAGGCATACCTTCCGGCCAACCGCCTGCTGCATGGTACGGCTGGCTCTGGAACCGTGCCAATACACCCGGTCATCCACCCGCCAATGACAGGTGGGGGTAACCACGCTCTGATCATCCACCTGATGTCCCACATGGCAGAGCGGCGTGGCATCAAGAATGGCGTAGATATCGCTGCGTGCAAAAGAGCCGCGCGCGGCTGCCCGGCGCAGGCGGGTGAGGCTGCTTGGTTTGATTCTGAAGCTGTCAGCCATTGTGGATTCGAACCGATATACAGGATGCCGGCCCAGTGTGCCTGAACAACGGTTCCACAAAAGAGCCAAAAACAATAAAGTTGAAGGAGCCAATTTATAACCGGTGCAGCCGCTTGATTGCATTACAACTCGACAACACCAGGCCCATCAGGCAACAGGTCTACACCCAGTTGCGGGACGCGATTCTGGCGCGCCGTTTTGCCGCCGGCACGCAACTGCCGCCATCGCGCAGCCTGGCCACGGAACTGGGCATTTCCCGCAACTCGGTGCTGCATGCTTACGAGCAGCTCACCAGCGAGGGTTATCTGACCGCCCGCGGCGGCGCGGGCACGTTTGTAGCTGAAATTGCTCAGCCGCCGGTCAGCGACGTGTCTCCCCCGGGCGCGGGCGGCATCTCTGCGGTACTTTCCGACTACGGCCGCCGCCTGCAGAACGAGGTGCCCGCGGAACTGTTCCAGCGCGGTCCGCGGCCGCGGCTGCGCTACGACTTCGCTTACGGCGAGCCGGCCTACGA
>JANQOA010000238.1 GCA_028279305.1 Pseudomonadales bacterium
CGATGCGGCTGCCGTCAGCGTGGGCGTAAAACACGCCGGTGCGGTCGCGTTCCCGGGGCCGGGATTTGCCGTGATCGGTAAACCAGAAACCGCCCTGGCGGTCAAATACCAGGTCGTTGGGGCCGCGCAGCGGCTGGCCGTTGCAGTGGCTGTACAATACGTCAACCGTGCCGCTTTGCAGGCCCCCCGCTTCGATGCGGCCGCCCGAATAGTCAGGCGGCTCGTCACCCGGATACAAGCGGCCGTTGCGCTCATGCCATTGGAAACCGCCGTTGTTACACACATAACAGCGGCCGTCGGGGCCGATGGCGGCACCGTTCGGGCCGCCGCCCAGCTGCGCAACCACCTCGATGCTTTTGTCCGTCACCCGGGACAGGGTGCCGCGGGCAATTTCCACCAGGATGATGCTGCCGTCCGGCATGGCGATCGGACCTTCCGGAAAACGCAACCCTTCAGCCAGGGTTTCAAAAGGCGGGTAAGTGTTGTCTGTCATGCCTGGCTCCCCTCCGGCAGCTGTGATAGAAAGGCGCACGGACTACCCGCGAGAATCAGGAGAAACCATTGCCTGCAAAGCCACTTTATATCAGACATCCCGCCGGGATTCTCATGCTCCTGACGCTGCTGTGCCTGCTGACCGCCTGCGCCAGCTACAAAGAAGGCGGCAGCCGCACGGTGGGCGAGTTTACCGACGATGTGGGTATACAGGCTGCCGTCAAAACGGCACTGGTCAGGGATGACGAGATCAAGGGCTTGCGTATCAACGTGGAAGTTAACCGCAGCGTGGTGTCCCTGTACGGCCGGGTGCCTTCCGAGTATGCGCGGCAGAAAGCGGTGAGGATTGCGGGGGATGTGCGGGGGGTTGTGGAAGTCCGGGATCGTCTGACCCTGGTGAACGAATGAGGTTTATTCACACGGCGGGGAATCTCAAGCCGCAGCGGTGAATTGAAGTAGAAAATCTAAAGCTTCTGTAACCCACTGATACTTATAGAATTAATATTCTCGTTATATGACAAGTGTGTGATATCTGCACACTTTGCAGATTGATCCAGCTTTAATCCCCAGAGTTATCCACAGCCGTACCCTCAGCCTCCGCCAGCCAGTCGCGGGGCTGCAGGTAGTAGTCGGTGAGCTGGTGTTCGGCGCTGCCGGGCTCCGGTTGATAGTTGTATTCCCAGCGAACCAGCGGCGGCAGCGATGCCAGCACCGACTCGATGCGCCGGCCGCTTTGCATGCCGTACTGGGTGCCGCGGTCGATGGCAAGGTTGAACTCAGCGTAACGGCCGCGCCGGTAAAGTTGGAAATCCCGCTGGGCATCGCTGTAGGGTTCGTGGATGCGCTTTTCCAGCAGCGGCTGGTAAGCGGGCAGAAAGGAATCCCCAATCCGCCGGGTAAAGTCAAAACTGGCGTCAAAACCGCCTTCGCTCCAGTCGTCGAAAAACAGTCCGCCGACACCCCGGCATTCCTGCCGGTGAGGCAGATAAAAGTATTCGTCGCAATGCTTTTTCAGCGCGGGGTAATGCTCCCCGGCCGCCGCCGCCGCGGTCCTGTGCCAGTGCACAATGTCCTCGCTGCGCGGATAGAACGGAGTGAGGTCGTAGCCGCCGCCAAAGTACCAGACGGGTTGTTCCGCTTCGACGACAAAAAACCGCAGGTTCATGTGCGTGGTGGGGGCGTGCGGATTACAGGGGTGCACAATCAGCGAAATGGCGGTGGCTTGAAAGCGGTTGCCGGCCAGATGCGGGTTGCGTGCCGTGGCTGCCGGCGGCAGCGAGTCGCCTATGGAGTGGGTAAACTGCACCGCGGCCTTTTCTATGTGCGCGCCTGCTGCCAGCACCCTGGGTTGCGACAATCCGCCCTGGGGGTTGTCAATCTGTTCCAGACTGAATTGCGCGGCGCCGTCAACCGCGGCCAGGCGCTCGCAGATCAGGCTCTGCAGGTTGAGGAAATATTCCCGCGCCGCGCTGACGGCGGAATCCGCATCCATAAGCTACTCCGGTTAAAGTGCGCGGTTTATAGCACAGCCCCGGCGCAACTGATATGACCGTGGTTAAGCAGAGCGGTGCCGGGCGGCGATTTAGGGCATAATTGCGCCCGCCAAACACACCGGAAATATGCTGAACGCAAAGCTGTGCACTTAACCCGGCGCACGCCTGAGCCGTCATAACATGCTGCCTTATGAATAAAGCTGAATTGAACTACCTGGACCAGGTACAGAATCTGCTGCAACGCGCTGCGGGTTTTCTGCAAGGTGATCTGGATACCGAACAACAGCAACTCTATGACCTGGCATTCAGCGAAGCGGAGGTGTCCGCGGCCCGGGCGCTGCTGCGACAGGCCGGCGGTGATCCTCTACTCGAGGCAGCGGCACGCTACTACAGCGCCGAAGTTGTGGCCCAGGTCACCCAGCGCCTGCGCCTGTACCCGCAGTCATTTGGCCTGCAGGCAGCGGATATACCGCCGGCGCATAACGAGGCGCTGGCGCCGGCCGCCATGGCGGAACTGGGGGCTGAATTCCTGCGCCGCGGCATCCCCCTGCTGCAGGAAGACGATGAACACCGCATGATGCGCGATACCTTCCATGAGTTTGCCAATGAGGTGGTGAAACCCCGGGCGGAACAGATCCACCGGGGTGACGAACTCATCCCCGATGCCATTCTGCAGCCGCTCAAGACAATGGGTTGTTTTGGCCTCTCGGTGCCCCAGCGCTACGGCGGTCTGAAACCCGATGACCGCGAGGACAGCCGCGCCATGGTAATTGTTACCGAAGAGTTGTCGCGGGGGTCGCTGGGCGCGGCGGGCAGCCTCATCACCCGTCCCGAGATCATGGCCCGGGCTATTCTGGAGGGTGGCACGGATGCTCAGAAACAACGCTGGTTGCCCGGTCTGGCGGCCGGCGAGCCGTTATGTGCGGTTTCCGTGACTGAACCCAACACGGGTTCCGACGTGGCCAGCGTTAATCTGCGCGCCACGCCCGCCGAGGGCGGCTGGCTGCTGAACGGCGGCAAGACCTGGTGTACATTTGCCGGCAAGGCCGGCGCCATCCTGGTGCTGGCCCGCACCAACCCAGAGATCCAACCGCCGCACAAGGGCCTGAGCCTGTTTGTGGTGGATAAGCCCGAGTACCAAGGCCACGATTTTGTGCACCGGCAGCCGGGCGGCGGTCAGGTCAGCGGACGCGCGATTGCCACCATCGGTTACCGCGGCATGCACTCATACGAGATGTTTTACGATGATTACTTCGTGCCGGCGGACAACCTGATCGGCGCTGAAGCCGGTCTGGGCAAAGGCTTCTACTACACCATGCGCGGCTTTATGGGCGGCCGCCTGCAGACCGCTGCGCGGGCATGCGGGTTGATGCGGGCGGCGTTTGAAGACGCGGCCCAATACACCGGGCAACGCCGGGTATTCGGCCGCGCGGTGGCTGACTATCCGCTGTCCGCCGGCAAGTTTGCCAGAATGGCGGCGCACATCTGCGCCTGCCGGGCCTTCACCATGGAAGTTGCCGGATTGATGGACCGGGGTGAGGGTGCAATGCAAGCCAGTCTGGTAAAATTGCTCGCTTGCCGGGCCGCGGAATGGGTTACGCGGGAAGCCCTGCAGCTGCACGGCGGCATGGGCTATGCTGAGGAAACCGCCGTCAGCCGCTATTTTGCTGACGCCCGGGTATTAAGTATTTTTGAAGGCGCGGAAGAAACCCTCGCCATAAGAGTGGTCGGCAAAGCGCTGACCGGATGAATTTTAAAACTGAACGGGTGAATTGCCTTGGATATATCGTTCGACGAAGCAGACAGAAAGTTTCAACAGGAAGTGCGCAGCTGGCTGGAGACGGCGTGGCCGCAGGAAATACGCGACAAACAGGCGCGCAGCGCCCAGGGACGGATTTCCAAAGACGACATTGTCGGCTGGCAGAAACGCCTGGCTGATAAAGGCTGGGCCGCCACCAACTGGCCGGTTGAGCACGGCGGCGCGGACTTCACGCCGACCCAGAGTTATATCTTTGACCTGGAGCGCGCGCGGGTCGGCGCCCCCAACGTGGTACCGTTTGGCATCACCATGGTGGCGCCGGTCATTATGAAGTTCGGCACCGATGCGCAGAAGACTGAGTTTCTGCCGAAGATTCTGAATTCCGATATCTGGTTCTGCCAGGGTTATTCGGAACCGGGGTCCGGGTCGGATCTGGCCTCTTTAAGCACCAAGGCCGAAGACAAGGGTGATCACTACCTGGTGAACGGGGTGAAGACCTGGACTACGCTGGCTCAGTATGCGGACTGGATGTTCTGCCTGGTGCGTACCAGCCAGGAGGAGATCCGCCAGTTGGGGATCAGTTTTATCCTCATCGACATGAACACGCCGGGTATCACGGTGAAACCCATCATTACCCTGGATGAACCCGGTGAAGGTTTCCAGGAGATCAACATGGTGTACTTTGAAGACGTCAAAGTACCCAAGGAGAATCTGGTTGGGGAGCAGGGCAAGGGTTGGACCTGCGCCAAGTATCTGCTGGAGTTTGAGCGCGGCAACGCTTACTCACCGGGGTTAAAAGGCGCCCTCAGCCACCTGCGCCAGTTTGCCCAGGCCGAACACGATAGCAACGGTGAAAGCTTCTGGTCCAATCCGGACTTCCAGCGCCGTTTCCACGACGTACAGGTACAGGTGCTGGCGATGGAATACACCGAATTGCGGATTCTCGGCGCGCTGGCGGCGGGGCAGAACGTCGGCCCGGAAAGTTCCATGTTAAAAACCCGCGGTACCGAACTGCAGCAGGCGGTCACGGAGCTGGCGATTGAGATCAGCGGCCACTATGTTGCGCCGTTAGATCAATCAACGCCGTTTCCCGGGGACAACTTTCAGCCGGTAGGGCCCGTAGATGCCAACGGCACCGCGCAGGAATACTTTAATACCCGCAAAGTCAGCATTTATGCCGGGTCCAACGAGATTCAGCGCAACATCATGTCGAAACTGGTGCTGAATCTATAGTTTGCAGGGTCAGCGCAGCAGCCCGGCGCGGGTGAGGGCGTAACCGGCCCTTAACCGCAGCCGCGGCCACAGCGGCAGATAGCTCTGGTAACACTGCATCAAACCGGCCGCTTCGGGCAAACCCGCCAGCGCCGGGTTGCGCACCACACTGCGCAGCGCCACCGCCACCCGGGTTTGCATACGCTTCAGAAACTCCGCGCGGTAACTGCCGGGCGCGTCCAGTACCCCGGCCGCCATGCGCAGCTGGGCGCTGGATATTTTCAGGTGATTCTGCGACAGGCTCTGGTGGCCCCTGCGGTACAGGGAAACCACCTGGGGAATGTAGGCAACCGGGCCCAGGCGGCCCAGGCGGGCAAAAAAATCTTTGTCTTCGCCGGCCTGATGAAAACTGGCATCAAACCAGCCGACGGCTTCTCCGTGCCGGCGGCGGAACAGGGTGGTATGTACGGTGGCGGGTACATGCGGCCACATCACCGCTTCAAACCCGTCCGCGTAGATCCGGGCTGAACGCGCCGGCGCCGGCGCGGCGGGTGTGATCACCCGGTCCTGCTGATCGATGTAAGCGATCTCACCCACCGCAAATACCGCTTGCGGGTGTTCTTGCAGGCAGTTGTACAGGTTCTGCAGGCGGTCCGCGGGCATTAAGTCGTCGTCGTCCAGAAAGGCGATAAATTCACCCTGCGCCAGTTCGCACGCCGCGGTGCGGGCTTTGGCAATACCCTGATTCTCGCTGCGTACGTAACGGATGCGGTCCCCGTGCCGCCCGGCAACCTCAGCAGTGTGGTCGCTGGAGCCGTCGTCGTATAACAGGATTTCGTCCGCCGGCCGGATCTGCGCGTACACTGAGGCCAGCGTGCGGTCCAGCATGTCCGCGCGGTTGTAGCAACAGATAATCACGGAGATTAACGGTTGGCGCATACGCGGATGGCGGTTTGGCGGCGGGTTACCTGTCGCGCAGCTTCAGGGCGGCGCGCTCAATGGTCGTGAGCGTGCGCACGTCTTCGGACGCCTGGGACGATTCCCGCTGCTCTTCGGCAGCGGCGCTGCGGCGGCTGCGTCCCTTCCGTGCGGACAGTTGTTTTTTACCGATCGGGGAAAAGCTGCGCTCTTTGTCTTTGATCACCTGCATGACAATCTCATTGTCGATGACCTCTTTCTGTTCGGCATAACCGTAGACCAGCGCCGTGTCGCACAGCAGGTTGATCAGACGCGGTACTCCGCCGGTGGCTTCCCAGATCACCGAATAGGTGTCCTGCTGGAACAGGTCGGTATCTCCGCCGGCCTTTTCCAGACGGTACTGTACATATTCCTGGGTAAGCTGCGTGTTCTCCAACGGCGCCAGAAAGTAGTCGTAAGAAATCCGCTGGGCAAATTGCTCCAGCTCCGGGCGCCGCAGCAGGTCCCACAATTCAGGTTGACCCACCAGTATAGTCTGCAGCAGCAGGCCTTTCTCGGTATTGACGTTGGACAGCATGCGCAGCTGTTCCAGGTACTTGTATCCCAGGTGTTGGGCTTCGTCGATGATCAAGGTCACCGGATGGCCCTTGTCGTATTGTTCAATCAGGTATTTAACAAACGTGTCATACAGCTCAACCTTGGACTGATCTTTCTGATCCAGGTCGAAAGCCAGCAGAATCCAACGCAGAAACTCCTCAAAAGAATCACATTGGGTATTGCTGACCAGGCCCACTTCCACGTTGGCGTCGAGGCTTTGCAACACGCTGCGCAACAGGGTGGTTTTGCCCGCCCCCACGTCGCCGGTAATCACACAAAAGCCGGCGCGCGCCATCAGCGCATACTGCAGAATCGACAGGGCGCGCTTGTGCTGCGGGCTCATGTACAACAGTTCCGGGTCCGGAATGTTGGTAAACGGCTGACGGTCAAAGTTGTAAAACGCCTCGTACATCTTTATTTACTTCTTACCTGTTCCTGGTTTGAGCCTGTTAATCCCGCCGCGGCGGCGGAATTCTCGGTTGTCGCTGCGGCAATCCCTGACAGCAACGGCGTTTTAACGGTTAGTGGTCCTGTTCCGCGTCTTCCGGGTTGTAGTAACTATAGTACCCTTCGGAAGTGCGGACTTTTTCAGTCGATTTATTTAACACGGTGCCCAGCAGGTTAAAGCTGGACAACAATTCCACGGACGCGGTCAGTTCGTCGATGTCGGTCTGACCTTCCGCCACCACCAGCAGCATGGAATCCAGACGCGGTGCCAATGCAATCACGTCGTCACCGATGAGAATGGGTGGAAAATCCACTATGACAATCGCCTGGGAATCAAGCTCGCGTATATCCGCAAACAACTCGTCCATCTTGCTGGAGTTCATCAACTCCGGCTCCGGCCGCACCTCGTCGTCACGGCGCCCGGGCAGCACCAGCAGATTCGGCTCGCCGTTTACGGCCAGCGAGATGTCTTTGAGTTCTGCCTGTCCCCTCAGATAATCAATTACGCCGCGTTCCGGTTCTATGCCCAGGGTTTGACCTACCGCCGGGCGGCGCAGGTCGGTATCCAGCAGAATGACCCGGTTGGTGCCGTCCCGCGCGATGGCAAATGCCAGGTTGATCGCGGTCAGGGTTTTGCCGTCCCGGGCACCGGCGCTGGTAATGCCTACCGAGTGCCAGTCGTTGGGCAGCATAAGCTGCAGCATGCGGGTGCGCAGCAGGCGGTAGCGGTCCAGTATAACCGGATCGTCATGGGGACCCAGCACCAGGTTCTGTTTCAGTACGCGCGGGTCGAGGACCGTTTTTTCCGCGTCAAAATCTTCCAACTGCGGGCGTTGGCGGTTGCTGCTGGGACGTACCCAGTCGCGCACGCTGCTGTTGCGGCTGCCGCCGCTGCGGCTTTTCTGCTCCTCGCGGGTGCGTTCCAGGGCTTTACTGATATGGTCCATGAGAAGCGCTCCTACGACCCGGTGGCTTTGGCTGTTTTGGCAGCTTTGATGCGCTGCTGCATTTGCGGAATAGTCGCCAGGGGTTGTGCGCCTACCACGTTGATAATCATGTGCGCGTTGCGGATGGTTTTGTCCAGATACTCGACCAGTACAACCACCAGCAGCCCGACAACCAGGCCAAAAAACGCACCGAGGAAAATGATGCCGATGCGGTTCGGGCTTTCCGGCAGGCGCGGCAGGAAACCCGGGCTGGCGAGAATAAACTTCTGCGCGTTTTCGCCGGCTTCCAATTGCTGGGCCAGGCGCGCTTCCAGTTGTTTGTCTTTTAATTCCTGGAATTTCGCCTTTGCGTTCTGGTATCCCCGTGACAGGGACAGGTAGCGCCGTTCCACCACCGGAGTGTTAAACAGCCGGTCTTCGTATTCGTCCAGATCCGCCTTGTTCTCAGCCAGCAGCTTGCGCTGGGCGGCCAGATTCGCTTCAGCCGCGGTCAGTTGGCTCTGCAGGGCAACATAACGCGGATTGTCCGGCGGCAAGGCAAAGTCGTTAGCCTGCTGTTCTTCAACTACGGCTGATTGCAGGCCGCGCTGCACGCTGGCGATGGCGCGCTCAAGGTCTTGAATTTCCGGGTGTGAATCATCGTAACGCTGGCGTGCCTGGCGCAGTTGTTCCTGCAGGTTAACCAGGCGTGACATGATTTCGTCCAGGCGCCCGTCATCGCCATTCTGCTCCGAGAGAATGCGGATCTCCCGGCTCAGGCGTTTAACGTCGGGGTGTTCTGAAGAATACCGTGATGACACGCTGAGGTATTCCGCGGTCAGGGCGCTGAGCAGCTGCGCGCCGGTCAGCACCCGGTGGCCCTCCTGGGAAATCACTTCGCGGTAGGGTTCCGTTAACGAAAGTTCCGCGCGGGTGCTGTCAACCTGCTGCTCGAGAGTCAGGATATTCTGTTCAATCTGGTCGATTTTCTGTTGTGTACGCTCAAACAGACCCAGGTTGGTGGCCATCAGCTCCGGCAGCTGCTGCAGTTCGTCCTGCTTGAACTCCGCCAGCTGCGCCTCCAGGTCGGCGATTTCTATCTGCAGCCGCTCAGCTTCCTCACCCAGAAAGTCGGTGACGTCCGAGGCTGCTTCCTCGCGCGCTTCGCGGTGCTCCTGCAGGTAGCGGTCCGCAAGCTGATTGGTCAGAGACTGAGCGTCTTCGGGAGATTCAGCGCTGACCGAAACCGTGAAGGCAATCGTGGCAAAACGCACGCCGCCTTCATTGGGGTCGGTGGATTGCACGTCTTCCATTTCCACTTCAATGCGCTCCTGCAGCTTGCGCACAACCGATGCCGGATCACTCTCAAGCTCCTCCGGATAGAGGTTGTTGGAATCCGCCAGATCAACCAGGTTGTCGTAAGTCACAATACGCTGGCGGATCTGTTGAATCTGCTCCTGGATGTAGCCGGTCACGGTGGTCCGCACCAGGTTTTGCGGAATGGTCTGGCGTTCGATCAGGAAGGTGGCTTCCGATTTGAAAATGGCCGGTAATACAAATGCAACCGTCACAGCAATCGCTGTGATGAGCACAAACGGAGCCAGAAACCACGGCATGCGCCGCATGATAATGCGTCCGTAATCGGTCAGTTCCATTGGATAGTCGAACACGTTCATTCGCTTGTTCCTTCTATTCTCGTTGCTCAGCGGTACTCACTGATCGGCTGGTAGCGCAGCGACAGAAACACAGCGTGATTCTCCGCATCGTTTTCATTTACGTCGCGGTCCTGGTATTCGTACTGGTAACCCCCGGCAACCTGCCAATTTTCGGTCATTGCCCAGGTAATTTCCGGTGTCAGCTGCACATAATCGCGATTATTCAGGCTGAAATCGTCATTATCGTTGGTGGTCGAAAACGCGCGCACGCGCAAAGAGGCAGCTAAACGCTGCGACATCCGCTGCCGGTACAGGACGGTAAGGCGGTCGCTTTCCACTACCGCACCAAACGAACTGGGGTAAATGGAGCGCCCGATGGATGCCCGCAAAGTGCCGTTGTTGAGCCGGCGGTTAAGCGTGATATCCGTGGAAAAGCCGGTATCCTCATTGCCGTTGTCAACATCAACCCGGTTGGCCCCGGCGCTCAGCGACAGGCTGGTGCGTTCGGTCAGTTGGCGGCTGATACCCACGGTGGCGGTATAAGTCTTGGATTCTTCATTAAATTCGGGATCGAACTTACTGGCGCCCACGTTCAGCAGCAGGCTGGTACGTTCCGACAGCTGGCGGTTGAGGGCGCCGCTGACCGCCTGGCTCTTGGTTTCCTGGGCGCCGATAGACGCGGCCTGATCTTCGTCGCTGTAAAGCACCTGGTAATACTGATACGACAGCGTGGCATTGGTGCGTGGATTCAGGCGGAAACTGACACTTGGCGTGGCGCGCACCACGGTGCGGTCCAACTGCACTTCCACGGTGCGGGCGTCGACGTCATCATCCGCCACCACGTCACCCAGGTCTTCATCCACTTCCGTTTCCACGTCACCGGCAAACGGATTGTTGATGGGGCGGGTGCTGCGGTACAGGGCGTCGCGCCGGGCATTCACCTGCATGGCAAAACCGCCGCGTTCGGTGGTGCGGCGGTAGGCCAGATCCAGGAACTGATCGTCCTGGTCGTCGATGTTTTCAAGGCCGGTGTAGCTCTGGTACGACAGGCCAACCACCGCGGCGGTCTGGGACACCTCGGTGATGTTGCGCACACTGGCCTGTACCGTGGTGGTGGTAATCACCCCCGAGTCTTCATTACCCTCGGACTGCAGGCTGGGATTATCTTCCGCGGCGGAACGGAATTCCGCGTTGGGCTCGATAACCCAGGCGCCGTGGGCCTGGGCGCAGACCATGGCCAGTGCCAGCACCGGCACGGAACGCCGGGCGATTGACGGTATAGTGGTTTTGTGGGGTTTAGTATTCATCAGGGTACAACCACCGTGTCGTCAGCCCGCAGGACTATGTTCTGTTCCAGGTTGACGCCGCGCTCGACCTGGCTGTAGTTGAACTTCAGCACCACTTCGCGGTTACCTTCCCGGCGCAGAATCTTAATGTTGTTACGGTTGGCAAACGGAGTCAGACCGCCGGCCAGGGTCAGTGCCTGCAGCACATCCACGTAGCGTCCGACCAGAAACTGTCCGGGCCGCGCGACCTTGCCGTTGACATAAATGCGCAGGCCCTGCACCTGCAGCACCGACACGGTGACTACGGCTTCGGGGATAAACTTTTTCAGCTTCTGGGTAATTCCGTTTTCCAGTTCCGTCGGGGTTAAGCCGGCGGCTTGAATATCTCCCACCAGCGGGAACGAAACACCGCCGTCCGGGCGGACCGTCACCTCTTTCTGCAGGTCTTCTTCCCGCCACACGGATATTTCCAGAACGTCTTCCGCGCTTATCCGGTAAGCCGGCGTCACGCTGTCAGCGTTTTCGGCCCAGCCCGCGGTAGCGGCAAAAGACAGAAATAGGAGGGTCAAATACTTAAGTTGTTGCATACATGCGCCTTTACTTTTGTGACTGCTCAGCTGTTGTGCCCGGTTGCGTCAGAACGCGGCTGTTGGGTTTGCGTGCCGCTCTGCGACTCTGCCGGGGCTCCAGGTACGCGGCTGCATGACACAAAAACCGATGCATAATTATACACCAGCGGTTTTGGGCCAATACCCGGAAAATGTAAGTGCCGCTTATACTTAGTCGTTGTTTTTGAAATGTTTCGAGTGTGGTTCATCACATTGCCCCGGAACCTTTCACGACGCTGGGAACGGTCTTGATCAATATCTTGATGTCCTCGAAGAACTTCCAGTTGTCGATATAAGCCAGGTCCAGTTCCAGCCATTCGTCAAAAGACAAATTACTGCGGCCGCTGATCTGCCAGGTGCAGGTACAACCGGGCCGCACCGAAAAGCGCCGACGTTGAGCGCTCTTGTCAAATAAATTAACGTCGCGTATCGACATCGGCCGCGGACCAACCAGACTCATATCCCCCAGAAACACGTTGATAAGCTGGGGTAGCTCATCCAGGCTTGAACGGCGCAGGAAATGACCCAGACGGGTCACCCGGGGATCGTTGGCGATCTTGAAGTTGGGTCCCTGAGCTTCGTTCAAGTGCTCTATTTCCGCCAGACGCTGTTCCGCATCTTCATACATGCTGCGGAATTTGAACATGCGGAAATGCCGTTTGTTCAAACCCACGCGCACCTGAGTGAAGAAGACCGGGCCTCTGGAGTCCAGTTTGATGGCGATGCCGATCAGTACAAACAGCGGCAGCAGTATGGGGGAGGCTGCCATGGTCAGTACCAGGTCGAAGATCCGCTTGACGATCAGCATATCCATGTTCTGCGCCACGGGGTGGAATTCCACCACCGGGAGTCCATCCAGGTCGACCAGGTCGGTGCGGGCCACAGTCATATCAAACAGGTCTGCTACCAGCTTGATACAAATGCCTTCTGCCTCGCATATCTTGACCAGCGGTTCAACGTCTGAAAGGAACCTGCGGGGTAGGGCAATAATCACCTCATCCACCACATTGTCCGACAGGATCAGTTGTACATCCTCAATGTGTTGGATGGTCATCTGCGGTACATCCACAGCGTGACCATTGCCATTCTGCCGGCTGAGGTTGGGGCTCTGATCCGGGTAGGGATCAACATAGCCGATCACCTCCGTACCCCAGTCCCCCGCCCGCTGAATCTTATCCGCGACCATCTGCGCGCGCGGACCGGAACCGACAATCAGTACCTTGGTGTAGTTTTCCAGCTTCTCCTTGCGGCCGTGGAAGTACCAGTAGTACAGAAAGCACTTTGCCGCCATCAGGCCGGTAAACGCCAGCAAGGCGTAACCAAAAACGACAAATCGGTTGATAAAGTAGAGTTCGGTAATAAAAATCAATACAATCAAAGACATAACCACCAAACCTAGAGATTTGGCGAGGTATATAGCCTGCGATTTAAACGACAATTGTGTGTTTGCATTGCTGCGAAACGACCAGAATTGCATCGGCAGAATCAGCAGCAGCAGCGCGGCGTGCTGATAAAAATGAGTGGAGTCGATCAAGCCGATCAGCTGTGCCAGGTGCACGGACAGCAGCCAGGCCAGGGCACCGCCGATGTTGTCGAGCAACAGCGTCAGATGTTGGTAATGATTGGCTTTGGCGTTCATGGCGTCGTAATCCCAGATGCTGCGTGGGAAAACGGGCTCCCGTTTCTCCTCTTGGGGCAAATTTTACTCCAACAGCAATAACAGGATGTAGGGAAAACGTATGCGATGTGAGCGAAACGTCCCACCGGCGGGGGTTAGGGCGGAAGTGACTGTTAACTAATTTGTCATTGTTGCGGTGCAGCAATCGGTTCGTGCCGGGCCAGGCTGAATGGGGTGGGCTGCAGTTAAAACTTTCCGCCGGCAATCTGTGGTTAAATGCACGCGGAACCGGATGTTCCAACTCTGCTTGAGGGAGTAAGCATCAGCGCGAAGACGGACCTTACATGAAAGAAAAAATCCAGCTTGCCATTGCGCGGAAAATTCAGCACTGGCAGAACCTGCTCGAACGGGACTACCGGCGTCAGCGGCAGGGTTATTTCAAACAGCCGCCCAAAAATTTTGTCATCGACAAGCCGTACCGGCTGGTGCACCCGGAGTTTATGGAAATTGGCGACGACGTCTACCTGGGGCCGAACTGCATGCTGGATTGCATGGTGGAGTACCCCGGGCCCGAGCTGAATCCACCCGCGGATATTACCCCGCAACGCTTTCAGCCGCGGCTGGTAATCGGCAACCGCGTGTCCGCAACCGGGGGTTTGCAATTGGCCGCCTGCCGGGAAATTGTGATTGAAGACGACGTGCTGTTCGCCACCAACATCAATATTACTGATGCACTGCACGGTTACAGCCGTGTTGACGTGCCCTACAAGTTTCAGAACATGTGGCAGATTGCGCCCATTACCGTAAAACGGGGCAGTTGGATTGGCCAGAACGTCGTGATCACGCCGGGGGTGACCATCGGCGAGATGTGTATCATCGGCGCCAACAGCGTGGTCAACGAAAGCGTGCCGGACTATTCCATTGCGGTTGGGGCGCCGGCCCGGGTGATCAAACGCTGGGACGAATCCGCCCGGGATTGGGTCAATATCCGCAACTGAGGCGGATCACGGGTCAACTCTGTTGCAGGTGGGTGCGCTCCCACAGCGCCAGGCTGAGGATCGGCCACAACCCCTGGGCAATGTCGGTATCACCCCGTACATGGCGGTTGAACAGCCCTGCCAGATGACTGCGGTTCAGCGGTAAACCCATCAGCTCATCGCGGCTTAACACCGCGTCGTGAAATACCTCGCGCAGGGAGTGGCGCAGCCAGTGGGCCATGGGCACTTCGAAGCCTCTTTTACTCTGGCTCTGTCTGGTTACCCGGCGCGCCAGCAGTTGGCGCAACGGCAGCTTGCCCACCGCCTGCTGCATGTCCAGGCAGCTGCGCCAATCCACCCGCGCCGCCGTGTCGATCACTTCCCGGTCCAGCAGCGGCACGCGCACCTCCAACGACTGGTGCATGCTGGCGCGGTCAACTTTCAGCAATACCTTGGTCAGATGGGTGGTAAATTCATTCCAGCGCATCCACTGCGCCGCCTGGTCCTGGCCGCAGCCGTCAAAACTGAAGGCATCATAGTCCTGCGGCCACGCCGGCAGATCGGGAAACACGCGCGGCAGTTCGTTGTCGCGCAGCAACAGATGTTTCCAGGCGTGCCAGTCCCCCAGGGTGGCGGAGCGGATGTGGAAATAGCCTTTATCTTTACCCAGCAGCTTGCGGGTTTCCCATTCGATACGGCGCAACAGGCGGTGGCGGCGGAAGTCGGGTGCCACCTTGATGCCGTCAGCCATGCGCGCCACATACCCCCAGAACAACTCATCTCCGCCGTCACCGGACAGGATGACCTTAAAGTCCCGGGCTGCGAGCCGGGAAACCAGCATGGTGGGAAACAGGGAGTAGTCGCCGAAGGGCTCGCTGGCCGCAATCAGCACGTCATCCAGCAGCGCCAGGGCGTCAGCTTCGGATATCTTTTCCAGGGTGTGTTGCACCCCCAGTTGACGGGCATAGTCGCTGGCATCGGAAGATTCATCGGTGGCGGAGTCCTCGGTGCCGATCGTAAACGCGCGCACGGGTTCCTGGCCGCAGGTGAGCATTTTCGCCAGCACCAACGGTGAATCTACGCCGCCGGATAGAAACGAGGCCACCGGCACGTCGCTGACCAGTTGCCGCTTGACCGAAGCGGAAATGGCGGCGTCAACGGCTTCGATGGCTTCATCGCCGCTTAACGTTGACGGCTGGAATTTGGCCATGCTGTAGTAGCGGCCGCGGCGGGTTTCACCGCTGGATGCCGCTTCGAACCAGCAGCCCGGTTCCAGCATATGCGTGTTTTGCAGGGCGGCGTAGGGGGCTGGAATAAAACCCAGGTGCAGGTACAGGCTGATGGCCGCGGGGTCCGTGTTGCAGTCCCGGCGCCAGGGGTGTGCCAGCAGCTGATTGTATTGTGATGCATATACCACGCCGTTGCCGGTGTGCAGGTAATACAGGGGTTTGATGCCGGCGTGGTCGCGGGCCAGCAGCAGGCGTCCGCTTTGCCGCGCGTAAAAGGCGATGGCAAACATGCCGTTAAAACGGGAGAGCGCCTCCACCCCCCAATGGATCAAAGCCTGCAGCACCACCTCGCTGTCGCCGTCGGAGCGGAATTCGGCCCCGGCGGCCGCCAGTTCCCGGCGCAGTTCGCGGAAATTGTACAGCTCGCCGTTGAACGTCAGCGCAAAGTTACCATCAGCCGACAGCATCGGTTGATGTGCTTTGTCACTGAGATCGAGGATCGACAAGCGGCGGAATGCCATGGTGCAATGCTGATCGTTCCAGGCGCCGTGGTCGTCCGGACCGCGGCGCTGCATGAGATTGCTGATATTCTGCCAGTCAGCATCCGACCGGGCGGCAAACGCTATTTCGCCCGCTATCCCGCACATACTTTCATTGCGCCATCCGTGAGGTTAGTCCTTGAAACCGTCATAGCGGCCATCATACGCGGCCCCATGCTATTAAGTTACTACAAAAGCGCAGGCCCATTGGGACTAAAGTCTCATTCCCGCTGTTAAGTGTTTCGGGTTGTTCGTGCTGTCCTGTTAAAAGCGGTAAAGCGCCACCGGCAGCTATGTTAGGCTACCGGCATCGGCTTTCGAATTTCTTCATTAGTACGGAAACCAACGTGGAAAACGCCTACCAGCCGTTAGTGACCATCGGCATCCCCACCTATAACCGCGCGGAGCAGACGCTACCCGTCACGCTGGCCTGCGCGCGGGGCCAGACTTATCAGAATCTTCAGATTGTCGTGTCGGATAACTGCAGCGGCGACGGCACGGAAGACATGATGCGCGGCATGGCGGATGCCCGCATAGACTACGTGCGCCATGCGGAGAACATTGGCGCCAACAATAATTTCAACGCCTGCGTGCAGCACGCCAGAGGCGAGTATTTTCTGCTGCTGCACGATGATGACGTCATTGACGATGACTTTGTGGAAGTCTGCGTGGCCGCCCTGCAGAACAACGCCGGCGTTGGCCTGGTGCGCACCGGTATTCGTATGATAGACGGTGATGGGGACAGCAAGCTCGAGTGGGAGAATCGCGGCGCGCCCTGCGGTTTCACAGCGCTGATCGACAGTTGGTGCAATAACACAACCACCATGTTCTGCTGTAACACGCTCATTAACACGGACGCGCTGCGCGGCATCGGCTGCTTCAATTCCGACTACGATCTGTTTCAGGACGTGCTGGCGCATGTGAAGATTGCCGCCGCCCACGGTTACGTTAACGTGCGCGAAGTTAAAGCCGGCTTCCGGGAGCACGACAACAACCGCGGCGCCGCCGCACGCATCGACGAATGGTGCAAGGACAGCCTGCAGTTGCTGGATACCATCGTGCAGCTGGCGCCGCAGGCGGACCGCGCCAGGCTGCAGCAGCAGGCCGGTGTGTTCCTGTGTCAGATTAACTACAGCTATATTGTTGGTGAAGCCAGGCCGTGGCGCAAGCTGGCCCGCTACCGCCAGGTATCCCGCTACTTTGACGGCATCTACCCCGCGTGGCGGTATTTTATTCACTACGACACGGCGCCCCGCTGGCGGCAGTTTAAACAGCGCGTCAAGCGGGCACTGGGATCCGCGCCGAGTGACTGAGCCCGCCGCACCCCTGCGCGTGGCCATGTTTGTCGACGCTTTCCCGGTGTTGTCTGAAACGTTTATCGTCAATCAGATTACCGGTCTGCTGGATCGCGGCCATGAAGTCACCGTGTTCGCGCTGGAACAGCGTCCGGCTGAGAAAATCCATCCGGTGGTGGAGCAATACGGTCTGGTTCAGCGTACCCGGTATATTGATCAAAGAGGCGGCGGCAAGCTGCATCTGCTGCGCGAGTGTGTGCGGCTTATATTCGCCCATCCGCCGCTGTTGTGGCGGCGTTTGCCGACCCTGCTGCGGGCGCTGGGCGGCCGTACCGGTAATTGGGGACGCCTGCCGTTGCTGCGGGTAGCAGCCGCTGACATAGATGCGGGTGGGTTTGACGTTGTTCACTGCCAGTACGGCAACCTGGGTGTTCGCGTTCTGCCGATGGTGCGCAATGGGATTCTGCACGGCAGGTTATTGACCGCGATACGCGGCCATGACGTCACGCAGACCGAGCGGTTCGGGGCGGAGTTTTATAAGGATTTGATCCGCGAAGGGGACGGCTTCATGCCGGTTAGCCGCAGCCTGCAGGATATTCTGCAGAGCATGGGGTGCCCCAGCGAACAGATCCATATTGTGCGCAGCGCCATCGACTGCCGGCAGTTCAATTTCCGCCCCCGCATGCCGTGCCCGGACCGTCCGGCGGAACTCATCTCGGTAGCCCGGCTGGTGGAAATGAAGGGTATTGAGTACGCCATCCGGGCGGTTGCACAACTGCATCAGCAGGGTGTGCCGGTGCGCTATCAGGTTATTGGTTATGGTCCGTTATTCGAAGCGCTGCAAACTCTGGTGCAGCAGCTCGGCTTGCAGAGTCATGTGCAGCTGCACGGCGCCATGGCCCATGATGAGCTGGTGCGCCAGCTCGATCAGGCGGACATTTTTGTTGCGCCCAGCGTGACCGCCGCCAACGGGGAAAAAGAGGGTATCCCCAATGCGGTCAAAGAAGCCATGGCCCAGGGCATGCCGGTGGTGGCCACCCGCCACAGCGGCATTCCCGAACTGGTGGAGGACGGTGTATCCGGGTACCTGGTGGAGGAGCGTGACGTGGAGGGCCTTGCCGGTAAAATTAAGCTGTTGCTGGATCAGCCCCGCAGTTGGCCGGATATGGGCCGCGCCGGGCGCAAGCACATCGAGCAGGAGTACGATCTGCCCGTTGTCCAGGAACGTTTGCTAGCGTGTTATACCGCGGTGCTGACGGGTTAAATTCGGAACCGCCAGCTTCGGCGCCAGTGCCCCCGGTGCCGGCGTCAGCAGGCTCGGACGTACCTGGCCGGCGGGTAGGGTTTCGCCGCTGTCAACGGTATACGCGGCCCGGGACAACCTGAATTTCTCCGCCGCCAGATAACCGCAGAAGAACCAGAACATGTAGCTGACCGCCTGCACGTCCGGGGCGCGGATATAAAATACGGACACAAACATAATGGCGCAGACCGCACCCCAGCCGTTGGCGATGGTGGCGGCAAAACTGTCTTCCCTGGCCACCCGGCGCGCATCCATGAATGACATGATCGGCGGCATGAATGCCAGGATCAGGCCGAGGATGCCGTTTTCCCACAGGAACTGTATCAGGCTGGTGCCCAGCAGATGCCCGTACTCGGTAAATTCACCCTGGAAGTGGCTGGACGAGGTATCGTTGACGTTACCCAGGCCGACACCCAGCAGCGTGGTGACGGTGGACTGGGTGATCTGTTCCCAGGCCAGGAACAGTTTATCCAGCCGGCCCATCCAACTGCCGCCCATTTCGGACGGCATAAAGTACGCCCGCAGCGCCGCCGGATTGGTGAAAAACTCCAGCATGGATTGTTCCAGTCTGGGCCCCAGCAGCATGTCGCCGATGGTTGAGTAAGCAACCGCCACACCAACAAAAGCCACGCCGCCCAGGCTCAATTTAAACCACAGATGCTTGATCTGCGGTGCCAGCAGCAGCGGCATGACAAAGGCGAAGGGCAGCAGCACCAGCGAGCCTTTGGTCTCGTTCAGCGTGGTCGGCAGCAGCACCAGGACGCTGAGGATGCCAAACGGTATAAGCGGGATGCGCTTGCGGATATAGAACGCAAACAGCACCGCCCACACGCAAATCAGAAAAGCAGAAACATTGTTGGCAAACAGCAGCGTACCGACAATAACGTCACCGGTCAGCAACGGTTCGGTGATGCGCTGATAAATCATGAAAGGCAGCTGGATGAGGGCAAAAAACAGAATCCAGTACATCAGCACCCGCATCTGTTCCGGCTTGAACTGGTAGACGATGGGCAGCAGAAACAAGGGGGCGTACTTGAAGTTCTCCCGCAAGCCCATGACCATGGCCCCGGTGTTGGTCTGGTTGGCCACCGATCCCGCGATAATCACGCCGATAAACAGCATGAACCACAACATGTACTTGGCGGGCAGATCAAAACGCCGGTGGATGGCCATCTGCACAATCACCACCACCATCACCAGGCCGGCAAAGGCTTCCGGAAACAGGCGTCCGAACTGGCCGTAGCCGTACTCGTTGAGAAAGTGGTCTCCGTAGAACAGCAGGATCAAAAACAGGACGAGAAACCGAACCATAATGATTTACCTGCGCGCGTGGTGCCGCCGCTCAGTTGTTAACAAAAGACTTCAGTGGGTAGTGCCCGTCAACGCCCTGGCGGTCGGTGACGATAATCGGTTTTTCCTTGGTGCCCAGATACGACTGCCGCGGCACGTGAGGTGACTGACGCACATCCGAATAATCGATGTATTTGTCGAAATCTATGCGGCCGCCCACCAGGGATTTCAGCTTGTTGTAGACCACCCAGGCCATCGGTCCTATTTTCGGCGCCTGGGGAATGATCTCGGAACGCATGGCGGTGCGCGCGGTGGTCACCATCCAGCAGTTCTGGCTGCATTCCGATACAGCATGAATCGACTTTTTGGCCATTTCGCTGTTCATGATTTCTTCCCAGCTCTGCTGCTGCAGATTACCTAACTGCAGGTCTGAACGCACGTTACATGCCCAGACGTCGGACCACGGGTCGATAAACGCAAACCCGGTACCGGCCACGCAGGGAATCAGCCGGTCGTGGCCGAGGATTTTTTCGATCAGCCCCAGATTCAGATATGCGCGGAACCAGTTTTTAACGCTCCACGAACCGAGCATCTTGGAAATAATCTCTTCAACCTGCCGCGCAACCGTCAGCCGGTCGTAGAAAAAATTATCGTTCTTGTAGAACTGCCAGGCGTTGTGCAGGGTGGAGGTGGCCAATTCCAGTCCCATTTCTTCCGTCATCTCATACATCTGCGCCAGCTGGGCCACGTTTTCGTCCTGTATCACCATGGCAAAGCCGAGGTCGGTACCGCCGGCTTCCTGGAGTTTGCGGATGCCTTCCAGCTTGATCTTAAAGCCGTCTTTCTCCCCGCGGATAGCGTTGCTGGTGGCTTCATCGCCTTCCAGACTGAAACGCACTTTGATATCGGGGTATTTTTTGATGATCGGCACAATCCGGTGTGCGCGCAGGCCGTTGGAGCTGATTTCCACAACCCGGGCTTTGGGATAAACCTCGTCTATGATTTCGGCAAGATCCTTGCGCAGGGTAGGTTCGCCGCCGGAAACGTTGAGATTATCGAAACCGCCGGGGAGCTTGCTCAGGGTTTCGATGGACACTTCATCCTTGGGCAGCGTAGGATTTTTCCAGATGTGGCACATCTGGCACTTGGAGTTGCAGCGGTAGGTCGAGATGATTGTCAGGTCCATTTGAACATCCTATTGGCACACCTGCGCTTGGTTATAAGGTATCAATCTGGAATGGTAGCTGAATGACAGCAACGTTTACGGTTACAAAGTCGCAGTCTAACCAACGTGAATGATAAATATCTCAAGTAATTGTGAGTGATTTGATCGATTTTTAGAACTGCGGCCGGACTACAAATTTCACTAAAAAGTCTTCGCAATTTGCTGATAAATAATGGGTAAACTGCGCCGCCACAACCACGTGAATGCACCGGAAAGCCCGCAACCTGATGACAACACCCGAATGAAGCCGACCTTGATCATCGTGCATACCGAACAGTTCGGCTATCACGTAGACAGCTACTATCACAGCAAGCTATTGAGTGGGGAATTTAATGTCCGCTGCATAACCTGGGACCATGGTCTGCCGCGCATGTCGCTGCCCGGGGTGGAAGTTCATTACGTACCCCGGCACGGCGGCTTTGCCAGAGTACCGCGCTTTGTCAATTCGGTGCGCAGCCTGGCGGCGCGGTCGGCAAAGCCCCTGGTAATGGTGAAATATATGCCGGTGATGGCGGCATTGCTGCGCCTGGCCATGGGGCGCTATCCGATGGTTCTGGATATCCGCACCGGTTCCGTTGCACCGCACCCCGGGGTGCGCAAGCTCAGCAATCTGCTGCTGCGTGCTGAATGCACGTTGTACCGGCACATAACGATTATCTCTGCCAGTCTGGCGCAAATGCTGGGGTTGAGTAAGCGGGCCAGGTTGCTGCCCCTGGGGGCGGTGGAGATTTCCAGTTGTCCGAAGCGCTTTGATAACCTGCGCCTGGTTTATGTGGGTACGCTGTATAACCGGAACATAGACCGGGCCCTGCGCGGTTTTGCCGCATTCTGCGCCGACAGCGCCGCGGATGCCCGTTTAACCATTGTCGGCGGCGGGCCGGGGGCTGAACAGCAACAGTTGCAGGCGCTGACGGCGGAGTTAGGCGTGCAGGAAAAGGTCCGCATTCTGGGTCCGGTGCCCCACGACCAGTTGCGGCCGATCTTTGACGAACACAACACCGGCTTGTCCTTTGTGCCCCTCACCCCGTATTACGATGTACAGCCGCCGACCAAAACATTTGAATACCTGTTGTCGGGCATGCCGGTGCTGGCCACGGCTACACAGGAAAACAGCCGGGTAGTGGATGCCCACAATGGTGTTTTGACCGAGGACTCCGCTGCCGGTGTCAAACACGGTCTGGAAGTTTTGTGGCAGCGGCGCGGGCAGTACGACAGCAACGTCATCCGCCGCGGCGCGGAACGCCATTTGTGGCCCAATATTGTCCGCAACCTGGCTGAATATCTGCGCGGTGTGCAGGCGGCCCGGTACCCGGCTTGAACATCATGCGGACAACGGAACAACAACAGGACAACATGACAGAAACCAGAAAGGTGGTGTTTATCGGCGGCAGCGCCTACAGCGGCTCCACCATGTTGGACATGATGTTGTCCAATCATCCGGCTGGATTCTCCGTGGGCGAGGTGAACGCTCTATTCCAGCCGTTCAGACCCCATCACTTCAAGCCCCAATGCGGCTGCGGCCTGGCTGCATGTAACCTCTGGCAGGAGGTGCGGCAGGCGGGCATGGACCGCCTGTACAGCAAAGTCTTTGAATTGCACCCGCAGGTGAAGTTTATTGTCGACTCCAGCAAAGCACCGTTCTGGATCGAAAAGCAGGCGCGCAGCGCCGCAGCCCAGGGTTACGAGGTGCATCATCTGCTGATCTGGAAACCCGCAGCGGCATTTGCCCATTCCATGTTGAAGCGTGGGGAAGATAACTGGGCGCGCAACTGGAAGTCCTACTACCGGCTTTACTATGCCCTGTTTCCGCAACATCACAGCGTCTCATACGAAGCGCTGGCGGCTGACCCGGCGGGCAGCCTTGAAGCCCTGTGCCGGTTGCTGGGGCTGGCGTATCAGGAAGGCCAGGAACAGTTCTGGGGCAAGCAGCACCATACGCTGTTCGGCAACGATTCCGCCAAGATTCATCTGTTTGACGGTAACTCCGCCGGTTACTCGAGTCACGAACAGGAACTGGTGGAAGCAGACAGCGCCAAACACCGCAACATTTACCAGGATAAGAGCTATCAGCAGGCGTTGCCTGCTGAAGTTTCGGATCTATTACGCAGCGACCCTGAAGTGCAGTTGATCAGCAGTTTGCTGGAACAGGCGGCACCCGATCCGCAAAAGCTGGCGGAAGCGGCTTTTGCAAAGCAGCGCGTATTGGCAGGGCGGCTGGTGGCACACCTGCGCAACCTGGCCGGCCGCTTGTTGGGGCGTTACGTCAGAGTCTACTGAGGAGCGGTTGCCGGTGCCCTTGGCAGGCACCGGCAGCCAGGCGCTAATTACTTTCGTCAGCGCCGATGTTGGGCGTGGTGGTGGACCGCAGGTTACCCGCCGCGTCATATGCAGCCAGTTTGTTCCACACCGTGCCGGAAGGACGGAACGGGTAGGTGACTTCCTGCCACAACGCATACTCGTTGAAGTTCAGGAAGTTCGACTGCTGGCTCTTGCCGTCGTTAACCCCCGCGCCTGAAACCAGCACCGCGTCTGCAAAAGTGGGTCCACGGCTGGTGGTCCAGTTCTGCTTGTCCCAGCGGTCAGCATCCCGCGCCAGGTTCGGCTTGCCGATCTTGTCGGTGGCCGGATTGTCGCGGCAGTCCGTATCGCTGGGATTGGAATCCCACATGTTGTTGCGGAAGCTTTTCACCGCCACGCTGTTCACCGCGTTGCAGGTCAGCGCGTTGGGCGCGTAGACAATGTTGTTTTCAAAAATCAACTCGACGTTGAACTGAGCGCTGTTTACCGCCGACGTGGGGTGCATGCGGGCGCCGTGGGAAGTGGGCTCCAGGCACGTGTTATTCAGCCACTTGGCACCAATCACGCGGTCAATCTTGCCGTTGAGATACCAGGCGGATTGCTCAAAGCAGTTACCGGTAGCGGCAACAATGTTGTTGCGGATCAGGTTCTCATGGTTGTCCCGGTGCCCGGGCAGATCGGTCTCAATGTGTATGGCAATGCCTACCGGAGTGTCGTAATCGCCAAAGTCCGCGTCCACCTCCGGGGAGTTCCAGATGATATTGCTCTCCACGCGTGAGCGGGGGCAGTCAGCGATGTAGATGCCGTTTTTGCGGGTATCGCGGATTCGATTGCCGCGGATCAGCGCGCGCGAGGCAAAGTTACAGCCGATCGCTTCACCATGTGAATGGTAGATGTCGTTGTTCTGCACGATGGTCCAGGTGCCCGCGGAGTTTTCGTTGTAGTTGCGCGCGATGCCGATGGTCGGCGGGTAGTCCAGCACGCAGGCATCGGGGATGCGGTCCTGACCCGGCGAGCCGGGACGGAACCAGTCCGGGCAGTAGATGGTATGGTGAATCTCATTGTTCTGGATCACCGTATGATACGCATCGTAGCCGGCATTAATTGCCGCATGTCCGGTGTAGGCAATTTCCAGTCCCTGAACCACCACGCCGCTGGAGCGGTTGCCGGTGTTGACGGCGGCCCCGGCGCTGTCCATCAGTTTCAGGTTTTCAATCACAATGTTCTTTTCGCCGTCGGCATGGGTGTTGCCGGGGCGCACCTGCACCAGGGCGTCGTAAATGGTTCGCGGGATGGCGTTGCTGACTGAAGAGCCGTCACCGCCGAAGGCGTAACACAACGTGCCGTTGCGTTTCTGAGCGCGGCAGGCGGCGTCAAACGTACCGTTAATTTCCGGTTTGTTATGCGTATCTTCGCAACGGTAGGCCTGTCCGTTGGAGACGTAGTAGCAGCCGAAAACTGCCGGGTTGGAATCGGTACCGGACCAGTGAATAGTAATGGTCTGATTTTCGAAGACGGTGCCGCTCTTCAACCAGACGTCGGTACCCGCCGGCGCGCTGCCCAGCTGTGAGGATACTTTGCCGAGGGTCCGCCATGGGGATGCGGGGGACGTACCTGAGTTGTTGTCATTACCGGCGCTGGCGTCAACAAAATACCCGCTGACCGGAGAGGCGCTGGCTGAGCCCGGGTTATTGCACGAATCCCCGCCCAGCGCAGTGGAGCCTATCAGCAGGGTAGGCGGGCATGGGGGTGCGGCCCAGACGCCCGTGGAAAACAAGCAGCCAAGCAAAATACTCAGCGGCAGTATATATCTAGATACAGCCATCATCTCTCTGATATGTCCCAAGGAGTAGTTAGTATGAGTGTGCACGTGGAAAAATTATGTGCGGAAGTTTTTGAATCAAGTGCCAGGAGTGTGATCCGATCATCAATCCTGTGATGTAAATCCTGTGTATTTCAATTTGTGTCAGCGGTTGCTGCGTCAGCGGTTTTTCGCAGCAACGCGACCAGTTTGAGGGCTTCAGCCTGTGCGTGATTTTCGCGCGCATACTGTTCTGCGCGGCGGCTCAGGTCAAGTCGTTTTTCCGTATCGTCCAACAAGAGCCGCACCTTGTCGCGTAAAACATCAACGTCTCCCCGGGCAAAAATGCCGAGATTCCGGCTTTGCAGCAGCCCGTCCGGATCCGCATTCAGGGACACCACGGGCACCTGGCGCATCCAGGCCTGGATGAACGTGTTGGAGAAACCTTCCGACACGCTGGTGTTCACCAGCAGGTGCGCGCCGGCCAGCAGCGTATTCACTTCATCCTGGCTGCGGCTGCCCAGGTACTGCAGGTTCTGCAGCGTCGTCAGGCGCTGTTGCATCAGGCGGTCCTGCCGTTCGCTGAGCTGGTTGCCGCCGACCATGACAAACCGCGCATTCAGGTCTGCCAGCTGCTCCGCCAGGTCCAGAAACAGTTGCGGTTGTTTGATGGTTTTCAGGTTACCGATCCACAGCACCTGCAGCGGGCCGTTCTTGTCCGGCGGTGCCTCCGGCAGGGGATGGAAATTACGCACCAGCAGGGTGGTGCGGCGCTGGTAGTTCTGCTGTATCAGGGTGTCCTGATCCGCTGTCTGGGCGACAATTTCGTCAGCGCGGCGCAGACCATATTGCAAAATTAACTTGTCAAAAAATTTGAATTTCAGGTAATCGGCGGGTGCAAAATCCGTTTTCACCACGTCGTCCCGGCCTGCCAGGTGCCACACCAGCCGGCAGGGATTGTGTTGGCAGTAATACGCGGCAACACCCACATAGGCGCAGCCGACCCGGGCATAGATCACATCGGGTTTAATCTGCCTCAGGGCGCGCAAAATCCCCGCCGCATCCAGCAGATAGCGGTTGCCCCGGGACGTGCCGATACGCCTTATCGAGTAACCGCTGGGGGTAAATTCGGGGTTAACGGCCCGGGCCAGGTAGGTAATGTCAAAACTCTTTTCCGCCAGCAGGGCGTCCAGCAGCAGTTTTACCTGGTATTCCGCTCCGCCCAGGGTGGCTGCCCAATGGGTGGGCAACAGAATGCACAGGCGCTTGTTGCGCGCTGCGGGAAAATGCGTCGGCGGCATGGAAAATTCAGATGTCCGAAGATGTGGCCTCAACCGCAGAATCTAACATACCCGCCCGGCGCAGTTCATCGACGGGTTGCGCGTATGGCCCTGCAGGCCGCTACAATAGAGGGGTTTGGTTTTACGTGTCATTTACATATTTGAGAGTTTTGTTCAACCAGGAGCAAAAGCTAACTGTTAATGTGTCGCTGTTTCAGCGCTGAAAGGGATATCTCGTGGCACCATCACTGCTGGCAGTGAATAACTACTACTACCTGCGGGGTGGCTCGGAGTCCGTTTTCTTCTCTGAAATTGAACAATTGCAGGATGCCGGCTGGCATGTGGTTCCGTTTTCAATGCACCATCCCGAAAACCGAGAAAGTCAGTGGAGTGAACACTTCGTTGAGGAAATTGAGCTCGGTAACATTTCCTCGATCACGCAGAAAATGAAGCTGGCGCCGAAATCCGTTTACTCCTTCGAGGCGAAGCGCAAATTGCGTGGACTGCTGTCTGAGTTCACGCCGGATGTGTGCCATTTGCACAATATTTATCATCATCTGTCGCCGTCATTCCTGAGCATGCTCAAGCAGGCGGGTATACCCACGGTGATGACCCTGCATGATTTGAAACTGGCGTGTCCGGCATACAACATGTACAGCGCGGACGGCGTCTGCGAGCGGTGTAAGGGCGCCCGCTTTTCCAACCTGCTGCAGCGCCGCTGCATCAATAACTCATTGCTGATGAGCGGCCTGGTGTATCTCGAAACCCAGTTGCACCGGTTGTTAAAATCTTATCACGCGAACGTTGACCGCTTTGTTGTTCCAAGCAAATTCTACCGCGACAAGTTCATCGAGTGGGGGGTTCCCGCGGACAAGCTCCTGTATATCCCCAACGCCATAGACACGCGGGCATTCAGTCCCGGTGAATCCGTGGGAGATTACTTCCTGTACGTCGGCCGCCTGGTGGATCAGAAAGGTGTGCACACCCTGATACGCGCAGCCGCTGAGGCGGGCGTTAAACTGAAGGTTGTCGGCACCGGGCCGCAGTCCGGCAGTCTCCAGCAGCTGGCGGCGGAAACCTCAGCCCAGGTTGAATTCACCGGTTATCTGAGTGGTGATACGCTGCACGATGTCATTCGCTCGGCGCGGGCGGTGGTGCTGCCTTCGGAGTGGTACGAGAACGCACCGATCAGCGTGCTGGAAGCGTATGCATTAGGGGTGCCGGTGCTGGGCGCTGACATTGGCGGGATTCCGGAGATGATCGAAGCAGGGCGGACAGGGTCGACATTTGCCAGCGGAGATAAAGATGCGTTGGCTGAGCGCTTGCGGGAATTTGCCGGCAAAAGTGACGCCGAGTTGCTGAAAATGGGCAAATGCGGCCGCGAATTTGTTGTTGCAGGTTTTGACAAACCGGCGCATCTTCAGCATCTGTTGTCGCTGTACGCAGAACTGGGTGTGGCTGCATGAGAAGTATGCGTGTTTTAGTTGCGGGTTTAAGGGGTATCCCGGGTGTAGAGGGCGGCGTGGAAAGTCACGCTGAACAGCTATACCCGCGGTTGGCGGCCCTGGACAGCAACCTGGACATAGAGGTGACTTCGCGCAGCCCCTATCATCCGGCGGCGGCCGGCAGGCAGTGGCGCGGCGTGCGCCTTAAGTGCTTCTGGTCGCCCGCCGGCAAAGGCCTGGAAGCATTTGCACACACCCTGATGGTGGTGCTGTACGCAGCGGTGACCCGGCCGGATATCCTGCATCTGCACGCCATAGGCCCCGGGCTGTTTGTGCCGTTGGCAAAATTGTTTGGTCTAAAGGTTGTCTTCACCCATCATGGGCCGGATTATGACCGCGAAAAATGGGGCCCGTTAGCAAAACGTCTGTTGAAGATTGCGGAAGCCTGGGCGTGCAGATTCTCGGATCAGCGTATTGTCATCTCCCGGCATATTCAGGATACCGTTCGCCAGCGCTTCAGCCGCGAATCCGTACTGATTCCCAATGGGGTGCAGGTGGTGCCGCATCAGGCGCCGGGCGATTTATTGCGGGAACTTGGTGTGAAGCCCGGCCGTTATGTGCTGCAGGTCAGCCGGCTGGTGCCGGAGAAGCGTCAGGAAGATCTGATTGAGGCGTTCAACCGCGCGGCGCAGCAGCAGGGCATGGATGAATGGCGTCTGTTGATCGTCGGCACGTGCAAGCAGCAGGACAAGTACGTGCAGCAGCTGCTGGCGAAAGCGAGCGACAATCCGAAGATCGTGTTTACCGGCTTTCGTACCGGCACCGAGTTACGCGAACTCTACTCCAACGCCGGCCTGTTTGTGTTGCCGTCCACCCATGAAGGGCTGCCGATCGCCATGCTGGAGGCACTCAGTTACGGGCTGCGGGTTGCCGCCAGCGATATACCCGCCAATTTGGAGGTTGGCCTGTCCGCTGACCAGTACTTTCCGTTGCGCGACGTTGAACAGCTCAGCCAACGGATCGTGGCGGCCAGCCGGCGCCAGCACTCCCACGAAGACCGCTGCAACACCATCGACTGGGTTCAGCGGACCTACAACTGGGACAATATCGCCCGGGAAACCTACAGCGTGTACTGCGATCTGAACGGCAACCAACCGGACTACCAGGAAGTCAAGCAGTGAGCCAGCTTCAGCGGGCGCTTGTGGAGAAGGTAAAACGGCAGCTGTGGAACATCTCTCCTTCAATCTACCACCGCTTCACCGGGGGCTATAAGGGCCAACGGTTTTCCATAGGCATGTATCAGGGAGACGCCCTGGACAGCCTCATGGAACCGGCCGGCGTGCAGAATCCGGTACTGTCGTTCCGGGATGTGACCGACGTGCCGGCAATTTTTGTTGCGGACCCTTTTATGCTGCACGAGGGCGGCCGCTGGCACATGTTTTTTGAGGTTCTGGACGGGGTCAACTGGCTGGGCCACATCGGCTGGGCGCACAGCGCTGACGGCAAACGCTGGAAGTATGAGCGGATTGTTATCGACGAGCCGTTCCACCTGGCTTATCCATACCTGTTCCGGGACGGCGGTGATGTGTACATGATTCCGGACAGCCCGGGCCAGGGGATACGGCTGTATAAGGCTGAAGCTTTCCCGCACCGCTGGCGCTTTGTTAAGCAGCTGCGCCGGGACAATATATTCTCGGACAGTTCCGTATTCCGCTATGAAGGGCGCTGGTGGATGCTGTCAGCCTGGGCTGAAGAAAAAGACAGTGATCAATCCCTGCGTTTGTTCAGTGCTGAACAGGTTGCCGGCCCGTGGCAGGAACACCCGGCCAGCCCGGTTGTGCACCGTTGCCGGCGCAGCGCCCGCCCGTGCGGCCGGGTACAGGTTTGTAACAACCGGGTTGTGCGGTTCGCCCAGGATTGCTCCAAGGTGTACGGTGAGTGCGTCCGCGGCTTTGAGATTACAACGCTCACACAGCAGCATTACGCGGAACGCGAGCTGCCGGAGGTGATTCTGCAAGCCGGAACCGCGCAATGGC
>JANQOA010000268.1 GCA_028279305.1 Pseudomonadales bacterium
CATAAAGGCGGCAACCGCCTGCCGGTCGATGGCCGCAGCCACCGGGCTGCCTTCAGCCACCCGCTGCTCAATGTCAAACAGGACACCCAGCGGGCCTTCACCGCGGTTCCGCAGCACCAGTTCGTTGACCGGCGCCAACAGGCGCTGTTCGTATGCCCGCAGGGCAGCTTCATGCAAACCGTGCGCCTGGATACAGGCGCCGAGCACCCGGGTATCCACAATACCCTGGCTGGCGCCTCCGGAGCCGTGGGGATACATGGCATGGGCTGCGTCACCCATCAGCGCCACCCGCCCGTCAACCCAACGCTCAACCGGATCGCGGTCGACCATGGGATATTCCCAGATGTCCCGGGCACGGGCGACAATGTCCGGGACGTTCAGCCAGCCGAAGTCCCAGTCGACAAACTCATGCATAAAAGCGTCCGCGGCGGCTTTCCTGTTCCAGTCACTCTTGTCAACCGCGGCGGTATCCGGGCGCAGCTCGGCAATCCAGTTCAACAGCGTTTCACCTTTGTCATCAAGGGGCTCAACCGGATAGCAGACAAACCGTTGTGATATGCCGCCCACCATGACAAAGGAGTTGCGCGTCCGCGGCGGCGCCGTACGCGACACGCCGCGCCACATAATGGCACCGTTCCAGTGTGCTTCGCCCTGCTCCGGATACATCTGCTCACGCACTCTGGAATGAATACCGTCTGCGCCGATCAGCAGTTCTCCCTGCCGGTGGAAAGAAGCGCCGTCGGAACGCTCAAAATGTGCCGTTACATGGTCCGCATGGTTCTCAAAGTGCGTGAAACGGGCGTCCGTAACCACCGCGTCCGGTCCGAGCCGTTGCTGTACCCGTTGCAGCAGGCGCAGGTGGAAGTGCCCCCGGTGTACCGAAAACTGCGGCCAGTTGTAACCGGCAACGGTGCCTCTGGGTTCCGACCAGATCGGATGAGCGCCGTAAAAAAACAGCGCCCACTCTTCCGCCTCGATGCCAATTTCCCGCAGGTCGGCCTGCAGACCCAGTTGATACAGCTCGCGTACCGCGTTGGGCTGAAGGTTGATACCCACGCCCAGCGGCCGAATGTCTTTAACCGCCTCAAAAACCGTAACCGGCAGGCCGAGTTCGTGACAGGTAAGCGCAAACGTGAGTCCGGCAATGCCGCCGCCGGCAACTAGAATGGTCAACTCCGGGATCCCTTTATATTCTGCATCATGCGTTGTCCCCCTGCTGCGCTACACCACACCCTGCCAGATGTGTTCCGCAACCTTCACCACCAGCTCCAGCTTGCGCCGCTGATCGTCCTCGGACAGGCTGTTGCCCTCTTCAGTGGAAGCAAAACCGCACTGGGGCGCAATGCCCAACTGCTCAATATCAACATATTGTTGTGCGGCATCAAACAGCCGCAGCAGCGCATCCAGCGGCTCCAACTCCCCCTGCTTGGTGGTGATAAACCCCGGCATCACCCGCTGCGCGCCTTTGCTGAGCAGGCGCAGGGGCGCCAGGCCGCCGGCCCGCTCGGTGTCGTATTCCATAAAAAAGACGTCCACCCCGGTCTGATTAAACACCGCGTCCGCAGCCGGGTCATAACCGCCCTGGGCTACCCAGGTGGACTGGAAGTTACCGCGGCACAGGTGCATGGCAATGGTCATGTCGTCCGGACGGTCGCTGATGGCATCACGCATCATGCGCGCATAACGTTGGATCAGCCAGTCGGGGTCAAACCCCTGGGCGCGCTTGGCGCTGCGCTGCTGTTCATCACACAGGTAGGCAAAAAAGATATCGTCAAGCTGCAGGTACCGGCATCCGGCCGCGTAGAACTTATGCACTGCTTTGTTGTAGACACGGCTGATGTCCGCGAATAACACCTCAACGTCAGCGTAGGGCGGGTAAAGGATGTCCGCCGGATCTGTTCTGAAATGACAGGCGCTGGGCCCGGGGATGGAGATTTTCGGCGTCACATCCGCCGCCGCAGCCAGGTAACGGAAATGACCGAGCATGGGATGATCGTCCGGGAAATCAAGTTCGCTGACAATGGTCGGAAAAATCGGCCGCATTTTTATGCCGGAAAACTGCACCCCTGCGTTGCTGTCCCGCTCCACCAGTTGCAGGCCCTGCAGCGCCCCCAGAAAATCGAGGTGCCAGAACGAGCGCCGCAGTTCCCCATCCGTAACCGCCGGCAGCCCAACCTGCTGCTGCATGGCCACTACGCGCTGGACGGCCTGATCTTCAGCGGCGCGCAGATTATCGCTGGCGTGGTAACCCCGGGCGGTGAGGATGACTGCATCCTGCTGCGCCCTGGCCCGCCGCACCGCAGGCGGCCGCAGCAGACTGCCTACATGGTCCGCGCGGAATTTTGGTCCCGGCATGCCAACTGTCCCCGGTCTTACATAGTCGGAGTATGCGTGAACCGGCGCCGGGTTATGAATAGCTGTTCTCTATCGAAACAATTAGTTTAATCAAATTCATCAACCACACACTCTTAGCTAATCTTAGCAACGCTGGCCTTTGCGGCAGCACCGAGCCGAGTTAACGCTAACATTCCGACGTAACGCTAAGAGAAAGTGATGAACTTAAGAATACCCCTGAATACCACAGCGCTGGCCTGGGTAGTTGTCCTGGCTATCCTCTCGCACCAGGTTTTTGCGGCTGAAAGCGCCAAGCCCGCCGGACCCGCCGGCGACGGCGCCGCGGCCGCCGGGCAGCCAAAGCCAAATCAGTTCTGGTGGCCTGAACAGCTCAACCTGCAACCCCTGCGCGATCAAGACACCCGCTCCAATCCTTTTGGTGACAATTTCAACTACGTGCAGGCTTTCAACGAACTGGACCTGGCCGTGGTTAAACAGGACATCGACAGCCTGCTTACCAACTCCCAGGACTGGTGGCCGGCAGATTTTGGCAACTACGGTCCATTTTTTATCCGCATGTCCTGGCACAGCGCCGGTACCTACCGCACCCTGGACGGCCGCGGCGGCGGTGACGGCGGGCAAATGCGTTTTGACCCCCTGAACAGCTGGCCGGACAACGGTAATCTCGACAAGGCACGGCGTCTGCTGTGGCCGGTGAAGCAGAAATACGGCCGTGCGCTGTCATGGGGTGATCTCATGATCCTGGCCGGCAATGTGGCGCTGGAGAACATGGGGTTCGAAACCTACGGTTTTGTCGGCGGCCGGGAAGACGACTGGGAGCCGGATCTGGTTTACTGGGGCCCCGAAGTAAAAATGCTGGCCAGCGACCGGCATGACAGCGAGGGCCGTTTGCAGAGGCCCCTGGGAGCCACCCACATGGGGTTGATCTACGTTAACCCGGAAGGTCCGCGCGGCAAGCCCGACCCGGTGGGCTCAGCCCGGAACATCCGGGTGGCTTTCGGGCGCATGGCCATGAACGATGAAGAAACCGTCGCCCTGATTGCAGGCGGTCACACCTTCGGCAAAATGCACGGCGCCCACAAAGCGGCAGACTGCGTGAGTGCTGAACCCGGCGCCGCAACCCTTGAGGAACAGGGTCTGGGTTGGCAAAACAGCTGCGGCAAAGGCCACTCTGAAGATACCGTAACCAGCGGCCTGGAAGGAGCTTGGACCCAGGCCCCCACCCGCTGGACCACCCTGTACCTGCAGAATCTGTTGAACTTCGAATGGCAACAGAGCCGCAGCCCGGCAGGTGCAATTATCTGGATTCCCACTGATGAGTCCCTGCACCAGTCGGTACCGGATGCCCACATAGAGGGTAAATTTAACCCACCGGTGATGACCACCGCGGATCTGGCGCTTAAGTTCGATCCCGCTTACAAAGCTATCGCGGAGAGTTTCCTCGCTGACCCGAACGCTTACCAGCAGGCATTTGCCAGGGCCTGGTACAAGCTTACCCACCGGGACATGGGGCCCAGTCTCCGCTACCTGCCGAATCAGGCTGAGACCGAAGCGCTGCTGTGGCAGGATCCGCTGCCCGCCGTTGAATACACGCTGGTAAACGCATCCGATATCAGGCGGCTGAAAGAAGAAATCCTCAACAGCGGGTTGAGCACCGCTGAACTGGTGCGCACAGCCTGGGCCGCCGCTTCAAGTTTCCGCGCCAGCGACAACCGCGGCGGCGCCAACGGCGCCCGGGTATTCCTGGCACCGCAAAACTCCTGGGCTGCGAATGACCCAGAAGGTCTGCAGAAGGTGCGGCGCGTACTGACCGACATACAAACGGAATTTAACAAACGTTCAAAACGCAAACAGGTGTCCCTGGCGGATCTGGTGGTTCTGGGGGGCGCGGCAGCCATTGAACAGGCTGCAGCCGCCGCCGGCAGCAGCATCTCCGTGCCGTTTACGCCGGGCCGCACCGACGCCAGCCAGGCACAGACCGACATTGCGTCATTTGCCCTGCTGGAGCCCAGCGCTGATGCCTTCCGTAACTACTTCAACCTGGCTGCCAGCTACCGTTCACCGGCTGAAATGCTGGTAGACAAGGCTGACCAGCTGGATCTGTCGGTACCGGAAATGACCGTGCTGGTCGGCGGCATGCGCGCCCTGGACGCCAACTGGGACGGTTCCCGGCATGGGGTTTTCACGGACCGGCCGGGTGTACTGAGCAACGATTTCTTTGTGAACCTGCTGGACATGTCCACCGCCTGGCGCAAGTCCGGTGAAGACGGCGTGTTTGAAGGTTTTGACCGCAGCAGCGGGCAGGTCAAGTACACCGCCACTCCCGTGGATCTGATATTCGGCTCCAATTCGGAACTGCGCGCCATTGCGGAAGTTTATGCCTACGACAACGCCCAGCAGCAGTTTGTTAACGACTTTGTTAACGTGTGGGTTGCCGTTATGCAACGGGACCGCTTTGATTTAGCCCTGTAAGCCTTTGCTCAAGCCGCAGCCGCAGGCCGTCCGCCCCCGGGCGGACGGCCATTTGACCACCGCGTTTATCCCGCCATGCGTTCAAACGCCAGTTCCGGAAAACCGCCGTCAGCAGATTCACGCAACTTGTCATAATAGACATTGGCGCCGCCGAAATAGATCAACACCCGCGGCTTCTTGTGTTCGATGTTGGCACCCATCATCCACGAATGTACCTTGTCACCCTGGGCCATCAGAGTCTGCTCGTGAATCTCAGCGGTATGCGCCACCCATGCATCTTCGGCTGCCTGTGACGGCACGCAGATGTCGTAACCCTCACTCTCCATCTTCCTGATACAGTCGGTGATGTACATGATGTTCTGCTCAATGGAGGTGGGCAGGTTGGCAAATGGCGCCTGGGGCCCGGTGATCATGAACAGATTGGGGAATTCCGCCACGCACACACCCATGATGGACGCGGATACACTTTCCCACTTGTCTTTCAGCAGGATGCCGTTGCGGCCGCGGATACCCAACGCCTCCTGGGCGCCGGTATATGCCTGGAATCCGGTTGCCAGCACAATAATGTCGAACTCGTAGTGGTTTTCGGTGGTGCGGATGCCGGTTTCGGTGATTTCCACCAGCGGTTCACGCTGATTGATGTCTACCAGTTTTACGTTGTCGCGGTTAAAGGCTTCGTAGAATCCGTGGTCCAGCGGCGGCCGTTTGGCAAACAGGGGATAACCCTTGGGTGTCAAGAGCTCCGCCACCTCCGGGTCTTTGACTTTTTCTTTAATCTTGCCGGCAATAAAGTCCGCAGCCGCTTTGTTTGAGTCCGCGTTAGACAGCAGATCGTCAAAGGTCTCAAATACAAAGCGGAAGCTGCCGCGCGGCCAATGCTCCTCAAAAATCTTCTGCACTTCGTCAGCCGGGGTATCTGCCAGGTTGCGCCCCACCGGGCTGTCGAACGCCATGCCGAATACATGGTTGCGGCATTTGGCGATGATCTCGTCGTAATTTTCCTTTATGTCCTTTTCCCACTCGTCGGTCATGGGCTGCTGTACCGCCGGCATAACAAAGTTGGGGGTGCGCTGAAACACCGTCACTTCAGCGGCGGTTTCCGCCATCACCGGCAGCATCTGCACCGTGGTGGCGCCGGAGCCGATGATGCCCACCCGCTTGCCGGCATAGTCCAGACCTTCCTGGGGCCAGCGGGAAGAATGGAAACAGGGCCCTTTGAAACTGTCCACACCCTTGATCTCCGGGATATAGGGCTGGGAGATCATGCCCATGGCACTGATAAAGTATTTACAGGTGAACTGCTCTCCGCTGCCGGTGGTGACCAGCCATTGACCGCTGTCTTCCTGGTATTCCGCGCTGGAAATTTCCGTGTTCAGCTGAATGTGCGGCCACAAATCACATTTGTCAGCGAGAAAGTGCATGTACCCGAGCGTTTCTTCCCAGCCCGGATAACGTTGCGACCAGCGCCATTCCTGCAGGATTTCCTTGGAGAAAGTCAGGCAGTAGTAGTAGCCCTCGCTGTCGGTTGCGGCGCCGGGATAGCGGTTCCAGGTCCAGGTGCCGCCAATGTCTGACGCTTTGTCGAACACCCGGATCGACAAGCCCGCTTCGCGGATATAGTGAATAAGCCCCAGCCCGGCAAAGCCAGCGCCAACTGCAATTACGTCATAGTCAGGTTGATGTTGCGATGCCATCCTCTTTCTCCTTGCCTCTCAGGGTTAAGATTAACCAGATTCTCCGCGCTGAACAATTTTGCCGTCCCGTTGCCCGTAGATGGTGGAATTCCAGATAACCGCAATGGTTTCCGCCAGTTCAGCCGCAGCGTCCGGAACTTCTTTTGACAAACTGTCATTCACAACCGCGTTGTTCATGAGTATCAGCGCCTGCGCGATACGGTCCGGCTCCGCCACCCGGCTGCGGCCCAGGGCAACCTGCCGGCGGATGAACTCAGCGGTTAGATCCACAAAGTAGCCGATCACCCGGCGCTGCCATTCCTGGTACACGGCGCGGTTGCCGCTGGCCGCCTGGGCCACCGCCACATGGGCCGCCCGGTGCGACTGGATGGTGGCGAACATCTGTTCAAAATGTACCGCGGTAGCCGCCCGGTAATCCTGTTCCGCCGTCTCGCCTTTAAGCCAGGCGTCCACCGACGCGCGGATATCCCGCTCGATCTGATCCAGCAGCCCCACGGCAATTTCATCCAGACCGGAAAAGTAGTGGTAAAAGGAAGAACGCGTCATGCTGGTGCGGCCCATGACAATGTCGACGGTTAATGCGCTGAACGGCACTTCCGTAAGCGCCTCCTCCGCCGCCCGGATGATTTCCCCGCGGGCCGCCTCAGGCGAGCGGCGCACGCGTTGTACTTTTGCGGGAATAGCAGCTGCCCATATCAGGTTAAAACTCATTCTTGCCTGCTATTGACAAACTGTCAATAAGCAAATATGTTATTGACACGACGTCAATAAAGGGCCGCGGGTTATGAACATGAAGGCACACACGTCCGGCCACTGGGCCGTTGCCGGCCAGCAGCCGCGCATTGCCATTATCGGCGCCGGCATGTCGGGGATTGCCGCGGTGGTGAAGCTGCGCAAAGCCGGGTACACCAACCTTACCGTGTTCGAGAAGGCGGACCGGGTCGGCGGTACCTGGCGCGAAAACCACTATCCCGGCTTGTCCTGCGACGTGGCATCACGCTGGTACTCATTCAGTTTTGCCCTCAACCCGGACTGGACCCACCGTTACTCTTACGGACCCGAGATCCAGGCGTACATGGAAAAAACCGCAGACGACTTCGGCGTTACCGGGATCGTGCGGTTTAACACCCCGGTTACCGACCTGCGCTGGCAAGCCCCGGTCTGGCATCTCACCACCGGCAGCGGTGAGACCTTGCAGTTTGACATCGTGATCGGCGCCACCGGAGTACTGCACCATCCGGTGAAACCCGACATCGAAGGCCTGGATACCTTTGCCGGCGACTGCTTTCATTCCGCCCGCTGGGACGATTCCGTCAGCCTGGACGGCAAACGGGTCGGCGTCATCGGCACCGGCTCCACCGCCGCGCAGATTGTCGGCAAAATCACCGAGCAGGTCGGGCAGATGTATGTATTTCAGCGCACCCCGCAATGGATGGTGCCGCTGCCACAAAAAACCTACTCCAGGACTTACCGTCGCCTGATGAAGTGGTTTCCCTTTCTCATGCGCCTGGGCTACCGCTACTACTTCGAGCTGCTGGTGCGTAACTTCGGCGCCGCTACCGTCGGCGACAAAAAGAAGCAGGCGTTGATCAGCCACATCTGCCGCAAAAACCTGCAGGAAAACGTGCCGGATCCGGAGCTGCGCAAAAAACTCACCCCCGACTATCAGGCCGCCTGCAAACGTCTGATATTCTGCTCCGACTTCTACCCTGCCATGTCCAGAGACAACGCCCACCTCATCACTGAAGAAATTGTCAAGGTGGTGCCGGAAGGTGTGGTCACCGCGGACGGCACGGTGCACAAGCTGGACGTGCTGGTCCTGTCAACCGGCTTTGATCCGGGCGCCTTTATCCTGCCCACCCGGGTGACCGGGGAACAGGGCATCGACCTGCGGGAAACCTGGGACGGCGCGCCGCGCGCCCACCGTGCGGTGGCAGTGCCGGGCTTTCCTAATTTCTGGCTGCTGGAAGGCCCAACCGGGCCGGTGGGTAACCTCTCCCTGATCACCATCTCCGAGCACCAGGTCGACTACATCATCAGCATGCTGGACAGGATGAAAAAAGACCGTCTCGCGGCAATCAGCGCAAGGGCTGAAGCCGCTGAGGCGTACAACGAATCCATGCGTGCGGCGATGCCCGATACCGTCTGGGTCAGCGGCGGCTGCACCAGTTGGTACATGGATAAAACGGGCATGCCGAATCTGTATCCTTTTCCACCCAAACAGTACCTGCACGAGATGCACCATCCCGACTTTGCTGAATATCATCTGCAGCAGGCGGCACAAGCCCTGCCCGCGGAACAGGTGGCCGCCGTAACCTGAACCTAAAGGCCGGCGCCGGCTTTGCTTTGGCCGGGCTAACGTGAAAAACTCCGGTCCGTGAATATCGCGGATGTAGCCATCATCGGCGCCGGTCCGGCCGGTATGTTTCTCGCCCACCTGCTGCACCAACAGGGTTACTGTGTGGTGGTGCTGGAGCACCGCAGCCGGCCGTATGTAGAAGCCCGGGTGCGCGCCGGGGTGTTGGAACAGGGTACCGTCGACCTGCTGCATCAGTTGGGCGCCGGCAGCCGCGCCGGCCGCGACGGTCTTCGCCATGAAGGTGTAAACATAGCAGTGGACGGCAAAGCATTCCGTATTGACCTGGCGGAGCTGACCTCCGGCAGGGCGGTAACCGTGTACGGACAGCAGGCGGTGATGCACGATCTGTTTGAGCTGGCGGAACGCGAACGGGTTAATGTTCTGTTTGAAGTGGACAATATCAAAATAGACGGCATTGACGGCGAGGCTGTACAAATCCGCTGGCAGACCGAGGACGGCGGCGGCTCCGCGCAATGTAAGTTTATCGCCGGCTGCGACGGCACTCACGGTGTTTCACACCGTTACCTGGCCAACGCCCGGCGTTTTGAACACAGGTACCCCTTCGCCTGGCTGGGTATTCTTGCCGACGTGCCGCCGGCCCACGAGGAGTTGATTTACGGCTGGCATGCGGACGGTTTTACCCTGGCCAGCATGCGTTCTCCCAGCCGCAGCCGCTACTATGTGCAGGTTGACGCTGATACGCCGCTGGCAGCCTGGCCCGAGGCGCGTATCTGGGACGAAATCTGCAACCGTCTCGGCCCGCGGCTGAGCGTAAACGTTACCCGCGGCAACGCTTTTGAAACCAGCATCGCGCCGCTGCGCAGCCTGGTGACGGAACCCATGAGCTACAAACGCCTGTTCCTCGCCGGCGACGCGGCCCACATTGTGCCCCCGACCGGCGCCAAGGGCCTCAATCTGGCGGTGTCGGATGTCATCATGCTGGCCCAGGCATTCAGCGAATTCTTCCGCAACGGTTCGGAACAGGGTTTGCGGTCCTATTCCTCGAGGGCCCTGCAACGGGTCTGGCAGGCTCAGCGCTTCAGCTGGTGGTTCACGCGCCTGACCCACCGCATGCCGGACCAATCCGCATATGCCCGGCGCCTGCAGGCGGCGGAACTGGAGCAGCTGCGCACATCCGCTGCCCAACAGCGCGTGTTTGCGGAGAACTATGTCGGCTTACCCATGCAGGTCTACCCGTGACCCGGGCAAAGTACCCGAACACCGGCGCACTGCGCCCGGACGACCCGGCCATAGAACCGCCGTTACCGCACCCGGCGTACAAATCCACAGCTCTGCGCAGCCCCCAGCAGCCGCTTGTAACCCTGCCCCACGAACCGGCGGCAAGCAGCGGCCCGGCGCACGTCTGGGAAAGCATGCGGGCGGCGCAAATCAGCGACCTCACCGGGCAGCACAGCGGCCCGCCGTTGGGTCAGCGCATCATAATCTACGGCTGTGTACTCGATGAGCGCCGTCACCCAGTATCCGGCGCGTTGGTGGAAATCTGGCAGGCCAACGCCGCCGGGCGCTATGCGCATCAGGCGGATCAGTGGGATGCGCCCCTGGACCCGAACTTCACCGGCAGCGGACGGGCGGTCAGCGGCGCTGACGGCGCCTACCGCTTTGTCACTGTCCGCCCCGGCGCTTACCCCTGGGGCAACCATCACAACGCCTGGCGTCCCGCGCATATCCACTTTTCCGTTTGCGGGCCGGCCATCGGCACCCGTCTGGTGACGCAGATGTATTTCCCAGATGATCCCTTGCTGGAACTGGACCCTATAGCAAATGCCATTCCCATGCCCTACCGGCAACGCCTGGTGGCCCGGCTGGACCTCTCCGCCAGTGAACCGGACTGGGCCCTGGCTTACCGTTTTGACCTGGTGCTGCGCGGGTCTGACGCCACTCCGGTGGAGGACTGAGGGACGCCATGGACAACCAGACGGAAGAACTGTTCGGCCAGACACCCTGGCAAACCGTGGGCCCTTTTTTTCATTACAGTCTACCGTGGCGGGGGGCTGCCGACCTGAGCGGGCAGTCCGGACTGGGCGCGCGCCCGGAACTGCTGGCGCCGGGCCACGACCATCTGCCGCAGCACAACCCGGGCGCCGCGGCGGGTACACCCATCACCGTCAGCGGAAGGGTCCTGGACGGCGGGGGGCAGCCGGTTGCGGACGCCTTGCTGGAGTTGTGGCAAGCGGACGCCGGCGGCGTGTACCGGGATTCTTATGTCTATTTCGGGCGTTGCGCAACGGACGTTGACGGGGTCTACCGGTTCCACACGGTTCGCCCCGGCGCGGTTACCGGTCACGACGGTGAGGTTTATGCACCACACATCAGCCTGGGCATATTTGCCCGCGGGGTGATTAAGCGCCTGCTCACCCGGGTGTATTTTGCTGATGCCCCGGAAAATGCCCGGGATCCGATCCTCAACCTGGTGCCCGCCGCACGGCGCCCCACCCTGCTGGCCGCACTGCGCCAGGATGAATTGCAGTTCAACGTAAATCTGCAAGGCGAGTCGGAGACGGTATTTTTTCAATGTTAGGTGAACCATGTTAAGCGGGCTGTTAGGTCCCAGCGCTGACCCTGGCGGCATGCACGCTCTGTTCAGCAGTGAGGCGATCATCAGCGCGGCGTTGGATTTTGAAGCTGCCCTGGCGCAGGCCTGTGCTGCCGAGCAACTGATCGAACCCGCGCACCAGCAGCTGATCTGCGCGGCTATCCGCAATCTAAACGTAGATGCGGACGATCTGACTCTCGCCGCCCACCAGGCCGGCACGCTGGCCATTCCGCTGGTGGACAAAATCAGAACGGCGGTGGCCTCCAGCTCCGCCGAGGCCGCTGCCGGTGTGCATCTGGGCAGCACCAGCCAGGACCTGGCGGATACCGTGCTGGCGCTGCAATGCAGACGGGCAGCCGATCTGAGTTTGAACCGCGGCTGGCGGGTCTGCGACCGGCTGGCGGAGCTGGCCGCACGGCACGCCGCCACGCCAATGGTCGGGCGCACCCTGCTGCGCAGCGCCATGCCCATCACATTCGGTTTCAAAGTCAGCAACTGGCTGACCGGGCTGTCCGGCAGTCTGCAGCGGCTGGCCGCGGACAGCCGGCAACTGACGCTGCAGTGCGGCGGCGCCGTGGGTACGTTTGCCGGCCTCAACGGCCGCGGCAAACAGGTTGCTGAACACATGGCTGATAGTCTGGATCTGCCTGCGCCGAACGGCCCCTGGCATACCCAACGCACCAACACCCTGGGCCTGGCCGCGAGCCTGGCGTTGACCGCGGCGGCGCTGGGGAAAATGGCCAACGACCTGGCTTTGCTGGGCCAGGATGAAATTGCAGAAGTAGCTGAAACCGGCACGGCGGGCCGCGGCGGCTCTTCCGCCATGCCCCACAAGCGCAACCCCACAGGGTCCGCCCAATGCCTGGCCGCCACCCGCCGCATGCCCGGCCTGTTAAACACTTTGTTGAGCAGCGCAGGCCGCGAGCAGGAACGCGGGCTGAGCGGCTGGCAACTGGAGCTGCCGTTGCTGGCGGAGATGTTTATCTGGACGTTTGATGCCCTGCAACACGCTGACGCCTTGCTGGAGGGCTTGCAGATCCACCCCGATGCCATGTTGCGGAACCTGCGGGCAGCCGGCGTGGGCACCGACTGGGGTGAGGCGCAAACGCTGACGGCAACGAGCATAGACAATTACCGGAGCGGGCGATGAGCACCGACAAAATTGAACAGTCGAAGCAGGTACTCTACGAGGCTGGGCTGCAGAAACGCAGAGAAGTTCTGGGTGATGAGAGGGTGGACGCGGCGCTGGCCGCGCGGACGGAATTTAATGCTGACTTTCAGGACATGATCACGCGCACGGCCTGGCAGGAAGTCTGGCTGCGGGAAGGTCTGGACCAGACCACCCGGCGCCTGTTGACCCTGGCCATCACCGCGTCCCTGGGACGCTGGGCTGAATTCCGCCTGCATGTCAAAAGCGCATTGCAGCAGGCGGCAATCGACGAAGTCACCCTGCGTGAAACATTGATGCAGCTTGCGGTTTACGCCGGCGTGCCGGCGGCAAATACCGCCTTTGCCGAAGCCCAAAGCGTGCTGCGGGAACTGCGGGAGGAGGCGGACTCAGGCTGTGCGCCTGGGCTTCAGCAGCAGCAGCGCAAGCAGCCCGACCAGCGAGCCGCCCGCCATTACAAACGACACCACGCCAAGACCAAAACCGGCGTCAAACAAGGCACCGGCAATAATGGGCCCGACCACAGCCCCGGCCCTGCCGGTACCGATCACAAAACCGGTGCCCCCGGCGCGTAAATGGGTGGGAAAAGACTGCGCAAACAAAGCGTACAGCCCAACCACCGCGGAGTTGGTGAAAAAACCCGCCGTTGCCGCCACCAGCGCCAGGCCGGTCAGATTGTTCTGCCCCAGACCGAACACATTAATCATCACCACCGAACCGGCCAGCGCTGCCATTACCAGATGGCGCACTTTGAAACGGTGGCTCAATACACCCAGCAGCACCGATCCCAGCGCTCCGCCCACGTTCGCCCACACCAGCACGCCGCCGGCTGCGGCAGCCGTGTAATCCATGTCCACAACCAGCTTGGGAATCCATTTAAGAATGTAATAGAAGGTCATGATGTGGGTGAGATAGGTCAGGGTCAGCAGTAAGGTGGTCTTGAGCAGCCGCGGGGCAAACAGCTCCCGCCAGCCGGTGCCGCGGGCGGCTGATTCAGGTGCCGGCAGACGGTCGACCGCCGCATGCCCCATACGCTGCAGAATAGTATTTATTTTCTGCAGACTGGCGCTGCCTTGCCGCTGCGCCAGGTAGGAAATTGATTCCGGCATATAAACCCAGACCAGCGGAATCAGGGCGGCGGTCATAACAGCCCCCAGCGTAAACACGGCGCGCCAGTCGTAGTGGGCCAGCAACAGCGAGGCGATGGAACCGCCGATAATGATGCCCACCGGATATCCGGTGGCCATCAAAGCTACGTTGAAGTTGCGTCTGCGCTGGTTTGAATATTCCGCAACCATGGCATTTATGGTGGCCAGCATGCCGCCTATACCCAGGCCGGTGCCGAAGCGCACAATCAGCAGTTGCGCAACACTGCCGGCCAGCGAAGCCAGGTACATGCCCACCGACATCACCACCAGGCAGCCGAGGATCACCGGCCGCCGGCCGAGACGATCCGCATAACGGCCGAGGACAATGGAGCCCACCGCCATACCCACCAGTTCCATGGTCAGCACCACACCCAGGGCGGTGCGGGATATGCCCCACTCCGCGGCGATGCCCGGCGCGGCAAAACTGATGGCCAGGACGTCAAATCCATCCAATGCATTCAACGCGATGCACAACACCACCGCGGTGACCTGCAGCGGTTTCATCGGCAGGTGATCGAGAATATTCTGTGTCGCCAAGCGTTGCCGTCCGGTACCGTTACTACCGTGCCAGTTTAAGCAAATGCCAGCCGTTAGTTAAAAAGCTCGGGGGCCTGAATGCCGAGCCGGATGGCGGCGCTGCTGGCCCCCGCCGTGCTGATGGCCATCAGCTCCGAATCAAAATTGATATTGGGCCGGCGGTTCAGGGCGTTGATCTCAGCTGCAAAACGGCCTAACTGCTCCTTGTTCACCGTTTCAAACACAAGGGAAATGGAACGCAGCAGGTGCGGATCCCCCATGTGCCAGATCGTTTCTTCGTCACTTTCACCATAAGCGCGCAGCATGGCCAGACACACGGCAATTTCGGTATCCACCTGCAGCGACCGCCAGGGTTCCATGCTCAGGAACTGGCGCAGCTTGGCGGAATCCTCCTTATGCAAAGCAGCAACGTCGGGAATGTCGATTTCATTAGCCAGGTCCACCATGATGCAGAAGTCTACGGTGTCTTCTTCCGCCAGATCGCTCAGCGCCTTGAGGGCCCCTTCCGACAGCCCCGCGCCGAGCACGTCACTGACCAGTTCTCTGATCTCCTCAGCCCGGGTGCAATAGTATTCAACGTCACCGCGCACCCGGTCGCGGCGCACGTGCAGATAATCGCGCCAGCCCAGCAGCGGGGTAATGGACATCAGGGTGAAACCCGGCGGTGAGGTGTAACCGGTAAGAGAAAGCGAACCGAACCCAGCTGGTTTGTGATCACAAGCTTCTCGCCAGTAGGCTGCTGCAGCAATTTTTGCAATCGCAGCCGGTGAGTGATTTTAATGTGTCAAAGAATCAACCGATGTTCGGCTACTTTCCCACGGCTTATCTTATGCTTATAAACGGCATTGGCATAACGCCTAGTAGTCATAAAGCCGGAAGTTGTAAAAAGCCCCGGTTCTATAAACACTCCATCCAACCGTCAGCAGGTTTACACACGCCCACCCGGCGCAAAACGTTCAGCAATCCAGATGCCGCCCAGCACCAGCACCAGCGCCAGCCCGTGGAACCATCTGAAGGCTTCGTCCAGCACCACCACCGCGGCTATGGAGGCAATTATCGGCACCAGATTGGTAAACACGCTGGAGCGGTTGGGGCCGATCAACTCCACGCCGCGGATAAAAAATATCTGCGCCAGAAACGACGGAAAGAACACAATCAGGCTGATCAGCAACCAACCCCGCGGCGTCGGCCAGCTGCCGGCACCGGCCAACCACTCAACCGCGGCCAGCGGCAGGGAAGCCAGCAACGCCGCGCTGGCCAGCATCGCGAACCACGCCACAGCGGAAATGTCAGGTTTCTGCTGCAGCCACACGGCGTAAACCGCATACAGCAGACAGGCGGTAATCATCATCAGATCACCCGGATTAAACTGCAGGGCCAGCAGCCGGGTAATATCACCTTCAGCGGCAACCGCGACGACCCCGGTTATGGTGGCCAGCACGCCGACAATCTGCAGGGTGTTAACCCGCGTGCGAAAGGCGGCAAACGAGCCGAGCATGACAAATACCGGGATGGTGCCCTGGACAATCCCCATGTTCAGCGCGGTGGTCTGGTGCGCGGCGCTGTAAAACAACGCGTTAAAGGCGGTAAAACCCAATGCCCCCATGGCCGCCAGGAAACCCAGATGGCGGCGCACCAGCGGCCACTGCCGCACCAGCTCCGCGCGGGCCAGAACCAGGGCAATTACCACAACCCCCAGCCAGCGCCACATGATCAGCATCATGGGTGAGACCTCACCCACCGCAAGCTTTGCAAACACGGTGTTGGCACCCCAGCACAACGTGGTTGTGATCAGAAAAAAGTAAGCCTTGGAATGCGGGTTCGCCATGGAAAATCGGGCACCATAGCGCTTTTGCCGCTAGCAGGCCATCAATTCAACGGCGGCTCACGCCATGGTGACGTAGCGGTACAACTCGTCGTAGCGGGTAACTTTCTGGTCGAACAACGGGTCGTGGGTTTGCAGATCCGCGGTATCAATTTCGATCCAATCCGAGCGGCTCAACCAGCGTTCCGCAACCGGAAACACCACCTGCTCTTCAAAATTCATATGCTCCAGCTGCAGCTTGACGTAATCCTCAACCAGCGCGCGGAATTCGCCGGACAAAGGCTTGTGCTCAGCCAACAGCTGCTCCGCATGCTGCAGAATTTCAGCGGTGGCGGCGTTCAGCTCCTGGTGCTGCTCAGCATTACGCTCAACCTGCTCGCGCTGCGCATCGTCCAGGCCGGGGTTGAGCAGCATCTGATTAAAAATCCGGTCTTCCAGAGGATGATGCACCAGCTCCGGGTATTCAGCCAGATAATCGATGTGCGCAAACAGCTTGGTTACGTCGGGGTTGTTGTTGCCAACCAGCTTCTGCAGGCTTTTGACGATGTCGGCAACGCGTTTGTGGTCGGTGCGCAGACGCGCCAGCAGGCCCAGCGAGTGCACCCGGGGATTAATCAGACTGGACGGATGCCCGGCACTCCACAGCCAGTTGTGGGCTGACGCCCCCTCCGCCGCGGCGTTCTGCACGGCCGCAATAAAATCAGCCCAGCCCTGCAGCTGATGCCCAAGCTGGCGTGCCTGGAAGCGCATCATCGCTGAACAGGGATTCCTGGACTTGCCGAGTTCTTCCATGCCCAGACGGCCGTCTTCCTGCAGCCACTCGAACTGCTGTCTGGCCACCCGGGACGTGTGTTCAGCAAAACGCTGGGCAATACCCACCACCGAAATGGCTTCCTGGGCTGCCAGGTATTGTCCCATGCCGAGTTCCGGCGCTTGCTCTGTCATAACTGAATCTCTAATAGGTTTGCGGTTGCGGTGGTAGGTGCCGTTCCGGGAGTGTAAGTCCCGGCCGGTGCAGCGCTATATGTATATGTACGTAGTCAAAAACACTGACGCCGCATATCCGGCTGCTGTTGATTTTGGCGCAGACCATAGCCCCTTTGGAGGTGCATTGCCAGCCCTTGTCCGAACGTTGGGGAAGCGCCGCCGGTTTTCACTCCAGCGCCCTGCCGCTAAGCACTCGCGACACCGATAATTCTGCGGATGGTGTCCCGCAGCGATGCTTCAAAGTCTTGTTTGGTCTGGTCGTACACCTTGGCGCCGAACATATGGCGCAGGGTCGGCTGCGAAAGGGCAAAGTAATTTGCCGCGCCCAGCATCTGATAAATCACCGCCAACGCCGCCGGCTGGGACAAGCGCCGGCTGGAATCCACCTGCTGCAACAGTAGCACCAGAGCATCCAGATACGGTCTCAGATACCAGTTGCCGGCATTGGCCGCGCGCTGTTCGTTATCCAGCAACTCCCGCATCAACAGGCGCGCCTCATCCGGGTACTGCAACTCTTCCAGGTAGCGCTGCACGATGGCTTCTTCCAGCCGGCGATGCGGCTCGGCAACATCTTTGTTGATGCGGGTAATGGTGGTCAGCGCGCGCGCTGAGATCTGTCCCAGAATCTCACCGTACAATTTTTCTTTGCTGCCGAAATGGTGCAGCAGCGCCTGTTTGGTCAGGTCAAGTTCCGCGGCAATACTGGCAATACTGGTGCCGTAAAACCCCCGGTCGGCAAATTGCCGGGTAGCCGCTGCTAGTAACTGCTGTCGTGTGTCAGCACCCATAAGCCTACTGTAAGCGAAGGCTTGACAACTTACCACTCGGTAAGTATATTTTCACAAAACTTACCACCTGGTAAGTACCTTAAACATGTACTCAAACATGGGGCAGGACCAACAATCCGTAACCGCGAGGCCGCTATGAACCGCAACCTGGAACTCAAGCTGTTAGACGAACTTGTAGAACTGAAAGAAGGCAAGCAGCCGTACCTGGATGAGGCGTGGGTTAAACCCACCACCGGCAAATACTTTGATGAAGATCATTTTGAGGCTGAACGCAAACACGTCTTCCGCCGCCAACCGGTGATTGCCCTGCACGCCAGCGAACTGGGCGAAGCCGGTGCTTACCGGACGCTGGAAATGGCCGGCCGGCCGCTGTTGATAGTGCGCGGCGAAGACGGCGCCGTGCGTGCTTTTTATAACGTTTGCCGCCATCGCGGCGCGCAGCTGGTGGGCGGCGGACAAGGCTGCAGCAAACGGTTCAGTTGCCCGTACCACGCGTGGACCTGGAACAATCAGGGTGACCTTGTCGGCGTACCCCACGAAAAGACCGGGTTTCCTGACCTGCGCCGGGAAGAATTCGGCCTCACTCAAGTTGCCTGTGCCGAGTACGCCGGGTTCATCTGGGTGTGCCAGCACGGCAGCGCACCGCGTGGTCTCAACATCGCTGAACATCTGGGGCCGATTGCAACGGAACTGAAGTTGCTGGGCGCTGAGGGCATGCGCATTTTTGCTTCGGATTCATGGGAATTCAACGCAAACTGGAAGCTGATCATCGAAGGCGGCCTGGAGGCGTACCACTTCCGCGTTGCCCACCGCGACACCATTGCGCCGTTATTCCTGGACAACCTTTCCTCTTACCAGTGTTTCGGCAACCATATCCGCTCGGTCCTGCCGCGCAGCCATCTGGGTGAACTGAGCGGCAAATCCAGGCAGGATTGGGATATCCGCGCATATACCAATCTGTTGTATACCCTGTTTCCGTCTACACAGTTCCTGGTGCAGGAAGATCACATTGCCTGGATACAGGTGGAACCGCTGGCTGCCGGTAAAACCCGCTTGCGCTTGAGCACCCTGGCGCCGGCAGCGGACCAGGTTCCGGCCCGCGAAAATTATTGGCGCAGCAACCACAACCTGACGGTGCGCACGCTGGGGGAAGACTTTGCCATTGGCGAGGGTATCCAGAAGGGCTTCTGCAGCGGTGCCAACAGCCACTTGAATTACGGCCGTTTTGAAGGTGCGCTGGCCCGCTTTAACGAAGCTGTCAGCAATCACCTGCCGGCCTGAGCCGCGCCGGGCCGGCTCACGTACCGAAAGTATTCTGCGCGCTGGCAAATTCCGTCAGGTTCAATTCCTCGCGCACCTGCCGGCCCAGCGACGAGCCGGTGTCGTCGTAGGGAATACCAATCGAATCCGCAATCCGCACCATGCGCTGAAAGTTCGCCGCAACCCCGGCCGCGTCGACCAGCACCTGAGGCCCGGCGGCCCGCAGCAGCGCCTCGCGGGTTGACCGCAACGCCTGTGCATCCCGGGTGGCCACACTTTCGGCAAACTGCATCAACTGGGCGCCGAACTCTATACCCTGATCAGCCCCGCGACTATCACCGCCAATGCCTTGAATATCAATGTCTGTTGCAGTTGTTTTTGCGCTCACACGGAGCATCGCGGCGTGCGCGTTGGTTCAGTAAAAACACTCATTTACGGCGGATACGCGCCCGGCAATCAACTCCATCTGTAAGCGGTTGATGCTGCGCGCCTCATCCTTGACGTAATTCTGCATGCCTTGCAATGACAGATATTGCGCAGCGGCCAGCTCACGCCAGTCGCGCAGGGCATCGGGTACCAAGCAGGGCGCGCACCACGTTGGCACTGTAACCCGCCGGCCACAGGTCTGCTTCGTTACCCGCGGCGCCTTCCGGCGGCACGGTGGGCACAAAGCCGATGTCCTCGCTGAGCAGCGCGGGCCGGTAGCCGCTGGGTTGCCCCGCCACAGCTTGCGGCAGCTGTTCAACCGGCAGCCCCAACGCGCGGTGGAACTCATCAATGCTGAATACCGCAACCACAACCCCCACCAGCTCAACGTACGCCTCCTTGCTCAAGCCGTTGGCCGCGTTGTCATTCACATAGGTCCCCGTAATTCGTGTCTGATCGGTGATGATGCGATGTACCGCGTCGATGGCCGGAGCCGGTAAACCGCCGTTGTGCTCATGCTCACCTTCAACCGCATACGGTGAAAGCGCTGATTTGCGTGCCGCGCAAAATGCACAAGTCAGAGCATTGCGGGTTTCACGGGCGATGGCCAGCCGTTGCTCACCGCTCCACCAGCTGCCCGGGGCAGCCAGTTTTTGCCAATACGCCCGATACGCAGCCGGGATATCACTGCGAATGGGGAAAGGCGCTGCGCTGTAGTCGAAAAAAGTCATGTCTGCTCCTGTTTCCGCCCCTGTGTCCGCCCTACTCCCCAAACAGGTCGCGCTGGGCTTTGCGCCAGAACAACAGTCCAATCGCCGCGTTAAACAGGATAAAGAAGTTGTGCTGTACAAAACCGAAAGCTGCCATCTGCCCTTCGTTGTCCGGAAACAGAATCACCCAGAAGGTAATGGCGGCAGCCCGCATGGGGGTGGGAACGGCAGCGGCAAAAAAGATAATCGGCAGATAGGGCCAGATGGACATCAAGCTGGCTTCCACCCCGAACAGGTTCAAAGCGATCGTGTATACGCCGATGGCAGCGATCAGCGCCGGTGAACGGATCAGAAAAAACATCACATAGTGTTTGGGCCCCGCCAGGCGGAAGGCATGCAGGATGCGCCGCTCGCGCACCGCCGGCAGCAGGCTGCTGCGGAAAAAAGCAATCCACAGCACCACAAACACGGCGCCGCCCAGACCAATATACGGCACCAGGTCAAACGCGGGGGGCAGCGCCGCACCGCTGAAAAAATACCCCAGCACCGCCCATGCCAGCAGGTAAAAAACCTCACAGAACATGATGAACAGCATCACCGAGCCCACTTCCCAGCCCGGCACCTGATGGCGTCTGTTCAGATAATAAGCCATGGCGCCTTTGCCGACCTGTTCGTTGAAAATCGAGATGATATAGGCGCTGGCGCGGACCGGCAGGATGTCCGTGTATTTGATGTCCGCAATGAACCAGCTCAGGGCGCGGGATACCACCAGCGTATCGATCAGAAAGTAGACCAGCGAGTAAGCCACCATGACCGCTACCCAACTTACCCAATCTACCGCGGCAAACACCTGGGCCATGTAGGCGACCACGGTTAAGCCTTCCCGGGCGGCGGCTCCGCCTATCCTGTAATACAGGTAGGCGAAGCACAACAACGTGATCAACGCAAAAATGATGCGCCCCGCCAGGCTCGGTTTGCGCGGGCTTGATGCGCCATCTTCAGCTTCTGTCAGCTCTTCACTCATCCATCACTCCCACAGTTACCACTCGATGCTTGCCCCTCGATCCTTACCGCCCGATCCGCAGCGCCCGATATTACAACTCCACGGGCCGCTGCCACCAAGATACGTCATGCCATCTGCCTTGTTTGTAGCCCACCTCTTTAAACACCCCGATATGCTCAAAGCCCAGAGATTTGTGCAGGGCCAGGCTGGCGGGGTTCGGCAGGGTGATACCGGCAAAGGCATAATGATAACCAAGCGCCCCCAGGGATTCGAAAAGCGCCTGGTACAAACGCTTGCCAAGCCCCTGCCCTTGAAAGTCCGGATGCAGGTAAACGGAGGTCTCAGCCGCAAACCGGTAGGCTTCCCTGGCCCGGTGCGCGGTTGCATAAGCGTAACCGCAAATGCTGCCGGCTTGTTCCGCGACCAGCCAGTCATGGCTGGCCAGGGACCCCTCCACACGGCGCGCAAACTCATCCTCCGCCGGCACCTGCAGTTCGAACGAGGTAGACATGTCCTCAACAAACGGGCGGTAAATTTCCAGCAGCGGCGCGGCGTCCGAGGGGTGCGCTTTTCTGATCTTCATGCACGCAACGTGAACCATCACCCGGCATTAGTCAACGCCGCTGCCGCAGCGGGGTGCAACCGCCGGCTCAATAGCCGGCGTCGTGACACCCGCTTGATACACAAGTACTCTCTGCTCAACCCTACTCACAAACCGTACCGGGAACCGATATGCCCACACAAGCTGAAAAATGCAGGCAATTCGCCGCGCTGCACTCCGAACCCTCCGCTTTTATCATCCCCAACCCCTGGGACGTGGGCTCCGCCCGCCTCATGCAGGGCCTTGGCTTCAAAGCCCTGGCCACCACCAGCGGCGGCTTTGCCTATACCCTGGGCAAGGTTGACGGCGCGCCGACATTGGACGAGAAGCTGGCACACTGCCGCGCCATTGCCGGCGCCACCGACATTCCGCTCAGCGCGGACTTCGAAGACGGCTACGCCGCCGCCCCGGAACAGGTGGCGCAGAATGTGGCCGCGTTAATCGACACCGGGGTTGCCGGCTGCTCCATTGAAGATTTTGACCGGGAAGCCCAATCACTCTTTGACCTGCCGCTGGCGGTGGAGCGTATCGGCGCTGCCGTTGAGGCAAAAAGCAAGCTGGATTTTCCCTTTACCCTGACGGCGCGTGCGGAACAGTTGCTGCGCGCCGGCCGGGATCTGGAAGAGGTGATCAGACGCTTGCAGGCCTACGAGGCTGCCGGTGCTGACGTGCTGTATGCGCCGTTTTTCCGTTCCCTGGAGGACATAGAAACCGTGGCAAAGGAACTGAACAAACCGCTCAACGTGCTGGCGGGCACCATCCAGGGCGCTACCGTCAAGGACTTTGAAGCCGCCGGCGCCCGGCGCATCAGCATCGGCGGCCTGCTGACCTTCGTAGCCGCCAAGCCGATTATCGATTTTGGTGAGGTGATGCTGAAAGACGGCTCCTTCGACTGGGCCGGCCAGATGGCCCCGTACGAGCGGATTGTCGAATTAATGGGGAAATAAACGATGCAGCTACCGCGGATCAGACAGGCAGAGGCGTCCGACCGGCCTACCCTGTTGAACATCCTTACCCTGGCGTTTGCCGCCGACCCGTTCAACCGGTGGTACTTGCCGGACGCTGACCGCTTCCTCAACTATTTCCCGCAGATGGTGGAGACTTTTCTGGACCAGTCCATCGAAGCCGGGGCATGTTACCTCACCTCCGGCAATGAAGGTGCGGCGTTGTGGCTGCCGCCGGGTGTCAGCCCGGACGAGGAACGCATGGAAGCACTCATGGCCGAAGCTGCGCCGCAACCGCTGCTGGAACCGTTGGCGGAACTGTTCGAAGCTTTTGAATCGTTCCACCCCACCGACAACGACTGCTGGTATCTGCCGCTGATCGGCGTGGATCCGGGACATCAGGGCAAAGGCGTGGGCGGTGTTCTGATGAACCACGTCACCACCCTGCTGGATGAGCGCGGTGCTCTGGGATACCTTGAATCCTCCACCCCGGCAAATATATCCCTGTACCTCAGACATGGTTTTGAAATTCTGGAACAGCTGCCGTTTGGCGACGGCGGTGTTGTCACTCCCATGATTCGTCCACGGAGCAGCGGTACATGAAAGCGGAAGAATATGTGCGTCACGACGGCTTGGGTCTGGCGGATCTGATCCGCCGCAAACAGGTCTCCCGCAGCGAAGTGGTGGAGGCAGCCGTCGACGTGGCCCAGCGCTGTAATCCCGCCATCAACGCGATATGTTACGAAGCTTTTGACCATGCCCGGGAACAGGCTGCCGCACGCGACCGGAACAAGGCCGGCCAAGGTATGTTTGATGGCGTGCCCTTTCTGCTCAAAGAGCTGGGCGGCGAGCTTCAGGGCTGGCCGGAACGCCGCGGATGTAGAGCGTTGGCAGACAACGTAAGCCGAGGCAGCACAGCGCTGGTCGAGCGCCAGTTGTCCACCGGCTTGATACCCATCGGCAAAACCACAACGCCGGAATTCGGCTTGATTGCCGTAACCGAGTCCGATCTGTACGGTGACACGAGAAATCCCTGGCATCCGGAGCACACGCCCGGCGGCTCTTCCGGCGGCTCCGCTGCCGCGGTTGCCGCTGGTATTGTACCGCTGGCGCACGCCAACGATGGCGGCGGTTCGATCAGAATTCCCGCCTCCTGCTGCGGCCTGGTGGG
>JANQOA010000269.1 GCA_028279305.1 Pseudomonadales bacterium
GGTTCATCCGCAAGCCTGGGCGGCTGGTGGTTCCACGTCACCAGCGGCGGCTTTGCCGCGGCCGCCCTGTTTGTCGCCACTGATCCGGTGACCCACCCGCACGGCCCGCGCGAGCAATTTTTCTGGGCCATGGGCATCGGCGTGCTGATCTATGTGATCCGCGCTTACGGCAGCTTTCCCGACGGCATTGCGTTTGCGGTATTGTTAGGCAACTGCGCGGTGCCGCTGCTCAACCGCTGGGCCCGGCAGCGCGCCGGGCAGCCGGCGGCCGCTGAAGGCCAACCGCATGTTTAAACCGCTGTTGAGCCTGACCCTGATCAGCAGCTTGTGCGGTCTGATCCTGGTGGGTACGGATGCGGTCACTAACGGCCGCATTGACGCCAACCGCAGCGCCCAGACCAGAGCCCTCTACGCTGAGCTGCTGGGTGAAGCCGTTGACGTTAATCTCAGCCCCGGCCCGGCGCCGGCGGGTGACTGCGGCAGCTGGCTGTTTATGCACGGCGCAACCCCGGGTTATGCGGCGGACATCACCTATCTGGCTCTGTGGCGGGCATCCGGCGGCGTACACACTGAGGCTGCCGCCGGCCTCCCTGAGGCTGACGCCGGTACCGGCGCTGACGCCGGCACCGTATCGTTGCGGGTCACAGCGCACCGGGAAACCCCGGGTATCGGAGATTTTATCGATCACCGGCGCAGCAACTGGCTGCCGCGGCTGGACCGCAGCAGCCTGCCCCGGGTAATGGCTCTGGACCGGGTGACCGGCGCCACCATCACCAGTGAGGCGGTCCGCACCGCCATGCAGAATGTTTTCCGGCGCGCGGAGTTGCACTGTGGCGGCGCCTGAGACCGCCGTGTTCAGCCGCGCGGTGCTGGCCAACAATCCGGCCTGGGCACAACTGCTGGGCCTGTGCCCATTGCTGGCGGTGAGCAATACCACGGTTAACGCCGTGGGCCTGGCTGCCGCCTCAGCATTTGTGCTGGTAGGCAGCAACGTGAGCATTTCGCTGTTGCGCCGGGTCATCCCGGACATTGCCCGCCTGCCCTGTTTTGTCCTGATTATTGCCACTTTCACCACCTGCACCACCCTGCTGCTGGAAGCATTTGCCTACCCCCTGTACTTGAAGATTGCGCTGTTTGTGCAGATTATTGTTACCAACTGTATGATTCTGGGGCGGGCGGAGACCTTCGCCAGCCGGCAGCCGGTGGGCAAAGCCTGTGTGGATGCCGCAGGCACCGCGCTCGGTTTTGCGCTGGCCCTGCTGGGTCTGGGGCTGACCCGTGAAGCCCTGGGCCAGGGCACCCTGCTGGCGGACATGCAGCTGCTGTTCGGCGCCGGTGCCACCGGCTGGGAGATCAGCTTGCTCGACGAAGGCGTACTGCCGCTGGCTTTGTATCCGCCGGGCGCGTTTATTATTGCCGGGCTGCTGCTGGCACTGTTCAACGGACTGTCTGCGGCGGCATCCGGACAGCGCGGCTCACAAGACTCACAACAACACATACAACCAGAACAGAACAACCGGGAAGGTCATGAACAACGAGAAGCGCCACCGCATATTTGAACGCTTGCGCGAAGGCAACCCCGCACCCACCACCGAACTGGCCTACCAGAGCCCGTTTGAGCTGCTGATTGCCGTGATCCTCAGTGCTCAGGCCACCGATGTCAGCGTCAACAAGGCCACCGGGCCGCTGTTTGCGGTGGCCAACACGCCGGCTGCCATCCACGCGCTTGGCGTGGACAAGCTGAAAACCTATATCAAGACCATCGGCCTGTTTAATACCAAGGCCGCAAACGTCATCAAAACCTGCCGCCTGCTGCTGGACGAGCACGGCGGGGAGGTGCCCGAGGACCGGGCTGCGCTGGAAAAACTACCCGGGGTTGGGCGCAAGACCGCCAACGTTATTCTGAACACCGCGTTCGGACACCCCACCATCGCTGTGGACACCCACATCTTCCGCGTGTCCAACCGCACCCGGCTGGCGGTGGGTAAAAATGTCCTGCAGGTGGAAGAGAAGTTACTGAAAGTGGTGCCGGCAGAGTTTAAGCAAGACGCCCATCACTGGCTGATCCTGCACGGGCGTTATGTCTGTGTCGCCCGCAAACCGCGTTGCGGCGCCTGCGGAATTGAAGACCTGTGTGAATTCAAGGAAAAAACAGAAATAGCCTGAGCACCGGCTTGCCCCGGCTGCACCCGGGCGCCGCAACGGTTTTTCAGATGTCGATCAACTCCACGGTGCTGATCACGTCACCCATGAAGTAGCCGCCCACTTTTTTGAAGCGCGCGGCACCATCGGTGGCAAAGTAGCTGACCGCCGGCGGCGCTGCTCCGGTTTGAGCGGCGGCCCGGGTCGAGGCCAGCAGGTTCGACGTCTGCAGCGCCGCGGCCACCGCGGCGGCGGTGGTACCGGCGGAATCCACAATCCGCACCCCCGGGCTGAGCACTTCCGCCAACGCCGCCTGGAACACGGGAAAGTGAGTGCAGCCCAACAGAACCGTTTGCGGGCCGCCGTTCAGAAAGCCGCGCAGACTGTCCCGCAATACTGTGTGGGTAAGCTCGGTACTCTGCCGGCCCTGTTCCGCCAGGGTCACCCACAGCGGGCAGCTGCGGCCGTAGACCGGTACCGAGGGCCGGCGCCTCGCCAGCGCCCGTTGATAGGCGCCGCCCTGAATGGTGGTTTCGGTGGCCAGCACCAGAATGCCGGAATCGTCCGCCGCCGTTGCGGCGCTATCCGCGCCGGGC
>JANQOA010000273.1 GCA_028279305.1 Pseudomonadales bacterium
GGCGGTTCACTGAGCCGGCTGGTGGCAAACAGGGCATCGAACACGCCGGAATGCGCCACTGTCAGCTCATCCGCGCCGCCCGCCAACATCACTTCCTGAGCGCCGCTGCGGATGGTTTCGGCGGCAAAACCGATGGCCTGGCTGGAAGCGGTGCAGGCGGAGCTGGTGGTCAACACGCGGCCGGTCAATTGAAAGTGCACGCCGATGTTCACCGCTGCCGTATGGCTCATGCCGCGCAGGTAGCTGGTTGCCTTCAGGGCCCGCGCATCGCCTTGGGTCAGGGTGCTTACAAACTCCAGCAAGGCATCCGGACTGCCGGTGGCGGAGCCGTAAGCCACGCCCGTACGCCCGTCTGTGAGCACGGGCTGGCCGAGCAGGCCGGCCTGTTCCAGGGCAAGTTCGCTGGCCCGTACACCCAGTTGAGCAACCCGGCCCATGCTGCGCAGCGTTCTGCGGGAGTAGTGGGGCGGCAGGTGGAGTTCGGCCGGGGCACCCAGGTGGCAGTGCAGGCCCTCCACCTGGCGCCACTCCGCCATCTCCCGGACCGCGGACCGGCCTGCTTCCAGGGCTGTGCGGAATGCAGGCCAATCGTTGCCCAGGGCGGTAATCTGGCCGCTGCCCGTGATCACCACGCGTTGTGTTGGTTGTTGGGAAGTCATATCTCCGCTGCCGTCAACGTCAACCCGCCATGCCGCCGTCCACCGCAATGACCTGACGGGTAATGTATGCGGCCTGGTCGGAACAGAGGAAGGCCACCAGGGCGGCAACCTCTTCAGCCTGGCCGGCGCGGCGCAGGGGGATCAGCTCGCGCACCATGTCTTCGGGCAGGTTTTCGGTCATGTCGGTTTCAATGAAGCCGGGTGCAACGCAGTTCACGGTGATGTTGCGTTTGGCCATCTCCAGCGCCAGGGATTTAGCTGCGCCGATCAGGCCGGCCTTGGTGGCGGCGTAGTTGGTCTGGCCGCGGTTGCCGATCAGCCCGGATACCGACGACAACACCACCACCCGGCCTGGTTGGCGGCGGCGTACCATGGGCATGATTGCCGGTTTCAGCACGTTATAAAAACCGTCCAGGTTGGTATGCACCACGGCGTCCCAGTCTTCTTCGGTCATCATCGGCAGCGCCTGATCGCGGCTGATACCGGCATTCAGTACCACCCCGTAGTAGGCGCCGTGGGCGTCGATATCCTCAGCTACCGCTTGGCCACAGATGTCGCGGTTGCTGATATCAAATTGCAAAGTGCGCGCGCTGCCGCCTGCAGCGGCAATGGCCGCGGCTACCTCTTCAGCCATAGTCTGATTGTTGGCGAAGTGCACTACCACGTCAAATCCATCGCGCCCCAACGCCAGCGCAATGGCGCGGCCGATGCCGCGGCTGGCGCCGGTGACCAGGATGGTGCGGGTCATAGATATACCGATAGGTCCGCTGCTGACACCGCGGTGTGCGTTTTTATGTCAGCCAGAATGCTGTTCAATTCCTCTCTCCGTGCCTCCCCCCGTGCCTCTTCCTCCGGAACTGCCTGCAGGCGGCTGGGTGCAAGGTAAATACTGCCGTTGAACTTTACCAAACGGGCGCTCGGGGTGTCAGGGGAAAATTGGCTGGCCAGCTGCACCCGCAACAACAGCTGTTGCTGGAACGCATAATGGGGCTGCAGAGTGTGGTAGCGCCGGCAGGCAACCAGCATACCCTGGCGCGGCGGCGCGCCCGGTTGTGCCAGCAGCGTGAAAAATGCGGCGGCGGCCTGGGCCAGGTATTCCAGCCCCGCACAGGCGCGGACCCCGTGCCGGGTGGCAAAAGGAGCGCCGCCGGCGGGGGTGGTTTCGGCCCACAATTCGGTGGCGTTGCTGCTCAGAATGCCGTCGATCAACTGCATCGGCGGCCGGTGCGGCAGCAGCTCGTTGAGACTGCTTCTGCTCAACGGTCCGGCTGCTCAATCAGACGCTGTACCCGCGCCTGAATCTCTTCCGGCACGCCGATCATTAGCGATTCGTCCGCCGCTGCTACCGGTACCTGGATGGTGTAAGCCTCATTCAGGCGGTTGCCTTCGAGGCTGGAGATTTCGTAATACAACAGCAGCCGGAATTCCCACTCCACCAGTTGTGCGGATACCCTTACACGGCTGCCGAAGGGGATACTCTTCAGGTACCGTACCCGGGTGTCCACAATGGGCCAGATCTGACCGGCGGCGGCCATTTGCCGGTAGGCAAAATCCAGCTTGTCGAGCACCGCTATCCGCGCCCTGTCGTAATAGCGGAAGTAGTTGCCGTGCCAGGTGAAGCCGGTGGGGTCTGCGTCCTGAAAGGGCACCTGCAGCTCCACGGTGCTGCGCAGAGCGGCATGGTCGGGCCAGTTCTTCTGCCACAGCCGGCCGCGCCGCTCAGCCACTGGTGCGCACCTGAAAGCGCTGCCGCAGGCGGTTGGGAATGCGGCTCAGCCCGCCGAGAATCAGCAGGGTATGCATCAGCACCAGGCGCGCGTTGTCCTTCAGCAGATGAAAATGGGACTCACCGTCTTCCGGGTACACCACAGGAGTATCCACGCAGATGATGTCCGATCCGGCCCAGCAGGCGCGGACCAGAATTTCCACGTCAAACTCCATGCGCGTGCGGTAACCCAGGGCATTCAACAGCGGCAGCGTCAACTCCAGGGGATAAACCCGCAGCCCGCACATGGCATCTTTGATCATGCGAGAGCCGGTTACCCATTGCACCAGCGTGTTGGTGATCTTACGCCCGTGCAGGCGGGACGCCGGAATGTCATCGCCAAAGATGGGCCGGCCGCTGATCAGGCTGGCGGGATGCTGTGCGGAGAGTTGGCGCAGCATGGGCACTGCCGCGGGGTCATGTTGCCCATCCGCATCCAGCGAAATGGCGTGGCTGTAACCGCCGTCCGCGGCCCGGCGCAGGCCGGTCATCATGGCGGCCCCCTTGCCGCCGTTGCGCCGGCGCAGAATCAACTGCACGTTGCTGTAGTTCTGCTCAAGTTGACGCAGCACCGCCAACGATGGTTCTCCGCTGCAGTCGTCCACCACCAGAATCTGCAGGCCGGCGGGCTGCAACGCTGCCAACAGATCCGCCAACGGGCGGTGATGGCGGAAATGGGGAATGACTATACAGTAGCGGTCAGTCATCAGCCCCGGTCCGCCGCGGCAGCAGGCGGGCCGTATTGCAACCGCCCCCGGGTACGCAGCCGGCCGCCGCCATGGAAAGCAAAATCAACGCAGCCGTTGTCCAGCCGGTGCAGCTCAAGCTGCAGCCATGTTGCCGGCGCCACCGGCGCCTTGAATTTGATATTGGACATGCCGCGGAACTTGTCTTCAGCGGCACCGCTAAACGCGGCGGCAGCTTCGGTCACTGCCCAGTCGATCTGCACCAGTCCGGGCAGAATGGGATTGCCGGGAAAGTGGCCTGCAAAACAGGGCAGGGCGGGGTCCACCCATAACACGCCGCTGAAAGCGGCAGGGCCGGTTTGGCGGTAAGCCCACCAGGGTGCGTCCAGGGGCGGCAGTTGCTGCCGGTAATATTCCCGCCAGGTGTGCGCGGTGGCCACCAGGCACCGTGCGCGGCCGTGTTCAGCGCCGTTGAACACAAGCTGCTGGGTGTTGTGCAGCGCCGCGCAGGCCGCGTCCGGCAGTTCGGTGACAGTGGCGGCAGCGGCCGGGTCGCGGAACGTCATGTCTGCGCGGTACCGTGTTTGCGCTGATAAGCCCGGCGTACCGGATATTCAACCGCAAATATCAGGGCAATCAGCAGGTAGCTGATGCAGCCGTTGTACAGTGCCCACACCGCGGTGGACGCGGCAAAAGCGGTATACGCGGCAACTATGCCGCTGCCAACAAAAAAGACGCTCCAGACCATGGTCAGACGGCGCATGTAGAGTACCGCCGGGCGGCTCACCGCCAGGCCCATGAAGCGCGACAGCCGTTCTATGGCGGAGGGCGGAAACCGCAGCGTGTACAGGCAATAAGCCGCGGCGGCGCTGTTGATCAGCACCGGGTACAGTTTGAGCACCGTGAAACTGGTGAATATCACAACCACGCAGTACACCGCCAGGGCGGTCAGCAGCAGCCACTGCCAGGTGCGGTCAGCCCAACTCACGCTGGCCAGCCGCAGGCCGCCGAGCAAGGCAAAGCCGGCAACCAGGAAGTGCGGCGCAAGGTGCTCGTGCAGCAGGTAGACAAACAGCGGAAACGCCGCCAGTACAATGCCGAGAACAAAACGGTACACAAATAGAAAGGCGGTTCAGGCGCCGTCCACCAGGGCCACCACATCGCCGACGGTGCGTACGTTTTTTAAACCTTCCGCCGGCAGCTCTTTGCCGGTGAGTTCGCGTAAGCGGGCGAGAATGTCTATGGCATCGATGCTGTCGATGTCCAGATCATCCAGCAGGTCCGCGTCCGGTGTAATGCTGGCCGGTTCAATCTCGAATTCTGCAGCCAGCACGTCGCGCAAGGTGGTGAGAACAGTCATGGCTTAATTTTCAGGCGGGCGGCGCCAATGTGCAACCGTTGCGTATCCAGCCGGTGGTGAAAAAAGCGCTGCAGCTCCGCGGTCAGGGCGCGGCGCGCCTGGCGCCGGCTGGTGCCGGAGGGCAGCGGCAGCGGTGCGCAGAATTCCAACAGCGGGCGCAGCGTGGCATCGGGAAATTGATACCAGGGGTAACCCTTGCTCAGGTATGCGCCGGGTTTGTGGATCACTATGGGTTGCACGGTCACGCCTGTGCGTACCGCCAGTTCCGCGCTGCCGGGGAAAAAACGCGGCAACTCCCCCACCGGCGTGCGGGTGGCTTCGGGAAATACCAGCAAGGTTTCGCCCTGCCGCAAGCGGTTGCAGCTTTCCTGCAGCAGCAGTTCCGGGTCCTGATTGGACACATAGCCGAGTTGCCTGATCAGGTAGCGGAACACGCTGATTCGCTGCAGGTCGCCCTTGATGATGCAGCACAGGTTACGGTGCTGACCGATGACCCAGATCGCATCCAGCAAGCTCGGGTGGTTGGCAACCAGCAGCCCATTGCCCGGGGGATGTGATTGCACCACGCATACGTCGATACTGCCGACCAGGCGGCAGAATTGCATCCATAGCCTGCTCAGATGATGGGCGCAAAGACGCAGACGCCGGGTCTGCTTGTCGCCTTGCAGGCTGCTCAGGCGGACCAGCGGCGCGGCTGCGGCCAGCAGCAGGCAGCCCAGGCCAAAAGTCAGCCAGCACAGGCTGCCGCTGAGCGTGCGCCACGCCTGGTTCACGGCTGCCCCGGCGGGGCCAATTAACGCTAGGCAACCAATGCCTTGATGGGTAGTCTTGCCTCTCACCGAATTGGCACGCTCTCCACTGGAGCCTGGGAGTCTGACAGCACACGTGGTTTTCGTAAACCAACTCACGCTAACCTCAGCGCTGGGCGCGGGTCTGTCCGGCCTGCGCAGCAGTCTGGCGGGCAACCGCTCCGGGCTGGCGCCGGCGGCGTGGCCTGACTGTGATGTGCCGTGTTACCTGGGTGTGGTGGATATCCCTGCTGAGGTCACGGTACCGGCGGAACATGAGAGCAGAAACAACCGCCTGGTGGAATATGCCTTGCAGCAGGATGATTTTGCCGGCAGCGTGGCAGCGGCGGTACAGCGTTACGGCGCGCAGCGGGTTGGACTGGTCATGGGTACCAGTACCTCCAGTATCGACCGCACCGAACAGGCATACCGGCAATTGGCTGCTGATGATACTTTTGCCCCGGCATACGTGCAGCCGCGCACGCACAATCCGCACGCGCCGGGGGACTACGCCGCGCAACGACTGGGCCTGCAAGGTCCGTGCATGACAGTCAGTGCGGCCTGCGCCTCCAGCGCCAAGGTATTTGCCGCGGCGGCACGCTGGCTGCGGCAGGAACTGGTGGATGCGGTGGTGGTAGGCGGTGCTGACACATTGTGTCTCAGCGTGATTTACGGGTTTCACTCCCTGCAGCTTGTTTCACCGCAACCCTGTAAGCCGTTTGCACCGGACCGCCAGGGTATCAGCCTGGGAGAAGCAGCCGGTTTTGCCCTGCTGAGCCGGGAAACATCGGATATACGCCTGCTGGCGGCGGGGGAAAGCTGTGATGCTCACCATATGTCCAGCGCCCATCCCGAAGGTCTGGGTGCGCGGCTGTCCATGCAGCGGGCGCTGCAGCAGGCGGGCCTGACTCTGGCCGACATAAACTACGTCAACCTGCACGGCACCGGTACCCGCGCCAACGACGAAACCGAAGGTAAAGTATGTGCCGCGCTCACTGATGCCGGCGGCTCAACGCTGTTCAGCGCCACCAAAGGCTGGACCGGTCACACTCTGGGTGCGGCCGGCATTGTCGAAGCAGCGCTGAGTATCAATGCGCTGCAGACTGGACTTGTACCCGGCACCATGCACACGGACCGCTGCGAGCCGGGGTTGCCGCTGTTGCTGGAAAACACCAGCCGGACTTTAAACACGGTGCTCAGCAACTCCTTCGGCTTCGGCGGCAATAACTGTTCGTTGGTGTTTGCCCGGGCATGAAGGTATGGCTGGCCGGAGTTGGTGTGTGGGGCCGGGGGTTGCTGAGTTACGCCCAGTTGTGCCAGCGTGTTGCCGGCGTCGCCGCGCCCGACGAAGAATTTATGCCGCCCAAGCCGGAGGCCATTCCGGCCCGCGAACGCCGGCGTGCCGGGCTGATGATTAACCTGGCGGTCACCGCGGCACACCAGGCTTGTGAACATGCGGGCGCGGACAAACAGCAAATCCCGTCGGTGTTTGTCTCCTCCATGGGGGATACCGATATCACCGACTATATGTGCCGCAAACTGGCGCAGCCTGAAAAGCTGTTGTCACCCACCAAATTCCACAACTCCGTGCACAACGCGCCATCGGGGTATTGGAGTATCAGTGCACAGAACCGTGCTCCCAGTACTTTTATCGGCGGCGCCGGTTACAGTTTTGGCGCCGGGCTGCTGGAGGCCGCCAGCCAGGCCCATGATGGCGGTGAACCGGTGTTGCTGGTGGCCTACGACATTGCCAACCGGCCGCCGTTTGCCTCGGTGGCGCCGGTGACCGAGAGTTTTGCCTGTGCGCTGGTGCTGGTCCCGGATGGTCACCCCGTGCCGGTGCCGGGTGCCATGGCGGTGCAGTTGGATATCAGTCTGCAACCGCAACCTGCTGCAGCGGTGTTACCCCGGGCGCCGGCTTTGGCGGCGCTGGCTGCAGCCAACCCGGCTGCCGCCGGCCTGGTATTGCTGGAACAGGCCGCACAGCTTGATCAGGGCGGGACGGCCGAGGCCCGGGTAGAGTTGCCCGCTGCTGCCCATCTCGGCCTCAACATAGCCCTCAACGGTCCATGACCGTGCAGCGGGTTGATGTCTGTATTCTGGGCGGCGGCATGGCAGGCTTGACCCTGGCCCGTCAACTGCTGCTGCGCCGGCAGCAGACCGGTAAGCCAATGCTGCAAATTGCGGTAATTGAACATCGGCACTTTCCCGTACCTGAGGCGACACACAAAGTGGGGGAGTCAACGGTAGAAATTGCCGCCCACTATCTGGCGCAGACATTGCAACTGCAGGAACACCTGTCCACGCACCAGTTACCCAAGTTCGGCTTGCGTCTGTTTGTGCGCGGCGGCAGTCCGGTAGCGGACGATCTGGCGGACTACGATGAAATAGGGGTCAGCCGGGTGCTGCCGGTGCCCACCTATCAGATTGACCGCGGCCGGCTGGAAAACCACCTGGCGGCTGAATGCCGTGACGCGGGTGTGCAACTGCTCAGCGGTACCACGGTGCGCAAGCTGGAGCTGAACCCCGGTGCCCACCGTATCCGGGTGCGTGATGACAGTTCCGAGCGCACCCTGCAGGCCGGATATCTGGTGGACGGCAGCGGCCGGCGCGCCTGGCTGCGCGGTCAGCAGGGTCTGTCACGGCCGGCCCGGCACACCAATCATGCTGTCTGGTACCGGATCGAAGGGGCGCTGGACCTGGATACCTGGAGCGGCCGCAGCGAGTGGCGGGCGCGCTGCCAGGGCACCCCCAGGCGTCTCAGTACCAATCACTTTACCGGTCCCGGCTATTGGGTGTGGCTGATCCCCCTGGCGTCCGATACCACCAGCGTGGGTGTGGTTTTTGATCCGCGCTATGTGCCCCTGGAACAGATCAACACCCATCAGCGGCTGCTGACCTGGCTGGCGGCTGAACATCCGCTGCTGGCGTCCCGCTTAAGTGACCGTGCGCCGCTGGATTTCCACGTGCTCAAAGACTATGCCGCCGGCTGCAAACAGGTTTTTTCAGCGGACGGCTGGATGCTGACCGGAGATGCGGGTGTGTTCGCGGACCCGTTTTACTCACCCGGTGCGGACTTCATCGCCTTTGCCAACAGCTTCATCACCGAACTGATCTGCGGCGGCCTGGATGCTGACCACTACCGGAAGTTCCAGACCTACTACATGGCCTTTTTTAATAACACTTTGTCTTTGTACAGGGGCCAGTACGGGGGCTTCGGCGACCGCGACATGATGGTTCTGAAAACCATCTGGGACTATGCGTACTACTGGGGCCCGTTAGCCAAACTGTTTTTTACCGGCCGCTTTGCGGATCACGGCTTTATGCAACGAATGGAGCCGCAACTGCTGCGCGGCGCCGCGCTGAATGCGGGCATGCAGCGCCAGTTCCGCAACCTGGCGGCGCTGGGCCGGCGCCGGGGCGGGGAAGGGCGGTTTTTTGATCATCATGAGCTGCCGTATTTCCACCAGCAGAAAAACGAATTGTTGCAGGGCTACACGGACCGCGCGGAATGCCAGCTTACAGACAGCGTCAGCAGGCTGGAAGCATTGGCGTCTGAGCTTAACGGGTTGCGTGACGAAGTTGAACGGGGCGGGCCCATGCCGTCGCTGCAGCAGCTGGCTCAACGTCCGGTCTTTTGCTGACGGCTGAAGCGCGCCAGCAGGTAAGCGGCCAGCACGCCGGTGCTGACGGTGCTGCCGATCCCTGACAGCACCGGGATGCTGGATAGTGAGAGCACCCCGAACACCAACAGGCTGGATATAGCGCACATGGACACTGCTGCTGTGGTGGCCTGCCGGTCGTGCGTATCCGGGCCGCCGTCAGGACGGCTGTAAAACAGGGCGTAATCCAGGCCCAGCCCCGCCACCAGGGTCAGCGCCACCAGGTCAAACAGTGACAGGCCGCCCTGCCATGCGGCGATTACCGCCGCGGCTGCGGCCACCGCTGCCGCCACCGTGCCCAGCACCCACAGTTGGCGGCGTAGTTTGACCGCCAGTACCAGCAGCAGCGCAATCGCGGCCAGAGCCAGCAGCAGTACCTGCAGCAATTGCTCGCGGTACGCGCTGACCTGGGCTTCAGCGGTACTTTTCAGGTCTATCCATTGCACCTTGGGTGTGTTGTGCAAGGTGCTGCGCACCTGCTCAACGGCATGCAGGTTGCGCAGGTATATCAGGCTCACCCAGCCGCGGCTGTCGCGGTACAACAGGTTGCCGGCGGCGGCGGCCAGGGGCGGTGAGCTGTTCAGCGCTTCCAGGGTCAACGGCGCGGCGCTGCCGGCTTGCCGCCAATATTCGCGGAAAGGCGCAAAAGCGCCGGCGACAAAATCCGATTCGGCCAGCGCCTGTTCAAACGGGTTTTGCCCGCCCGGCAGCTGCAGCTGCGCCTGCAGCCTGGCGCGGCGCTGTTGCTGGCGCGCCAGGCTGGGCAGAATCTGTGTCACCGCCTGGAAACTGTCGAGCGCCCCGGCGGCGGCCAGTTCCTGCAGGTGTGCGCTGGTCTGTTCGGTAGCTTGCAGCGTCTGTTCCAGGTTGCCGCTCCGCACCGCAAGCAGATAGCGAATGTCGGTGACACCCAGGTGGCGGCGGATGTCCGCATCAGCGGCCAGCACAGCTGCAGGCACTGGCGTAAGGCTGGCCAGATTGTCGTTAAACAGCAGGTGCCGGGCCTGCAGGTTGAGCAGTACCAATGTGCTTACTGCGGCCAGCACCAGCGCCGGCAGGTAGCGCAGCGCTGGCGGTTCAGCCGGGGCAGTCCTGTGTGCGGCCGGGGCGGCAGCAGCCGGCGCCAGCCAGGCCGAGCTGAGTGCGGCCGCGGTAATGCCGAACACGCCGAATACGCCCAGTTGCCGTAAGCCGCTGGTACCGCTGAGGATAAACGCGCCGTACGCCAGCAGCGTGGAGAACACCCCCAGCCGCAGAGTCGGCCACACGGCCAGCCGCACGCGCCGGTAAGCGGCGTGGGTAAACAGGTGCAGCGGATAGTCGATGGCCACCCCCAGCAGGGTGAAACCGAACGCCAGGGTGATGCCGTGGACTTCGTCAAACAGCAGGGTCAAAGCCAGCAGGCCGCATACCGCACCGGCGGCCAGCGGCAAAGCGACGCTGATCACCACATAAGCGGAGCGGTAGCGGAACACCATCAGGGCGGCGAGTAAAATCGAGGCCAGCAGGCTGAACAGGGTTGCTTCGGTGCGCACCATGCGCTGCAGATCCACAGCGTAAACCGGGTTGCCGAACAGCTCGGCGGCCGGTGCTGCGGGCAGCATGGCACGCAAAGCTGACAGTACCCGGGCCTGCCCGGCAACGTCGTAGGCGGGTACCGCGCTCTGCACAATCAGATACTGCACGTCCCCCTGATCAAAACGCGGCTGGCTGACTCCTGCGCTGAAAGCGGCCAGCGCGTTCAAGGCAAACAGAGCCGGATCAGCGGTGAGCATGGCCAGGCTGCTGTTGTCGTCGGCCAACGCCAGATCGTCCAGGCGGTTCAATAGAATGTCCCGCCAGGCCTGCCGGTCCGCCGGCCATTCCTGCAACACCGCACGGTGCTGCCACAGGGCGGCGGGCATATCACTCAGGCCGGCGGCTTGGGGTTCCGGCAGCACCCGCGCTACACCCGCCACCTGCCGCAGGCGGCCGGCGGTGTCTGCTGCCGCGGCTACATTGCTGTTGTTGAGCCTGACAAAAATCAGTTGGGCGCCCGGCCCCTGGCCCAGACGGCTGCTTAATACCTCTTGCGCCGGGGTGGCGGGCGGCGGCAGGAAAGCGCCGAGGTCGTAACTGAGCTGCAGACGCTGCCATGCCACCAGCAGCATGCCGGCACAGACCAGGCACAGGATGCCCAGACGGCTGGAACGGCTCACGTTGACGGTTGGATGCGCACGTCCAGCCAGTGGCTCAGGTTGCCCTTGGCGTCAACACGCTCCGAACGGAAACGCGTCAATTGGTGCTGCCCGCCGAAAAGCTGAAGACGGGTGAGCTGAGCCCGGACCGGCGGCGCTATTGGAGTCAGCTCAATCTGCCAGTGCCCGGGGTCACCGCTGCCGCTGATGTGGAAGTACTGTTGCAGCCGCGTCACGTTGCTGTCCAATAGTGCCTGTAAGGCCAGCAGCACCAGATGACTGGGACGTTTTTCATCCAGGATCATGTGGCGGCTGCGCGCCGCGGCGCCGGGGTCTCCCGCCGGCCTGCGTTTGCGTACCACGGTGCCGTTCAGCAGGATGCGCTCTTCGTAGCGCGGGCTGGTAATGCGCATCACCAGGCCGCGGCTGGATTTGCTCATCACGCCCGCCTGCGTACGCACGGATTTCAACAGCGGATTAAGCTGCTGTTGGGTGAAAGGCACCTCCGTATCGCTGGGAAAGTGCAGGTGCTGCAGAATACTGAGCGGCTCAAATGCCTCACCGGCCGGCGGCTCCCGCCCGGTTTGGGCGCTGACATGAACCGTTAGCACAAGTGCAAGCAGGCCGGCCGCGCGCCTGGCTGCGCTCATCTGCTGTTCCAGAAGTCGTAAAAGTTAAACCAGCCCCAGGGGGAGGCGCGGACGTGGCACTCAAGACGGGTGACATACGCATCCAACAACCCGGCCAGGGCTTGCTGGCGCTGACTGCGCGGGAAGTGCGTGTGTGCGCTGATCACTTCACAATGAACTTCATACCCGCGTTCGGTGAGCCGGCAGAAGGCACCGATCACCGGGGTTTTGAGCAGGTTGGCAATAATGTACGGGCCGCTGGGAAAATGGGCCTCGTGACCCAGAAAATCGTGCGCCAGCGTACGGTCGCCGCTGCGGTGGCGGTCAGCCAGGAAGCCCACCCAGTCGCCGCTGTTGAGGGCGTCGCGGATGTTTAAGCCCAGCGCCACCGCATCCTGTTCAGAATCGATGATGAGGCTGGCCAGCTCCGGTTCCACTTCAGCCATCATATGCATGAAGCGCTGGTTCAACGCTTTGTCGAGCACAATGCGCAGGCGGATACCGCCCAGTTCAGGCCCCATCACCCGCGCCGCTTCAAAGGAGCCGAAATGCGCGGCCAGAAAAATACCGGGCCGGCCCTCAGCCAGAACCTCCTGCAGTGCAGGATCAACCACAAACCTGACCTCTATCTTCCGGGTTTGCCCGGCCAGGAAAAAGAAGCGGTCAGCGGTGACTTTGGCAAAGGTATGGAAGTGTTTTAAGACATCTCCGGCACGCGCGCGACGTGCCAGCACCCGGTTCAGGTAGTGGTATGAGGCGCGCCGCTCCGGCCCGCGGACGAGAAAAAAGTAAACACTGACCGGCGCCAGCAGACCATGCAGGACGCGCCGTCCCAGGTGCCGGGCCACCCACAGCAAGAAGCGCAGCCCGGCGCGGGTGCCGGCTTCAGGCCGCGCTTGCCATTGGGCGGCTGTATCGCTCATGCCGACTCTGACATATTTGCCGCGCCGCGCACCAGTTCAGCCAGGGCCTCGTGTTTGAGTTTGCTGGTAGCGTCTCTGGGCAACTGGTGCACGTGGTGAATGGGCCTGGGCAGAAATGCGGCGTCCATCTGCCTGGCGAGCGCATTGCGGATGCCGGCGCTGTCCAATTGCGGTGCCACCACCAGTGCCGCCAGCCGGCCGTTGTCGGGCAGACCCAGATCCCGGGGCTGAAAAAAGATGCCGTCATCAACACCGGGCACAGCGGTGAGAATGTTATTCAGATTTGCCAGCGACTCGCGTTTGCCGCCGACTTTGATGATATCGGAGGTGCGCCCCAGCAGTTGGTAGGCCCCGTCCGCGGTGGCGGTGAAAGCATCCGCAAGGGTGACCGCGGCCGGCAGCAGTGGATGCGAGATGGTAAGGGATTCCGCATTGTGGCTGAGGTCAAAACAGTCAAAGAAACGCCAGTTGGAGGATTGTTCCCCAACGTGCCGGCCCGGGTATCGGCAGGCCAGGGAGCCGATTTCGCTGCAGCCGTAAATCTCACATAGCGGCGCCGCAAAGTGCGCCTCAACCTGCCGCGCCAGCGCCTCGTCCAGGGGCGCGGTTGCGCAGATTGCCGCTGACAGCCTGCTGTTGCGCGCCGTTTGCTCCGCCTTGACCAGAGCGCGCAGATGTACCGGGGTGGACACCAGTACCGCGCGGCCGTCAAATTGTGCCAGCGCGGCGCTGACATCGTGGGGATAAAAGTCCGCCCCGCAGTGCAGGGTCAGGGGCGCCAGGGTCGGCAGCAGCATGGCCCACTCCAGACCATACATATGCCACGAAGGCACTGTTGCCACCAGGCCGCGGACCGACGTCCCGCCGGATGGATGCTGCGGCAGATAGCGGTAGTGTACCCGCCGCCAGGTGTCCAGCATTTGCCAGCTTTTCGGTTGCGGCTGGGGCGCGCCGGTGCTGCCGGAGGTAAATACAATGGCGGCTGTATGGGCAGCGTCACAAGCAGGACTTGGCGCTTCGCCGTGGCTGCCCGGCTCAAACCCCGGCAGACTTCTGACTACCGCCGCCCGGGGATAGTGTTGCTGCAGGCGCATGGCTTCGCTGTCGTCCCGCTTGGTGGGCAGCAGGTTGGTCTGGCCGTTAGCCAGCGCGGCAAAAAACACCACGCTGAACAGATAACGGTCCTGACACAAATTAATGATGTGGGCTGGGTCTGCGGTGCCGGCCAGATGTGCAGCGGCGGCCCTGATATCGCCGCAGAATTCCGCGACGCTGATTTCAAGCTCCCCCTGCCGCGCAAAAGTCTCCGACGGCTTGCGGGCGAGCAGGGGAATGTCGGTCATACTGCCGTCTGGCGGGCCTGGGTTTCGTGCATGACGTGGGCGGTGAGGTTGCCCAGGGTGGCGAATATGTCCTTGGTGGCTTCATCTTCGGCTGAGATGTGCACATCGTACTGTTCAGCAATAGCCACCGCGATCTCCAGGGCGTCAATGGAATCCAGGCCCAGCCCGGACTCGTCAAACATGATGGCGTCCGGGTCGATTTCTGCCGGTTCCACATCGTCGATGTTTAAGATCTCAATGATGAGTTTAGCCATTTCATGTTGTTCAGCGGTCTGGGACATATATTTTTTGATTATTCTGGAAGTTGGGGGACGCTGATATTGTCTTAAATGCGCCAATCCTTTTCAATGCGTCTTCAATGTCTGGAAACGGGATCGGATTTTCGAATTGGGTTGTAGCGGTAAATTTCAACCTCAGCTGCAGACCACCCCGGAGCTTGTTGACGCGCTTGTTATAGGCGGCGGGCCGGCGGGTACCACAGCGGCGGCGCTGCTGGCGGAACAGGGTTGGCGGGTAACGTTGCTGGAGAAGGACCAGCACCCGCGTTTTCATATCGGTGAATCTCTGCTGCCGGCCAACCTGCCGATTCTGCAACGCCTTGGCGTGCTGGAGGCGGTGCGCAGGATAGCGGTGCACAAACCCGGCGCGGACTTTACCGGGCCTGACGGCAATACCCAGGCATTTGCCTTCAGCCGCGCGCTGGGCAATACCCCTGACCATGCTTTCCAGGTGCGGCGCAGTGAGTTTGACGCTCTGCTGCTCGACAATTGCCGCAGCCGCGGCGTGGATGTGCGCCAGCGCTGCCTGGTCACCGGCGTGAAACGCGCCGGGGATGCCTGGCAGGTGGATTATCAGGTCGATCAGGCGGATGGGAGTCCCGCCGCTGACGATCTGCAGGCGCGCCTGGTGGTAGATGCCAGCGGCCGGGACTGTCTGGTCGGCCGCCTGCGCGGCTGGCGGCGGCGCAGTCAGCGGCATGCCAGTGCCGCCGTGTTCGGTCACTTCCGCAATGTGCAGCCGCGCCCGGGTGAGTTGGCGGGCAACATCAGCGTCTACTGGTTTAAAGGGGGGTGGATCTGGATGATTCCCCTGACGGATGAAGTGATGAGCGTGGGTGCCGTGTGCTGGCCGGGTACTCTGCAGCGGCGCAATACGGATCTGCACAACTTTCTGTTTGAGGTGCTCGCCGGGGTTCCGGATGCGGCCGCGCGGGTGCGGCAGGCGCAAGCCGTCAGCCCGGTGCATGCCACCGGAAATTATTCGTACCGCTGCACGCGGATGTACGACGATGGTATTCTGCTGGTGGGAGATGCGTACGCGTTTATCGACCCGGTATTTTCCAGCGGTGTTTATCTGGCCATGCACAGCGCGATGGCGGCGCTGCAGCCGGCGCAGGCATGGCTGCAGCATGACCCGGCCGCTTTCCGCCGCAGCGCGCGGGTCTACGGCCGCAGGGTTAACCGCAAACTCAAAGGCTTCGCGTGGTTTATTTACCGTTTTACCACCCCTACCATGAGGGACATGTTTAAAGCGCCGCGTAACGATTGGCAGGTTGAGCAGGCGGTGATTTCCATGCTGGCGGGGGACGCGGATGGCTCGTCGGGCATCCGGCGGCGGCTGAGTCTGTTCAAGTTGATCTACACGGCGTACCTGAGCCGGCGCGGGGTGCCCAGCATCAAAGCCTGGTGGGACCGGTTGCGCCAGCGCCGGGTGGATTGTCAGGACGAAACCATTCTCAACTAGGTGAGCGGCATGGAGTTACAGTTCAAATTCGGTCAGCCCCGGACCGCGGTGGAGGCAGCGGGCGGCTGCCTCAGCCTGAGCCTGGTCAACGACGTGCTGGAAGGTTCGTCCAGCGAAAGGTGGTTCTTTTCAGGAGGGGCCGCGGGCGCTTCAGGAAGGGCCGCGGGCGCTGGCGGGGAAGAAAGTGTTGCGGCCTTCGAGCCCGGGTCCCAGACCTGCAGCGGCGTCCGGCAGGCTGCAGAAGACGCGGTGTTGGTGCAGGAGCAGGGGCTGATTCTGCGGCGTTCGGCAACACATCTGGTGGGGATTGCCACCGCTGCCGTGGATGATGACAACCTGCGTGCCCGCAGTTTTGATCTGTACCGGCGGCTGCTGCATTTTTGCCCGGGTTACACGGTGCACCGCTTCTGGAATTTTGTCCCCGCCATCAACCGCCCGGTGGGTGAACTGGACCGCTACATGGGCTTTTGCGCCGGCCGGGCGGACGCTCTCGCCGCCGGCGGTATCAGTCTGCCGCCGGCATCCGCGGTGGGTACGGGTGGCGACCAGTTGTGTGTGGTGATGGTAGCGGGCACACAGCCGTTGCAGGCGGTGGAGAATCCGCTGCAGGTACCGGCGTACCGTTATCCGCGGCGCTACGGGCCTAAATCCCCCAGTTTTGCCCGCGCCGGACGTGTTGGTGACGTGTTGTTAATTTCGGGGACGGCGAGTATCCGCGCCAGTGAGAGTCTGCACGCGGATGATCCTCTGGCCCAGGCTGAACTTGCCCTGGACAACCTGCGGCAGGTGGCGTCCGCGGCGGGTATGCCCCGGGCCTGTGATGCTGATTGCCGCTCACCCCGGCTGGTGCGCGTCTATGTTCGCCAGCCGCAAGTCTGGCCGCGGCTGCGAGCCCTGATCAGCGAACGGCTATTGGGTGAGCACGCCCTGTTCAGCGTGGTGCAGGCGGATATATGCCGCGCCGAGCTGGCCGTAGAGATTGAAGCTTTTGCCCGGGGCGATTAAATTCTCAGGTCTTAAACATAACAAGTAAGGATGCACCGTGATCACAAGACGCTCAATTCTCACCCTAAGCGCGGTAATTTTGCTGGCCCAATCCACCGCCGTGTGGGCTGCGCGGGCGATACAGGATGTGCAGGGCTCGCCGATCCCGGCGGGGCTCAGTGATAAACAGATTCAGGGGGCAATCGTTTCCGGCGGCCAGACCCGCGGTTGGGTGGTGAAGCGTGTGGGCGCCGGTCATATGGAGGCGACGTTGTTTGTGCGATCGCATATGGCCAAGGTGGACATCCGCTACGCGGACGGCAACTATTCCATCACTTACAAGGACAGTCAGAACCTGGGTTATGCCAACGGCAAGATCCACCGCAACTACAACAAATGGGTGCAGAACCTGAACATGGATATACAGCGCGCTTTTGCGATGCTTTAGCCCGCAGAGGGCACTTTAGCCCGCTGAGGGCTCTCTACCCGCTGAGGGCTCTCTACCCGCTGAGGGCTCTCTACCCCGCTGAAGGCTCCTCATAAATAGAAGGCTCGCCGGCGCTTTCTTCGGTGATTTTGCGGCCCAGGGCGGCAAACACTGGGATGTCGCTATCAGCCAGGCTTGGCATGTAGGTTTTGCGCGCCAGCGCCGCCTCGATATAGGGGGCCAGTTCGGCTTCTTTGGCAGCCTTGCGTTCCGCTTCGGCAGCTTTGAATTCAGGCATCACCTCACGCGCGAACAGTTCCAGTGAGTGGCAGATGTCTTCGTGTTTGTTATTACCCGCCTGTTGGATGAAGGTCACCTGATCCACACCCACGTCCGCAAATTTGCGCAGGTGGGCGCGCAGATCCGCCGGGGTGCCGATACCGCCGGCACTTCCGCTTAAGGCGTTGTTGTAGTCCGTGGCTTCTTTGCCCAACTGTGATTGCCGTGCCGCCTGGAAATTTTCCCACAGGTTGGTGCGGCCGGGTTTGTGTTCCCCAAAACCGTACAGGCTGCCCAGCGCAAAACCGAAAAATTCGAAACCCTCAAGGCCGTTGCGGATGGCCAGTTCACGGTCTTCGTGGCAGGAGAAGCTGGAGACCATACAGATGTTCGCGTTTACCGCATGACCGATAGGTACGCAGGCATCACTTTTGATGATGCTGTAGTACTCGTCTACCCAATCCTTGGCTTCCAACGGATCGACAAATGCAAACGTCAACGCACCGATACCCAGCCGTGCTGCCATGCGGATGGTCTCGCGCTGGGAACAGGCGACCCATAGCGGCGGGTGCGGCTTCTGGACCGGTTTGGGTACTAGGTTGCGGCATGGCATGGAGAAAAACTTGCCTGCATAGCCCGGGTAGGGGTCCATGGCCAGAATATTGGCGATCTGCTCGGTAGCTTCCAGGTAGATCTCCCGCTTCTGAGCCGGGTCGATGCCGAAGCCGCCCAGCTCCAGTTCCGCGGAAGATTCGCCGGTGCCGAAGTCGACGCGGCCGTTGGACACCAGATCCAGGGTTGCAATGACCTCAGCGGTGCGTGCCGGATGGTTGTACTGTGGAATAACCTGGCGGATACCCTGGCCGAGACGGATATTTTTGGTGCGCTGCGAACAGGCAGCCAGAAAAACTTCAGGCGCGGAGGAGTGGGAATATTCTTCCAGGAAGTGGTGCTCCACTTCCCAGGCATAGTCGATGCCTAATTCATCCGCCAACTGCACCTGGTCCAATGCTTCGTTGAACAAACGCTGTTCGTCACCTTCCCGCCATGGACGTGGTAGCTGATGTTCGTAAAAAATGCCGAATTTCATGGCCCTTCCTCCCGGTTAACCGCTTAAGACTACCTTTGCCGGCGGGCGCGCGCCAGGTTGCTAGCGCGGACCGGCGGCCAGAGGCAGCAGCAGTTTGACGGTGGTACCCAGCCCGGCGGCGGTTTCAACCTGGAAGCCGCCCCCGTGCATCTGTGCGATGCCCAGGCAGGCCGCCAGCCCCAGGCCGCGGCCGGTGTCTTTGGTGGAGTAGAAGGGTTCAAAAATCCGGCTCTTGACGTCTGCTGTCATGCCGGCGCCGCTGTCGCTGACAGCCAGGCAGGCAAAACCGCGGCCGTTGGCGGGTTGCTCGCCGCCAATCAGCGGCTCATTTCCGGACCAGGTCATGGCGCTGAGGGCAATTGTTACCGTGCCGAGGGATTTGGGCAGCGCTTCTGATGCGTTCACGGCCAGGTTAACCAGTACCTGGGTGATCTGCTTCTGACTGATATTCACATACAAGTCCCGGCTGCCGGCGTCGATCTTAATGCCGGTGGTTTTAGGCAGCATGGAGCGCAGCAGGGAATGGGCCTGTTCCACCACCAGGTCCAGGCGCAAAGTTTCCGGGGTGGTCGGCGCATGCCCGACGTAAGCCAGCATCATCTGGGTCAATTCCGCACCCTCCAGGCTGACTTTGAGGATTTCTTCAAACCGGGCTTTGGATTCACCGTTGATTTGAGGTTCGCGCAGCCCCAGTTCCGCCTGGCCGACAATCACCGACAGCAGATTGTTAAAATCATGGGCAATGCCGCCCGCCAGCACGCCCAGGCTCTCCTGACGTTGCGCTTGCGCCAGGTCCCGTTCCCTGGCGATCAGGCGGGCTTCGATCTGCTCGCGCTGGTTCAGTTGGGTTTGCGCCAGCTGCAGCGCGTGCTGTGCTTCGCCCCGTTGTTGTTCGGCCACCTGGCCCAGGGCCACCAGTCTGCGGTTGACCCGCAGGCGCACTTCGAGCGCGGAGCCGGCGAGGAAACAGGACAGGCATAACATGGCGCCCCAGTGAAACCAGTCAGGATTAATGCCCGCCAGCCAGGCGGCCAGACACCAGCAGAGGACAATGCTGACCAGCAGCGCGATCATGTGCGGCCTGGAAAAGAACACAAATGCGCCGGATGCAGCGATAAGCATAAAGTTGGTGGTGTGGATAGGCTGCGGTACCAGGATCATATAAGCGGTGGTGTTGGCTGCCATGACCAGCCCGAACAGCAACAGCACATTGTGGGCGTGAGCCCGATCCAATGGATGCCGCCGCAGGTAAAGCCAGACCCCGGCAAACAGGATTGCGGTAGCCAGTGCCATTAACGCGGCGGCGGGCGGCGAGTACTCGACTCCCAGAACCATGCTCAGGGGCCAGGCCAGGCTCAAAGCCAGGTAGACAAAAAACAGCACCGCGGCGATACGACGCACCCGCGGCGCTTCGTGCCCCAGCACCGCCGGTTGTTCCCATTCCCCGCTTGCAGCCGGCTGGGTTTTGGACTCTGAACGCACTGCCTGAGACATGGCTGCCTGCTGATGGCTGATGGTCTATTTTGCGTTGCCGGAGGCGGCGCTGTCGATGCCGCTGCAGCGGGGCGCTGAGAGGGCTCCTACAAGGGGCCAAGATGGATAGATTAGACAATATGCTGTTTATTCAGAGCAAATCGTTAATATTTATGTCAAAAGTTATAAGAAAGTGGCATTTTAACCGGTTTAGCTCTGAACTTATTATGGCGCTGTGTGTTTAAGAAACCTGAAGCAGACCATGCAGAATTCGTTCAATTCCAGCCCGGCACCTTCACCCCTGGCCATGGTGCCGTTTGTCAGCGTTGCGCACATGATGCAGCTCATCCACGCAAAAGGACTGGCCAATACAATCAGAGAAATTGCCGCTTATATAGAAGCGGACTTCGCGCGCTGGCCGGCGTTCGACAAGTCCCCGCGTGCCGCCGCGCATTCAACGGACGGCGTTATTGAACTGATGCCGACCAGCGATGGTGAGACCTACGGGTTCAAATATGTGAACGGACACCCGGCCAACATGGCGCGCGGGTTTCAGACCGTCACCGCGTTTGGGGTTTTGTCACGCGTGGATACCGGCTATCCGGTGCTGCTGTCGGAAATGACATTGCTGACAGCTTTGCGCACGGCGGCCACCTCCGCTTTGGCGGCAAAACATCTGGCGCCGCCGGGCGCCGCGGTGATGGCCATGATCGGCAGCGGCGCCCAGTGTGAATTTCAGGCGCTGGCCTTTAAGGAACTGGTGGGTATTGCCACGGTGCGCCTGTTTGATGTGGATCCGTGCGCAGTGCAAAAAGCAGCCGCCAACCTGGAACACAGCGGGCTGCGGGTGGAGGCCTGCAGCAGCGCTCAGGAAGCGGTGCTGGGGGCGGACATTATTACCACGTGTACGGCGGATAAACAGTATGCGACCATTCTCACCGACAACATGGTGGGTGGCGGTGTGCACATCAATGCCATCGGCGGCGACTGTCCGGGCAAGACGGAACTGCACAAGGATATCCTGTTGCGTTCCAGTATATTTGTCGAGTACACGCCGCAGACGCGGATTGAGGGTGAGATTCAACAACTGAATGATGAACAGTATGCTGAACGTCCCATTACGGAGTTATGGGAAGTGGTATCCGGGCAGGTTAGCGGCCGCAGCAGTGCATCGGAGATTACGCTGTTCGACAGCGTGGGGTTTGCCATTGAAGATTTTTCGGCCCTGCGGTACGTGCGGGACCAGTTGCCCGGTTACCCGTTTTATACCCAGCTGGATATGCTGGCTGACCCGGATGATCCGCGTGATCTGTTCGGCATGGTGCAGCGGGCGGGCAGGGCGGCGTAATCTCCTGCCGGCGGGAGCCGGCCCGTGAATCTGCAAGAGCTGCGGCAGCATATCCGTGATGCCCAGCGCCTGCCCCAGGCACAGTGTCTTGCCCGGGGCATGTCCGGGTCGCACATCGATGCGTACCAGCGCAGCCGCTTCAGCCGTCATGCCGTTGAGTTAATCAAGGCCATCCGCGCCCACGGCGAACCCAGCATGATGGAGAGTTTCCTGGCGGAATACGGCCTCTCCAGCGAAGAAGGGGTGGCCCTCATGTGTCTGGCGGAAGCCTTATTGCGCGTGCCGGATGCCATGACCATGGATGCGCTCATCGAAGACAAAATTGCGCCCAGCCAATGGGGTGAACACCTGGGGCGGTCCAGTTCGTCGTTGATCAATGCTTCGACCTGGGCGCTGTTGATTACCGGACGCATTCTGACTGAGGGCTCCGGCGATTCGGTTGCGGATGTGCTGCAGCGCGTCATCAGGCGGCTCGGCGAGCCGGTTATCCGCCAGGCGGTGACCCGCATAATGAAAGAGCTGGGTGACCAGTTTGTATTGGGCGAAACCATGGGGTCCGCCACCCGGCGGGCGGCCGGTCAGGAGCAGCGGGGCTATACCTACTCATACGATATGTTGGGGGAGGGCGCGTTATCGGGCAACGACGCGCGGCGCTATCACCAGGCTTACGCGGATGCCATCGAACAGCTTGCGGTGCTCAGCCGCGGTGATGATCTGCGCGCTAATCCGGGCATTTCCATCAAGCTGTCCGCCCTGCATCCGCGCTATGAAACCATTAACCGGCAGCGGGTGATGCAGGAGCTGGTGCCCGCGGTGCTGGCGCTGGCGCACCAGGCCCGCACGGCCCGGATCGGACTGAATATCGATGCGGAAGAAGCTGACCGTCTGGATCTTTCGCTGGATGTGATTGAAGCGGTGGCCCGGGACCCCGGGCTGGCGGACTGGGCAGGGCTGGGCGTGGTGGTGCAGGCCTACGGCCAGCGTGCCGCGCCGCTGTTGGACTGGTTGTATGCGCTGGCGCAACAACTGGACCGCAAAATGATGGTGCGTCTGGTTAAGGGGGCATACTGGGACAGTGAAATTAAACACGCCCAGGTGCTTGGGCTGGCGGGTTATCCGGTTTTTGTCGATAAATACGCAACGGATGTGAATTACGTCCTGTGTGCGGAGAAGCTGCTGGGTATGACAGACCGTATCTACCCGCAGTTTGCGACGCACAATGCGCACACCGTGGCGGCGCTGCTGACCATGGCCAGCGACCCCGGTGTTTTCGAATTTCAGCGCCTGCACGGCATGGGCGAAACGCTGTACAACACGGTGTTGCAGAATCATCAGGTCCGCTGCCGGATTTATGCGCCGGTGGGTGCGCATCGCGATTTGCTGGCTTATCTGGTGCGGCGTCTGTTGGAAAACGGCGCCAACAGCTCGTTTGTAAACCAACTGGTGGATGAAAACATAGCACCCGAAGACATAGCGGCGGACCCTTTTGCCCGGGCGTTAGCGGCGGGACAGGATGATGCGCAGCAGGGGCCGGCACCGTTGATTGTGCCCCCGCCGGACCTCTATCTTCCCCAACGGCGGAATTCCGCCGGCTGGGACCTCAGCGCACCGCCTGTGCTGGAAGCGCTGCACGCGCGGTTGCAGCAACAGGGCGGCAGGTACGTCACCGGCAGTTATGGCTCCGGCCCCCGTGTGGATGTGCTTAATCCCGCCAGCGGCGCGATGGTGGGCACGGTACAGTTTGTCAGCGCTGCGGAAGCAGCGGCGGCCTGTGAAACGGTGGTGCCCTGGGACGCGCCGGCGGCCGAGCGTGCCGCCGTGTTGTGCCGCGCCGCGGACCTGTACCAGGAGCATGCAGAGGCGTTGTTTTCACTGTTGATGCGCGAGGCGGGCAAGACGCTGGCGGATGCGGTGGGGGAATTGCGTGAAGCGGTGGATTTCCTGCGTTACTACGCGGCTGAGCTGCGGGAACGTGAGGCCCGGGATGCGCAGCAGCCTGCAGCCGGTGTATTTGCCTGCATTTCACCGTGGAATTTCCCGCTGGCGATATTCACCGGGCAGATAAGCGCCGCCCTGGCCGCCGGTAACGGCGTGGTTGCCAAACCGGCTGAGAGTACGGTGCTGGTTGCCGGGCTGGCGGTGTCGTTGCTCAAGCAGGCTGGTGTGCCTGAGCAGGTGTTGAGTTTTGTGCCGGGGACCGGCAGTGAGATCGGCGCCGCAATTACCGCCCACCCGGGCATCAGCGGCGTCTGTTTTACCGGCTCGACCCGCACCGCCCAGGCGATTCACAAAGTGATGGCGGCACACCTCGAGCCGGGCGCACCCCTGATTGCGGAAACCGGCGGCATAAATGCGATGATAGTCGACAGCACCGCTTTGCCTGAACAGGCGATTAAGGATGTGCTGGCGTCCGCCTTTCAATCCGCCGGCCAGCGTTGCAGCGCGTTGCGTATCCTGTTTGTCCAGGAGGAGGTGGCGGACGAGTTTATCAGCCGGCTGCAGGATGCCATGGATGAACTGCGGGTCGGCGATCCGGCGGACTTCAGCACCGACGTGGGGCCGGTGATCAGTGCCGCTGCCAGGGATGACATCACCGCCTATATCCGCCGGGCGGCAGCCCAGGGCCGCTTGCTGAAACAGTTGGCGGCGCCGGCGGAGGGCTGGTTTGTAGGGCCCGCGCTCATTGCAGTGGATGGTATGCAGGCGCTGACGTCCGAGGTATTCGGCCCGGTATTGCATGTAGCCCGTTATGCCGCCGCGGAGTTGGACGCGCGGGTAGACGACATTAATGCCAGCGGTTTTGGCCTGACCTTTGGTTTGCACACCCGCATCGATGATCGTGTGCAAAAAGTTGTTGATCGCTTGCGGGTGGGCAATATGTACGTTAACCGCAACCAGATTGGCGCGGTGGTCGGTTCGCAGCCGTTTGGCGGGGAAGCCATGAGCGGCACCGGCCCCAAGGCGGGAGGGCCGCGCTATCTGCCCCGTTTTTGGCTGCAGCCGCAGGTACGGATAGCCGCGCCTGCCGGCGGTAGAGAAGTGCGTACGGGTGAGGTGGAAACGGCATTTGCCGCGCTTCCCGAAGCAGCGCCGGCGGCGTTGGAAGAACTGGAAATGCCTGGCCCCACCGGCGAATCAAACCGCACCCGGGTAGTGCCCCGCGGCCGGGTTCTATGTCTGGGCCCCACCGCGGAGGCTGCAGACGACCAGTGCCGGCGGGCGGCGGCGCTGGGTTGCCTGGCACTGGCGGTGGCACCGGGCAGCCGGCACGGCATAAACGGCAGCCTGGTGACCGGTGCACTGTTACAGATCCAACGGCTCGAAGCTGCAGTCTACTGGGGTGAAGATGCTGCTGAACTGCGCAAGGTGTTAAGCGGCAGGTCCGGCCCCATAGTGCCGCTGCTGACGATGCAGGATTTTGAGCGCTGGCTGGTGCTGGAACGCCACGTCTGTATCGATACCACCGCCGCCGGCGGCAACGCGTCGCTAATGGCTTAGATCACCGAGGTCAGGCGGATGCAGGTTTCGCTGTTGATCACACCGTCGATCAGGCGGACGTCCCGCAGCACCCGGTCAAATTCCTGCAGATTTTCCGCGGATAGTTCGGCAATTAAATCCCAGGCGCCGTTGGTGGTATGTATCTTGCGGATCTCCGGAATGCCGCGTAGTTGGCGGATAACCTGGGTGGTGGCTTTGCCGGCAACCTCTACCAGCATGATGGCGGTGACATAGTCCGCTTCCAGTTCCTGGCGCACGCGGATGGTGAAACCGAGAATGCCGCCGGATTCCACCAGTCTGTCCAGACGGTTCTGCACGGTACCCCTGGAAACACCCAGAATTTCAGCCAGTTTTGATACCGGGGCGCGGCCGTCAGCGCGCAAAATTGAAATCAGCTCCCGGTCGAGAGAGTCAAAAGTGTAAGTGTTGAGATCACTGCTTGGTTTAGGCATATGACGATGTTTACTGCGTATATTAACAATATGCGTAATTATATAAGCAAATTTGTGGAATTTTGGGATTTTTTGCTAACAGCCGTGCGCGTATCTTTATGTCATGAGCAGTTACAGCACAGTCAGCATGGTCGGCGTGCCGTTGGATTCCGGCTCTCCCACCCGGGGGTGTCTGATGGGTCCGGATGCCTTGCGGGTGGCGGGCTTAACCGCGGCCATTGAACATCTGGGTTATCGGGTGGAAGACCACGGCAACCTGGGCAGCGTGGAACCCGCCGCCGCGGGTGACGGCATTCACGAAGTGCAGGATGGGCAGGATGTGCAGGAAGTAGCGGGCTGGACCTGCCGTATCCGGCACCATCTGCGCGGCCAGCTAAAGCGGAATCAGTTTCCGCTGCTGCTGGGCGGCGACCACGCCATGGCAATTGGCTCGGTCACCGCGCTGGCGGAACATGCGGCTTCCCTGCAGCGCCCGTTATTTGTGCTGTGGCTGGACGCGCACACTGACTTCAATACCTTTGAGACCTCTCCCACAGGTAATGTGCACGGCATGCCGGTGGCCTGTTTCTGCGGGCTGCCTGGTTTTGAGCCGCTGCTGGGAGGTCGCTTGCGGCACGCGGTGCAACCCCGGCACGTGCTGATGATGGGGATCCGCTCCGTGGATAACCGTGAGCGGCAATTGTTGAGTACTCACGGCATTCAACTGCACGACATGCGGGCCATTGACGAATATGGGGTTGTAGCGCCGTTGCGGCGTTTCCTGGAACGGGTCCGGGCCTGCTCCGGCCTCCTGCACGTCAGCCTGGATGTGGACTTTCTCGACCCTCAAGTGGCACCCGGGGTGGGCACCGCGGTGCCCGGGGGTGTAACCCTGCGGGAAGCGCACCTGATCATGGAGATGATCTACGACAGCGGTTTGATGACCTCCCTTGAAGTTGCGGAGTTAAACCCTGCTCTGGATGTCGCCAGCCGCACCGCCGCAGCGGTGGTGGAATTGCTTGCCAGCGCGCTGGGCCGGCGGGTCTGCGGCGGCGCTTGAGTAAAAGATGCTTTAGTAAAAGGCACTTGAGGAAAAAATGTGCCTGCGGGTGCAACATTGTTGCAGCACCCCGCATCCATAGACAGTAGCCTTGGCACGTGGACAATACCCCCATGCAAAACGAGAATGACGCGGAACTGGTGGCAGCGGAACGGCGCAGTGGTGACGGCCGCGCGTTTGCGGTGCTGGTGCAGCGTCACTACCGCAGCGCTTACCGGCGGGCATTGGCCATAGTCGGCGACTGGTCCGAAGCCGAGGATGTGATGCAGGACGCGCTGGTGAAAGCCTATCTGCATCTGGATCAGCTGCAGGAGGCTGCAAAGTTCGGCGGTTGGCTGCAGAGCATTGTGGTGACCAGTGCGCTGATGAGCCTGCGGCGCAAAATTCCCGAAACCGGCCGCTCAGCCAACATTGACGGCTCCGGGGCCGGGACAGCCGGTACGCCGTATCAGCCTGAGGAATCCGCCGCGCCCGTAGACGAGCTGTTGGCGGCGGAGCGCAGCCGCGCGGTGCACGACGCGATCCGCAGTCTGCCGGAGAAGTACCAGCAGCCGGTACGGCTGTTTCATCTCAATGGTTGCAGCTACAAGAGTATTGCCCACATTCTGAATCTGCCCCTGGGGACCGTGCAGTCACTGCTGAACCGGGCCAGAAAAAAACTTCAACCGCTGCTGAACGCTTACGGCACTGATACTTTCTGCTGCCTGTAGGCGCTGTGAGCACTAATACCGCCGCTGCACGGGCACAGCGCCTGCGCCGGATCGGCAACCTGGCGCTGCCCATTGTGGCGGCTACCATCGCCACCCACCTGATGAACTTTGTTGACGCGCTGATGGTCGGCCGGCTGGGTGATGCGGCGCTGGCCGGCGTTGGTTTAGGCGGGCAATTTTTGTTTTTGCTGTTGGCAGTGGCATTGGGGCTGGCGGCAGGGGTGCAGGCAC
>JANQOA010000285.1 GCA_028279305.1 Pseudomonadales bacterium
GCTTGTGAGCCTCGCTGCGCGAGTCTCCCCACTCCGCTCGGCGGCCCCTCAAAAAGCAGCGAGAAACCTGGTTCCGATGCGCAGCCCTGCAGAACTGGACAAGCCCAACTCTTTCAGGGCTGGGGATGTTGATTCCGAACTTGGAGAGTTGTGCCACTAGCCAGATAGTGCGTGGCTGGAGAGTTGTTCGGGCGCTGGGAGATGGACAGTGGCGCAAGCGCTTCAGAACTGGGAGTTCGTCCAGGTTCTGCCTGGGTAACGCTGGCGACGAAGGAATTGCCAGCTCTGTAACTGCCTGAGCTGCAGGAGGTACTCGCAGCCCTGACGACTCCACAGCCGGAAACGCGCTCAGTTCTGTTGATGTTTAGTTTGCGAAACCTGTGCGTCCAGAACCCTATAACGGGATCACAGGGCGTGGGGGTTGCGCCGCGTTTTTTAGCCGCCGCCGCACCGCAGCGGTGAGACTCGCAAAGCGAGGCTCAAGAGCGGAGGAAGGGCAGCCGGGAGGGCCGGCGGCGTGAGCGCCGTAACCCTCACGCCCTGTGATCCCGGAGCAGGAAACTGAACAACAACCAGGCTGCGTAATTAGTGCTAAAGTACTGAGCAGCATTCAAAAGGGGGAATGTATGAGCATCAACGGCCAATGCCTGTGCGGACAGGTCAAGTATGAACTTGATAACCAGCCGGGGGTGATGGGTATCTGTCACTGCAAAAATTGCCAGCGTCAGGCGGGGTCTGCGTATTCCACCCTGGCTGCGGTGCCGAGCCCGGAATTTAAATTTACCCGCGGGCAACCGAAGTTGTACGAAGACAAGGACACCAACAGCGGCAACACCGTGCAGCGCTATTTCTGCGGGAATTGCGGCTCACCGATTTATTCAGCGTTGTCTGCACAGCCGGACATGGTTTACCTGAAAACGGGCACGTTGGATGATACTGCGGCGTTTAAGCCTCAATTCCAGGCCTGGTGTGACAGCAAGCAGGATTGGGTGACGCTGGAAGAAGGTGTGCCGGCGATGGCCACCCAATAGCGGCGGAACCCCGGCTCAGCCGGGCGCGGCATCCGCGCTGCCGCCCGGTTGCACCAGTGCGTGCTCGCTGATGATCTGCAGAAAAGGCTCTCCGTACTTATCCAGTTTCGCCTGACCGATACCGGATATATCCAGCATCTGGTTCAGGCTGGTCGGCCTGGTTTCCACCATCCCCAGCAGGGTGGCGTCGTGAAATACCACGTAAGGGGGAACGCCGGCTGCTTCCGCAAGGCGGCTGCGCAGGTTGCGCAGGGCCTGCATGAGGTCTTCGTCTTCCAACTGCAGTTCGTAAGTTGAGGCGCGTTTTCGGGTACGGCTTTTGTCCGCGTCTTCGCGCAACTGCAGGGTGCTTTCGCCGCGCAGCAGACCGCGGCTGTCGGGGGTGATGACCAGGGCGCCAAAGCGCCCGTGATCCACCTTCAGGTAGCCGCGTACCACCAACTGACGGAAGATGGAGCGCCACTGCCGCTCGCTGTGGCTGCTGCCGATACCGTAGGTGCTGAGCTGGTCGTGTTTGAAGCGCTGTATCCTCTCGGACTGTTGCCCACGCAGCACATCGATCACATGTCCTGCGCCAAACCGCTGGCCGGTGCGGTACACGCAGGACAATGCCTTGCGCGCCGCTTCGGTGGCGTCCCAGGTGTGCGGCGGCTGCAGGCAGGTGTCGCAGTTGCCGCACTGCCCGTCAACGTTGTCGCCGAAGTAACGCAGCAGCGCGTGCCGCCTGCAGGTGGTCACTTCGCACCAGCCCAGCAGGGCTTCGAGTTTACTGCGTTCGATACGCTTGTGTTCCTCCGTGGCGGTGGACTCGTCCGCCATGCGGTTGAGACGCACCACGTCCTGCAGCCCGTAGACCATCCAGGCATCAGCCGGCTGCCCGTCGCGCCCGGCACGGCCGGTCTCCTGATAATAGGATTCGATGTTTTTCGGCAGGTCCATGTGCACAACAAAACGCACGTCCGGCTTATCGATACCCATGCCGAACGCAATGGTTGCCACCATGACCACAGCGTCCTCGCGCAGAAATCGTGACTGGTGCAGTTGTCTGACTTCGTTGTCCAGGCCGGCGTGGTAAGGCAATGCGTTAAAGCCCTGCTGATAAAGCCAGGCGGCAGTGCTGTCGACACTCTTGCGCGACAGGCAGTAGACGATGCCTGCTTCATCCTTATGGGCGGCGAGGAAGTTCAGCAGTTGGCCGCGGGGATCGCTTTTCGGTTGTACGGTGTAGCAAATATTCGGGCGGTCGAAGCCGTGGGTAAACGTCTGCGCGTTACGCAGGGCCAGGCGATGAATGATGTCTGTTTGCGTGCGTGGATCAGCGGTGGCGGTCAGCGCGATACGCGGCACAGCGGCAAACAGCTCCGCTAATTGATTGAGCTGCAGATAGTCCTGGCGGAAATCGTGGCCCCAGGCGGACACACAGTGGGCTTCGTCGATGGCAAACAGACTCACCTCGGTGCCCTGCAGCCAGGCCAGGGTATCCTGCTGCAACAACCGCTCGGGCGCCACGTACAGCAGGTCCAGGCGTTTGTGATCAACCTGCTGGATGACCGTATGCTGCTGTTGCGCGGACAGGGATGAATTCAGGCAGGCGGCGCGCACGCCCAGCTGCTGCATAGCCATCACCTGGTCCTGCATCAGGGCGATGAGAGGGGAGACCACAACCGCCACCCCCGGCCGCAGCAACGCCGGCAACTGGTAACACAGCGATTTGCCGCCGCCGGTTGGCATGATCACCAGGCAGTCTTCGCCGTTGAGCAGATGAGAGATAATGTCTTCCTGGCGGCCGCGGAAAGAGTCGTAACCAAAGGTGTTGCGCAGCACCTCCAGCGGTGCGGGAGACGGGTTTGACAAATTGCTCAGCCGGCGGCGTTATGGGGAGACTGAGTATACCCGAGGGCCGGCGCCGCACGCACCTCAGCCTCCCCGCGCCGCTTTAGCGTTTGGGTGGGTGCGCGCCCTGCATATCCATCAACTGTTCCGCTTCCGCCTGCAGGTCCTCAAAGGTGGTATCCAGACCCAGGCGAACGCCGTCGTTGACGTACACTTGCGCGCGGTAATATTTGCCGCCCATGGCGTTGATCACAGCGCCGTTGGGCGCTTCTTCGCTGCACATGTATAACACCGCCGGGGTCACCAGCTTAGGCGCCGACTCCGGCGGCGGATTGTCGACGTCAAAATCCCGCCCCGGAATGGTGGCGATCATCCGGGTTGCCGCGCCGGGTGCCAGGGTGTTGACGCGCACGTTGTTTTTGGCCCCCTCCAGAGCCAGTACGTTCATCAATCCCAGCATGCCCATTTTTGCCGCACCGTAATTGGCCTGGCCGTAGTTGCCGTAAATGCCGGAACCAGAACTGGTCAGCACTACGCGGCCGTATTTCTGTTCGTTCATCAGCGGCCAGGCGGCGTGGGTGACGTAGGCGCTGCCGTTCAAATGTACCTGCATGACAATATCCCATTCATCCAGGGACATTTTCTTGAACGACTTGTCACGCAGGATGCCGGCGTTGTTGACCAGGATATCGACCCGGCCGAATGCATTCACCGCGTCGTCGATAATGCTCCTGGCGCCTTCGCGGTCCGCCACCGACGCTTTGTTGGCCACGGCTTCGCCGCCCATGGCTTTGATCTCCTCAACCACCTTGTCAGCCGCATCCCCCGCGCCGCTGCCATCCACGGCGCCGCCCAGGTCGTTGACCAGGATTCTGGCGCCCCGTTTGGCAAATTCGAGGGCGTGTGAACGTCCCAGTCCATTTCCGGCGCCGGTGATGACCGCCACCTTGCCTTGAAACTCGCTGTCCTCGTACCCGCTCATTGTTCTCCCCTTAGTGGCTCTTGTATTGACATCCGATTATCGCGCCTGGCGGTTCAGCCCGTAAACACCCAATCCAGGTTTGCCGGTCGCCGCGGCTGGAGTGCGGCAGGCGTGCGGCAGGCGTGCAGCAGGATAGATTCGCCGGCCGTGGCAAAACATAGTAAATTTCCGGGCTTTGCCCCAACTTGGAGTGCCGATGGCGGAATCGACAGCACAGTTTTCCGATGCCTATTGGATGCCGTTTACCGCAGCCGCGGGTTTCAGGAAAGATCCGCGAACGGTGGTAGCGGCAGAAGGGTGCCACCTGATCGACGCCGGGGGGCGGCGCATTTTTGATAGTCTGAGCGGCCTGTGGTGCTGGGGATACGGCCACAACCGCCCTGAAATTGCTGATGCGGTGGCGCGGCAGCTGCGCACCCTGGACTATGGGCCGTCTTTCCAGTACGGCCATCCCGGCGTGTATGAACTGGCGGAGCGCCTCACCGGGCTTGCGCCGGCGGGTCTCGACTATGCATTTTTTACTAATTCCGGCTCGGATGCGGCTGATACGTCGCTGAAAATTGCCCGCGCCTACTGGCGCATGTGCGGGCAGCCGAGCAAAACCCGCCTGATCGGGCGCGAGCGGGGTTACCACGGCGTTAACTTTGCGGGTACCAGTCTGGGCGGCATCGGCGCTAACCGCAAACTGTTTGGTCATATGGCGGAAGCAGA
>JANQOA010000297.1 GCA_028279305.1 Pseudomonadales bacterium
CGCGGTGGGTTTTCTTGACAGTGGCCACCACGGTATCGGTGTCAAAAGGCTGCAGGGTACGCGGGTCTATGACTTCCGCGTCGATACCCAGGTCCTTGAGCTGATCCGCCGCCTTCAACGCTTCGTGCATCATGCGCCCCAGCGCCACAATGGTATAGTTAGTACCCGGCCGCACAATATTAGCCTCGCCCAGAGGAATGGTATAAGACTCTTCCGGAACTTCACCCTGAATGGCCAGCGACATTTTGTTCAACACCACTATCACCGGGTTATCGTCCCGGGCGGCAGCGATGATCAAGCCTTTGGCGTCGTAAGGGGTGGTGGGCATGACCACCTTTAAGCCCGGCAGATGGCAGATCCAGGCCTCCAGGCTCTGGCTGTGCTGGGCCGCCAGGCTCATACCGGCGCCGGCCATGGTCAGCATGGTGACGGGCAGGGTGGCGGCACCGCCGAACATGTAACGCATCTTCGCCAACTGGTTAGCCACCTCATCCATGCACTCGCCCAGAAAGTCCATGAACATCAGGTCGATAATGGGGCGGCAGCCGGTGGCGGCGGCGCCGACGCCAAGGCCGACAATGCCTTCCTCGGAAATGGGTGTGTCGAATACCCGGTCGGGCCCGAACTCCTGCAGAATGCCGGCGTAATAGCCGTATACACCGCCCGCGCCGGCAACGTCTTCACCGGCGACAAATGCATCCGGTTGTTCCTGCATAACGGTGCGCACACCTTCGGTAATGGCGGCGACGTAGGGAAGTTTACGGGCTTCAACGGCTGCTGCTTCGGCCATGATAGTTTCCTTGTTTTAACTGTGCCTGATGAATCAGGTTTCTTTTAATGGGCTTCTATGTTCTGCGCCGTGCCGGCTCAGGCGTAAACGTCTTCCAGGATGGCGCTGGCGTCGGGATAAGGGCTGTCTTCAGCAAACTTGATGGCCACGGCAATTTCTTCCAGCACCTGGTCGTGGACCGCCTGCGCCGCTTCGCTGCTGAGCACCTCCTGCTCCGCCAGGCGCGCCTCAAACTGGTCGATGGGGTCCTTTTTCTTCCATTCTTCAACTTCTTCGTCGGTGCGGTAGGTCAGGCCCATGCCGCGTACCCCGACGTGGTCGTAGTAGCGGTAGGTTTTGCATTCCAGCAGAGTGGGGCCTTCGCCGGCCCGGGCGCGGGCAATGGCTTCTCCCGCCGCTTCGTAAACGGCAATCACATCCATGCCGTCGACAATCACGCCGGGCATGCCGTAACCCGGCGCACGGTCAGCCACGTCCACAATGGCCTGGTGATTCGCCTGGGGCGTGTACTCGCCGTAGCCGTTGTTTTCACATACAAATACCGCCGGCAGCTTGTACAGCGCCGCCATGTTGGCCGCTTCGTGAAAAGATCCTTCGTTGCTGGCGCCATCGCCGAAGAAGCACACGGCGACATTGTTGGTTTTGCGGAACTTGTTGGAAAAAGCCGCACCCATGGCAATGGGCGGACCGCCGCCAACAATTCCGTTGGCACCCAGCATGCCCAGTTCCATGTTGGAGATATGCATGCTGCCGCCTTTGCCTTTACAGTAACCGGTGGCGCGGCCGAACAGCTCCGCAAACATGGGGCTGAAGTCGCCGCCCTTGGCAATCAGATGACCGTGACCGCGGTGGGTGGAGGTGATCTGATCCTGATTCGACAGATGGGTCATGATGCCAGAAGCCACTGCTTCTTCACCGACGTACAGGTGCAGGGCGCCGGGAATTTTTCCGTCTTCCATCATCTTGCCGGCGGTTTCTTCGAAACGGCGGATGCGTACCATGCGCCGGTGCAGATCCAGCAAAGTCTCATTTGAGATTTCGTCACTCAACGTTCTTCCCCTCAGGCGCGCCACTGGCGCGGACACGTATTTATAGCTTAGAAATTTGGATGGTGGAACATCCAAGAGTTGATTAGAGTAACACGTTATAAAATTCGTGTGGAGAACAGAAAGTGCCATCATTCGCAGCTGAACTGGCCGTGCAGCGACCTGATCAGACCGCCATCCGGGACGAGCAGCGCAGTCTCAAGTGGGCGGACGTGGATGACATTCTCAACCGGGTTGCCAACGGCCTGAACAGCGTGCCGCTTGGTGCCCAGCGGCGGGTGGCGGTGTTTGCGGAAAACAGTGTGGAAACCGCCATGGCCAATCTGGGCGGCCTGGTGGCCGGGGCGTCGGTAGTGCCGGTGAATTTTCACCTGACCGCGGAGGAAGTGGCTTACATTCTGCAGGACGCGGGTGTGCAGGTGCTGTTTGCCGGCGGCAACACCGTTGAACGGGCGCTGCAGGCGGCGCGTCTGGCTGAGGTGCCCAAGGTTATAGCCTGGCACACGCAGGCGGCGGAGGCGGATGGCTGGGAGGATTGGCTGGCGCAGCAGTCCGCTGCCGCGGCGGACGAAACCCTGCCGCCGCAGCCGAACCTGTTGTATACCTCCGGCACTACGGGCCGGCCCAAGGGCACGGAGCTGCCGCCCACCATGTTTGCCGGCGGCGCCACGGTGGCGGAACACCTCGCCCTGTTGCGCAACGATCCCCGCGCTGAGCAGGGCACGCACATGGTGGTGGGCCCCATGTATCACACCGGTCCCCTGTCCGGCGCGCGGCTGCTGGCGGCGGGTGTTTCCAGCGTGATTCTCGGCAAATTTGACGCGGAAAAAACCCTGCGCGCCATTCAGGACTACAAAGTGGGAAACAGTGTAATGGTGCCTACCCACTTTGTGCGCCTGTTAGCGCTGCCGGCGGACGTCAAGGCGCGTTACGACCTCAGTTCGCTGGTGCGCATCAGTCATACCGGCGCCAAATGTCCGGTGGATGTGAAACGCGCCATGATCGAATGGTGGGGGCCGGTATTTGTGGATGCTTACGGCGCCAGCGAGGTGGGTACCACCTGCATGATCACATCTGAGGAATGGTTGGAAAATCCCGGCTCGGTGGGCAAAGCCGTGCCGCCCTTTACAGCAATAATTCTGGATGATGACGGCAACGAACTGCCCGCCAACGAAGAAGGCCGTCTGTTTTTTAAAGATGATACCGGGCGCGGGGTGATCTACCACAACGATCCGGAAAAATCCGCGGCTGCGCATATCGCGCCGGGTGTCTTTACTCTGGGTGAAATTGCCTACATGAACGAAGCGGGGTATGTCTTTATTACCGACCGCTTCAGCGACATGGTGGTATCCGGCGGCGTCAACATTTATCCGGCTGAGGCGGAACAGGTATTGATTGAACATCCTGCGGTGCTGGATGTGGCCTGCATCGGTGTCCCCCACGCTGAGATGGGTGAAGAACTGAAAGCGTTGGCCATTGCCAGACCCGGCGCCGAGCAGACGGACCCTGCAGAGGTTCTGAACTGGTGCCGCGACCAGCTATCTCACTACAAATGCCCGCGCACGCTGGATTGGGTGCAGGACCTGGGGCGCAACACCATGGGTAAAATCAACAAACGCAAGCTGCGCGCGCCGTATTGGGAATAGCGCCTACCCCGGCTGTTCCGCGGCGGCGGCAAATTTGACGTGCAGGGACTTCAGCCCGCGCAGGATCAGTGACGGGTGGTGCTGCAGCGGCGGCTGATTGTCAGCCAGGCTGATGCGGCTCAAGCGCTGTAACAGAATGCTGAACGACTGCACCATTTCTTCCCGCGCCAGATTGGCGCCCAGGCAATGGTGGATGCCGGCGCCGAAGCCCACCTGGGTACCGGCGTTTTTGCGCTGGATGTCGAGCTGATCCGGCTGCGGGTATTTTTTGCCGTCGCGGTTGGCGGCAGCGTAGCGCAGCATGATGCGCGCGCCGGCTTTCAGTTCCACGTCCTTCAGCTTGACGTCTTCTGTCACCACCCGGAACAAACCCTGCACCGGCGACTCCAGGCGCAGTACCTCGTTGACAAAGACCAGCATGCGCTCCGGGTTGTCGCGCAATTGCTGCTGCTGCTGCGGGTTTTCCAGTAGAAGCTGCAGGCCCGCGGCAATGCCGTTGGTGGTGGTTTCATTGCCTGCCACAAGCAGTTGCTGGGTGACCGCCAGCATTTCACCCAGGGTCAGGGGCTGGCCCTGGGGGTCCCGCGCCTGCACCAGATGCGTCAGCAGGTCCTGCCGGGGCTGCTGCCTGCGGGCTTCCAGTTCCGCGGTGATGAAGTCCTGAAATTCTTTGATGTGCCGCGCGCATTCGATCCAGCGCTGGTCGCTGATCATCATGCCCAGCGGTTCCACCGAGGCGTCGGACCATTCTTTGATGGCATCCGCATGCTTGCGGTCCAGGCCGAGGATGTCGGCAATTACCGTAACCGGAATGGGGATGGCAAAGTCGGCGACAGCCTCAAATTCCCCCGCTGCCCCGGCCGCCGGCATAAACCTGTCGATTGTGTTGTTGACGATATCACGGATCTGCGGGCGGATTTTTTCAATAGCGCGCGGCCGGAACGGGTCGTCCAACAGTTTGCGTACGCGGGTATGTTCCGGCGGATCCGAGGACACCAGAATGTTGACCGGACGGATGGAAGCAGCCTGTATGTCGCGGACTTCCTGGGGCGGCGGCCGCATGTGCGCCACGTTCTGGCTGTTGACGTTGGAAAACACCCGTGTGTTGCGCATGATCTCGCGCATCAGAGCGTAGTCGGCGCATACGTACATGCCCAGCTGCGGGTCAAAAAACAACCCGTCCGCCTGTTCATGCAAGGCCCGGTAGTAGGCCCAGGGGCACTCCTGGGTATCCGGCTGGGCCAGGCTTTGCTGATTCAGCAAGTCCGGGTCTGAAGTCGCCACTTTGTTTGCTCCCTAGATCAATCTTCGAAAATCAGTCTTCGGGCGGCCGTTTAACGGTGCCCAGCACATCCTGGTAGCTGCGCCGCAACTCCCGCTTCAACCAGTTGATCATCATGGTTTCCGGGATTTTGCCGTGCCCGGAAAAGCGTTCCACCGCCATGCCTTCCAGCATCAGCTGGGTGAGATAGTTGGTGCGTTGAAACGCTTCGGACAGCGCCAGGTCCGGGAATACATCTTTAACCGCCTCGTACCAGGCAGCCTCAAACTTGCGTAAAGCCGGCTCCACCACCGCGGCCAGTTCGGTATCGGTGCGCGCCACCACCTTAAGTTCGAAAAACACGATAAAAGCCGGGGTATTCAGCTGTTTCCAGTAGATATCGATGCCTTCTTCCACCCGGGTGTGTTCAGCCCCTTTCTGCGCGGCAAACTCTTCCCGGGCAAACATTTCCAGACGCAACTGATTCAGATATTCCACGGTGGCTTTGATCAGATCAAAACGGGTGGGGAAGTGGTGCAGCATGGCGCCGCGGCTCACTTTGGCTTTTTTGGCAATGTTCTCAGTGGTGGTTTTGCTGTAGCCGATTTCATAGAAGCAATCCACCGCCGCCTGCAGAATGGCGGTGCGGGTCAACTGGCTTTTGGTCTGCTGCCAGGTCAGCTTGCCCTGCGCCTTGTTATTCTGTTGGGTGGTTTCCGCCACGTCCCGGTTTACATTGCCGGAAGGTGTGTCCGCAGTTTGACTTGCCATATGGATTAGCCCTCAATACATCCCTCAGGCACAACATAACCCATGTTGTTGTGGCAGGGAATGGGAGAAAAATTTCGTATGCCGAACGTTTTGCTGGTGACCAAGGGGCATCCCTACGAGCGCGAACCGTTTTACGCCATGTTCGACGGCATGCAGGGAGTGGACTGGACGCTGGTGGAACAGCCTGCCGCGCAAGCCCTGTTCAATGTTGACGAAGCGGCGCCGTATGATGCGTTTGTGCTGTACGACATGCCGGGTATCCGCTTTAACCCGGCAGCGGGCGCGGCGCCGGAGTTTGTTGAACCCGCGGCGGCTTACAAACAGCGTTTCCAGGCTTTGCTGGATGCCGGGCAGGGTTTTGTGTTTCTGCACCACGCTATTGCCGGCTGGCCCGCCTGGCCGGAATACGCGGACATTATCGGCGGGCGGTTTTTGTACATGCCGGCGCAGTTGCGCGGTCAAGCCTGCCAGGATTCGGGCTACCGGCACGGGGTGACGCACACGGTGAGCGTGTTGGCGGAACATCCGGTCACCCGGGACGTGCCGGCGGAGTTCGAAATCACTGACGAGTTGTACCTGTATGAGGTGTTTGCCGAAGATGTGCAGCCGCTGCTGGCCAGCAACTACACCTTTACCGGCCAGCACTTCTATTCCGCCACGCACGCGGTGCGGGACGGCAAGATGTTCAGCAACGAAGGCTGGCAGCATGCGCCGGGCAGCAATCTGATCGGCTGGACCCGCACCGTGGGCAACAGCCGCATTGTCTATCTGCAGTGCGGCGACGATCCCGTGGCGTATGCCAACCCGCATCTGCAGACGTTAATCCACAACGCCATCAAATGGGTGGCTGCGGCGTAAATCCGCCGCTAGCTCAAGCGTACCGGCAGCGCCGCCAGCCCGCGTAACAACACATTGGGCGGGTACTGCAGGTCTGCTTCGTCACAAGCCAGTTCAACATGGTTGAGCCGCTCCAGCAGACAGCGGAAGGCGACATTCAGCTCCTTGCGCGCCAGGCTGGCGCCAATACACATGTGTACACCGTAGCCAAAAGCAATCTGGGTTTTGGCGTTGGTGCGTTCCACATCAAAAGTATGCGGATCCGGATAAATGCTTTCGTCACGGTTTGCGGAGGAGAAGCGGATCTGCAGCATGCTGCCTTTGGGGATGGGGGTGCCCTGTACTTCCGTGTCCCTAGTGACCACGCGCCACATGTTGGCGGTTGGCGTGGACAGGCGCAGCACCTCTTCCACCAGGTTTTCCACCAACTCCGGGTTGGCCTTCAGTTTGGCAAACTGGTCCGGGTATTTGGACCACAGTAAAACCCCTTCAGCAATAGAATTGGTGGTGGTCTCGTTGCCCGCCACCAGCAGTTGCTGCAGGATGGATAACATCTCCGGCATATCCAGGGGCCGCTCATCTTCGAACTGCGCGTGCACAATGTCGGAAATGATGTCGTCCCTGGGGTTCTCGCGGCGCTCTTCCAGCCGCTTGGCAAAGTAGTGCTGGAAGTCCACGATCAGGCGTGCTGATTCAAGCTGTTGCTCTTTGTCCGCCATGCCGGAAAGCTGGGCGACAAAAGCGTCCGACCAGGTCTTGAACAATTCATAGTCATCCAGCGATACGCCCAACTGTTCGGCAATCACCGTCAACGGAATGGGCTCCGCGTATTCGGTGACCAGTTCCACCTGACCCTTGCTCTGCATGTTGTGCATCATCTTATCGATCAGGTCGTGGCAGATGCGCTCGATATCCGGCTGCAGGGTGGCTACCCGGCGGGCGGTAAATGCCTGGTTAACCATGCCCCGGTAGCGCCGGTGGACCGGCGGATCTTCGGTCAGCATGGTATCCACCGGCGCATAACCCTTAGCCTGGATGGCGGCAATGTCCGGGTCCACCTCGCTGCCCATGGGGCGCATGGCCTGACCAAACTTGTTGGAAAATGTCTCGTGATCCTTGGCGATGGCGCGCACCGTCTCATAGTCGGAGACAAAATAGACGCCGCTGTGCGGACACTGGTACACGGGTGCTTCCGCGCGCAGGCGGTTGTTGTACTGATGCGGGCACGCCAGCGCTTCCGGTGACAGCGGCGAACCTTCGTTAAGGGGTTTGTCGAGGATACTTTCAGCCATTACACCACTCCGTCTCAGGTTACTTTCACCATCATTTTGCCGGTGTTGGCACCGGCAAACAGCTGAATCAGGGCCTGGGGCAACTGGGCAAAGCCGTCGATGACGGTGACCGATTGGCGCAGCCGCCCTTCGTTAATCCAGCCCTGCATCTCCCGCACCGCTTCCGGGAAGCGGGCCGCGTAGTCGAGGACAATAAAACCCTCCATGCGTGCGCGGCGGAAGACAAGATTAAAATAGTTTTTTGGTCCCGGAATGGGTCCGCTGAGGTTATAGCGGCTGATGCCGCCGCAGATGACCACCCGGGCGTTGGTGGCGATGCGCGCCAGGCAGAGATCGAGAATTTCACCGCCGACGTTATCAAAATAGATGTTAATGCCGTCCGCACACAAGCGGTCCAGTTCCGCACCCACATCCTGAGTCTTGTAGTTAATGGCGGCATCAAAGCCCAGTTCGCCGGTCAGCCAGTTACATTTCTCATCGCTGCCCGCCATGCCCACTACAGTGCAGCCTTTGATTTTGGCGATCTGGCCGGCAACGCTGCCGGTGGCGCCGGCAGCGCCGCTGATCACCACCATGTCCCCGGCTTTGGGTTCTCCCAGGTCGAGCAGACCAAAGTAAGCGGTCATGCCGGTGCCGCCGAGGACACCCAGCGCCTGGGTGGGTTCAATGTCGTCCGCAAACACCTTAAACGGCGGGGTTTTGCCGTCGCTGACACAATACTCCTGCATGCCGAAAGTACCCTGCACCCGTGTGCCTGCGGGATAGTCGGGGTTGTTAGAGGCAACCACTTCGCCGGTGCCGCCGGCCCGCATAACATCGCCGATCGCCAGCGGCGCTACATAGTCGGCACGGTTTTCCATCTGTCCCCGCATGGACGGGTCCAGGGAGATATAGGTGGTTTTGATCAACACCTGGCCGTCAGCCAGTTCGGGGATAGCGGTTTCCGTATATTCAAAATCGCTTTCCTTGACCATGCCTTCAGGCCGGGCCGCCAGCAGGAATTGCCGGTTAACACCGCTTACATCAGACAATGTTATGCTCTCCGTTCCATCACACAGCAGTGGTGATTATCGCCAACAGGGTCGGGAAAAGAAACAGTCTTGACTGACTGTTTTGGCCCTTCCATACTCCGGGCGCAGGCTCAAGTTCGACGCAGAGGGAGGACGTGACGGGATGACGGTATATAGAAAAATTGAGCGTTTTGCGGATCCGCAAACCAGCAAAACTCCGGTGCACAAAGAACCGGACCCGGAACTGGGCCATGATTTCATCCCCAAGGAGCGTTATACGTCCACCGACTTCATGCAGCAGGAGTGGCAGCGCCTGTGGACCAAGGTCTGGCTGATGGGCTGCGCGCTGCAGGATCTGCGCGAACCCGGCGACTATGTGGTCACCGACATCGGCCGCGAGAGCGTGGTGCTGACCCGTGACGAAAACGGAGACGTCAACGCCTTTTATAACGTCTGCTCCCACCGTGGTAACCAGGTGGCATACGGCAGCGGCGGTCATACGCAAACCTTCAAGTGCTCTTACCATCTTTGGGAATACAACCTGCGCGGCGAGTTGATTCACGTGCCGGATGCGGAAACCTTTCCCCAGGGCGCGCCGTGTGACAAATTGTCGATCGTAAAACTGCCGTGTGACATCTGGGGCGGGTGGGTGTGGTTCTCGCTGAACCCGGATGTTGAGCCGCTGCGGGATTTTCTCGGCATTATTCCCGAGCACCTGGACCCTTACCACTTCGAGCGCATGGCGCTGGTGAATGACGTGACCGTGGAGTGGGACTGCAACTGGAAAACTTCGGTAGACGCTTTTAACGAAACCTACCATGTGGCCGGCACCCATCCTCAGCTGATGACCATGCTGGAGGATATGGACGTACAGATCGACTGTTACGAGCGGCACAACCGCTATCTGATTCCGTTCGGCTGTGTCAGCACGCATCTGCAGGACGGCGCCATCATCACCCAGGAGTTGCGTGACTTCATGGAACTGTACGGATTTGATCCGGGCAAATACGACGGCGACGGTCTGGGCGTGCGCCGGGCGGTGCAGAAACATCTGCGCGAAAACGGCGCCGCCATGGGTTACGACTTCAGTGAGCTGAATGATGATCAGTTAACGGACGATTATCACTATATGATCTTCCCCAACATCACCATGAACATTCACTGCAACAGCGTGATGATTTTCCGCCAGCGCCCCCACGAGACCGACCCGAACAAGATGTACTACGACCTGCAGAATTACAGTCTGGTCCCGCAGGGTGAAGCCTGGCCGGAGCGCCCGCTGCACCGGCAGTTCGCCCACGGTGAAGAATCCATTGGCGAGGTGCTGGATCAGGATGCCTCGAATCTGGCCATGGTGCAGCGCGGCATGAATTCCAGCGGCTACCGGGGTCTGTGGATTTCCGCGCAGGAACTGCGCATACGGCACTTCCATAAGACCATAGACGATTATCTGCACCGTCAGCCGGTGACGTGGCTTAAATGACCTATACCCCGGTCATGCCCATCGCCAGTCTTGCGGAAGGGCAGACGGCGCTGGTCAAGGTCAACGAAGTTGAGGTGTTAGTGTGCCACGTGGAAGGACAGTTTTATGCGATTCATGCCCAGTGCAGCCATGCCCGGCAATCGCTGGCGGCGGGCAAGCTGCGCGGGCATCAGATCGCCTGCCCGCTGCATGGCGCCCGATTTGACGTGCGCACCGGTGCCTGCCTGGCGGCACCGGCGCAAAAGCCGGTTGCGAGCTTCCCAGTAATGCTGGAAGGTGGCAAAGTGTGTGTGCAGGTGGGGGAGGTGGACCGGCCGCCCAAACCCAAGTTCGGGCCGATTTGAAGCGGCTGACGGATAAACGATAACCATAGAGACAAGAGAGGACTGCGAGGATGGATTTACAACTTAAAGGCGCCAAGGCGCTGATAACCGGTGGCACCAAGGGCATTGGCCGCGCCATCGCCAATACCCTGGCGGACGAGGGCTGCAACGTGGCGATATGCGCCCGCAACCAGGAAGAAATTGATGCGGCGGTTGCCGACCTCAGCAGCAAGGGGGTTACCGCGTTCGGCCAATCCGTGGACGTGGGTGACGCGGACTCCCTGAAGAACTGGATAGACGCCAGTGCTGAAGCCCTGGGCGGGGTTGACATAATTGTCTCCAACGTCAGCGGCGGCGGCGCTCAGGGCGAAGATGCGTGGCGCCGGCACCTCGAATACGATATGTTGGGCGCGGTGCGCATGGTGGAAGGCGCGATGAGCCACCTGGAAAACTCGGACAACGGCAACGTGATTCTTATCTCCACCACCGCGGCACTGGAAAAGTTCATGAATGCGGGTCCCTATAACGCGCTGAAAGCCGCGTTGTTGAATTACAACGGCGCCTTAAGTCAGGAGTTGGCACCCAAGGGCATCCGCGTTAACGCAGTCAGCCCCGGCCCGATTTTTATCGAGGGCGGCGCCTGGGACAACATCAAGCAGCACATGACTGCGTTTTACGACGCCACCATTGCGGACATTCCGCTGGGACGCATGGGCAGTGCTGATGAGGTAGCCGCGCAGGTGGCCATGCTGGTATCTCCGCACAGCGGTTTTACCACCGGCACCAACGTGGTTATCGATGGCGGCATCACCAAACGTATCCAGTTTTAGGCCGCCCAGGGCCGGCAACGGGCAACAGCTATGAGCAAACCATTCAGATTCGGCGTCCAGTCGTTTAACGCTGAGAACGCGGAAGATTGGGTGAATCAGGCCCAGCAGGCGGAAGCGCTGGGTTATTCAGCCTTTCACCTGGCGGACCATATTCTCGGTGCCGGCCCGGCTTTGGAAAAAGCCAACCATCCTGTGCAGAACCTGGCGGCGATCCCGGCCATGGCATACGCCGCCGCGGTCACCTCGAAGATCAATATCGGCTGCCGGGTGTTCTGCATCGACTACCACAACCCGGTGGTGCTGATTAAGTCCGCCATGACGATCGACAAGTTGTCCAACGGGCGCCTGGAGTTCGGCCTCGGCGCCGGCTGGATTACCGAGGAATATGCAGCCATCGGCCTGACCAAGGATGAACCCGGCGTGCGCATCGACCGGCTGGCGGATGTGATCGAAGGGGTAAAAGCCTTCCGCGGCGACGGCGTCATATCGCTGTCCAACAATACCATTAACTGGCACGACTTTGAGGGTGACCCGAAACCGGTAGGGCCGGCGCCGATTATGATCGGCGGCGGCAGTCCGCGCATTCTGCGCCTGGCCGGCCGTGAAGCGGATATCGTCAGCCTCAACTTCAACAACCGCTCGGGCATGATCGGCCCGGATGGGGTGCAGCTGTCGTCTGAAGCGGAGACGCAGAAGAAAGTCGGTTGGATCAAAGAAGGTGCCGGCGACCGGTTTGATGATCTGGAGATTGAGATCGGCGCCTATTTCACCTTTGTCATGGATGATCCCGCACCGGTGCTGGGCCAGTTTGCGCAAATGTTCGGCCTTTCCGAGGAAGAAATGTCCAGACATCCCCACGCGCTGTTCGGCTCGGTGGATGCCATCTGCGACGAGTTGCAGCGCCGCCGCGAACTGCACGGCATTTCCTACGTCACGGTGGGGCGGGACAATATGGAATCTTTTGCGCCGGTGGTAGAGCGGCTGAACGGACAATAACCGTGGCCGGCGTGGTGACTGGAACGGTGAGCGGAGCAGCACCATGACGGCAACAGTTGCTGAGGCCAGGGCGGAGTTGCTGGCCAAGACCACGGCGTCACAACGCATTTCCGAAGACCGCGCTGAGCTGCTGAATTCAGGCCTGGCCGCGAACCTGGAAATGCCCCATCCGGTATTTATCCAGCAAGGTGAAGGCGCTTATGTGGTGGACGCGGACGGCAACCGCTACATCGATACCTCGGTGGGATTCGGCTTACATATCCTGGGTCATGTACATCCGGTCGTGCGGCAGGCCATTGAAGACCGCACCCCGTTGGGCTGGATGTTCGGCATCCATTCCACCAGCCAGATGAAGCTTGCCCATCTGCTGCAGGAAGGCAGCCCCTGCGCGGAACGCGTGGTGTTCTGCAACACCGGCTCCGAAGCCACCATGTATGCCTTCCGCGCGGCGCGCGGATACTCGGGCAAAGAAAAAATTGCCCTGTTTGACGGCTTTTACCACGGTGCTCACGACTACGGCATGTGGCTGACTGACCCGCGCAGCCCGGTGGATGCGCCCCAGCCGCTGCCGATGGGCCACGGAATTCCGCAAGCGTTGCGCGACTTGACCTTGCTGTTGCCCTACCGCAATCCGGCGGCCTTTGATCTCATCCGCCGCCATCGCGATGAGCTGGCATTGGTGTTTGTGGAAGGTGTGCAAAGCTCCAACCCGCAGCCGGATGCCGGTGAATTTTTGCGCGAGCTGGCGCAGGTATGCCGGGAAAACGATGTGCTGTTCGGCATCGACGAGGTCATCACCGGTTTCCGAGTGGCGTTCGGCGGCGCCCAACAGCGGTTTTCAGTGACCCCCGACATTGCCACCTACGGCAAAGTGGTGGGCGGCGGTTTACCGGTGGGCGCCATCACCGGCCGCGCGGACCTGATGAACGTATTTACCGGCCTGGCCGCGGACCGGGGTGTGTTCTCCGGCGGCACATTCTCCGGAAACCCCCTGACCATGGAGGCCGGCGCTGCGGCGGTGGGCTATCTGCAGGCGCATCCGGAGATATATGAGCAGCTTGAAAACAACGGTAACCGCCTGGCCGGGGCGGTGAATGAATTCTGCCTGAAGCATCAGATACCAGCGCAGATGAAAAATGTCGGCTCCATGTTCCACATGTTCTTTCAGCGCGGTGAAATCAACTCCATGCGCGATGCCGGCGCGGAACACATAGACGCTGAGAAAGCCTTCTACCTGCACTGCCTGAACCGCGGCGTGCTGGTGCCCGGCACCCAACGGGCGTTTCTTTCAGCCGCCCACGGGGATACTGAAGTACAACGCTTGATAGAGGTATTTCAACAGTCTCTGCTGGACGTTTACGAAGAGCAACTTTTTAAGCTCTGATTGGTTTGGGGTTGTTCAGGGCTGGCCGGTCTGCGCATCGGAACCAGGTTTCTCGCCGCCCGGGGCCGGCCCTCCTGCCTGCCCTCGCTCCGCTTGTGAGCCTCGCGGCGCGAGTCTCCCCACTGCGCTCGGCGGCCCCTCAAAAAGCAGCGAGAAACCTGGTCCCAATGCGCAGCCCTGCAGAACTGGATCATCCCAACGCTTTCAGGGCTGGGGATGTTGCTTCCAAACCTGGGGAGTTGTGCCACTAGCAAGACAGTACACGGCTGAGGGCTGTTCGGGCGCTGGCAGATGGTTAGTGTGGCGCAAGCGCTTCAGAACTGGGAGTTTGTCCGGGTTGTGCCTGGGTAACGCCTGCGGCGAAGGAATTGCCAGGTCTGTTATTGGCCTGAGCTGCAGAAAGCACTCGCAACCCGAACAACTCCCTGCCAGGAAACGTGCTCAGTTCTGATGATGTTTGAACCGCGAAACCTGCGCGTCCGGAACCCTACAACGGGATCACAGGACGTGGGGGTTGCGCCGCGTTTTTTAGCCGCCGCCGCAACGGAGCGGTGAGACTCGCGCAGCGAGGCTCAAGAGCGGAGGA
>JANQOA010000309.1 GCA_028279305.1 Pseudomonadales bacterium
CGTTCAGCCTCATGGCCAGCGTGCTGACTACCTATGCCGGGGCGGAAATCAGCGCCTATCCCTGGTGGTTGCTGGTGCGCTTCAGTTCCGGGGTGGCCAGCGCCTTCTGCCTGGTGCTGATCACTACGCAGTTGATATATGTGCTTGCCGCCGCCGGCACCGAGCGTCTCGGCAACGTGCATTTTGCCGGCGTCGGGGTGGGCATCATTCTGTGTATGGGTTTGTTATACCTGCCCGGCGAAGTCAGCGATCACTGGCGGCGCCTTGGGGCCTGCACCGCAGTACTGATGCTGCTGGCCTGGCAGTTGCTGGGCCGGGGCCCCTGGTCGGATGTGCAGCCCGCGGTTGCCGTGGATGCGCCGGGCGGTGCCGGCGCAGGCGGATTATGGCGCATCGTCTGCGGTTACGGCCTGTTTGGTTACGGTTATGTGGTCGCTGCAACTTTTGTGGTGGCGATGGCGGAGCAGTTGCCCAGCGGCGGGTTTGATGCCAAATCCGTGTGGCTGATTGTGGGCGTGACGCTGGTGCCGTCCGTCTACTTGTGGCAATGGTGGGCCAACCGGTACGGCCTGTTTGCCGCCCTGCGGGCGGCTTATCTGGTGGAGTGCGTGGGCCTGTTGCTGGCAGCCGTCAGCCAGGGGTATTTGCTGCTGAGCCTGGCCTGCGCGCTGTTGGGCGGCACCTTTGCCGCCATTACCGCGCTGGGTATCAGCGCCGCGCGTTTTGCCGCGCCGGAGCGCATTGCCCATGCGGTAGGCGCCATGACCAGCGCGTTTGCCCTGGGGCAGCTGCTGGGCCCGGCGGTGTCCGGACGTCTGGCGGACTACTTCGGCAACTTTTTCTGGGCCTCGTTCAGCGCAGCTCTGGTACTGGTGCTGGCTGCGCTGTTGTTACCTCGCCAGCCGGCTTAAAAACGCTGTGCGGTCATCTCCCTGGGCGGGCGTTTGCCCTGCAGCAGGTCTTCCGCCACCACCGCGGCAATCCCCGGCGAGGTCTGCACCCCAAAGCCGCCCTGGCCGGCCAGCCAGTAGAATCCTTGCGCTGCAGAATCAAAGCCGATCACCGGCTTGCGGTCCGGGGCAAAGGTACGCAGCCCGGCCCACTGGTGTAGTACCCGCTGCACCGGATGGTCGGTGATGTCGGTGAAACGCTGGGCGGCTACTGCAACATCCATTTCGTGGGGATAAGCGTCCATGGCTTCACAGGGCGTTTCGTCCTGGGGGCAGATCATCAGTCCCGGGCTCTCGGGTTTAAAATACAGATCTTCGCTGATGGTGTGCACCAACGGCCAGGCCGGAGTGGGTTCCGGCGCGGGCACTATGGCGGCCGTGCGCAACATCGGTGTCAGCGGTACCGCGCTGGCGCCGGCCATCTCTCCCAACTGGGGTGCCCAGGCGCCGCCGGCGTTGACCACAACACCGGCGGAAATTTCTTCTTCCACGGTGGTGATATGCCACAGACCGTTGCGCCGCTGCAAACCGCAGACCTCAGCGCTGGTCAGCAGGTGGCCGCCGGCTGCGCGCAGGCCGCGCTGGTAGACACTGAGCAGTTCGTGCACGTCGATGCTGTGCCAACTGGGATCGTAGGCGGCGCCCTGCAGCCACGAAGGCTTAAGGATCGGCACCATTTGCCGGCACTCAGCGGCGCTGATCTCCACCAGGTCCGGACACAGCGGCTGCCAGGCGGACAGGTATTTTTTCAGTTTGGGCAGTTCTCCGGGACCGGCGGCAGTCAGGCCGCCGCAGGCGTTAACCAACTGTTGCGGGCCTGATTCAGCCAGCATCCCGGCCGGCGGGGAGAAGAAAAAAGATTTCCCGGCACTGGTGAGTTCGCTGACCAGAGGGTTTTCATAACCCTCGATATACATGGCGGCGGAGCGTCCCGAAGCGTGGTACGCGGGTTGGCTTTCGCGCTCCAGAACCACCACCCGGGCCTGGGGGCTGAGGAAACAGGCAGCGCTCAAACCCGCCACCCCGGCGCCGATTACAGCAATGTCGTAGTGTGTGTCCGGGTTGCTCATGGTTAAATTGTACCCCGTGTTTATGCCATTTTGTCTGTGGAGGAGGGTACTGTGTTAGATGACCCCGGTGAGCGCTGGCCTGAAGAGGCGGCGTTGGATGCGGAGGTACAGCCCTTAGTTGCCCGGCGCATACCGGCCGGGCATGCTGACGACCCTTTTGCCTGTCCCTGTTGCGCAAATGTGTTCCGGAAGATTCTGGATGGCGCCGGGATCGACCTGAGAGATCACGCCCGGGCGTTGCCGGCAGGTGCGGACGTTGCGGGCGGCAGTTTCCTGCTGACTAACGCGCGTATTCACACCATGGATCCGGCACAACCCTCCGCCGACACCCTGCGGGTCAGAGACGGCCGCATCACCTGGGTGGGTAATGCCGCCCGGGCGCCCCGGCCGGCAGCCGGAGAACAGGTGATCGACGCCGGCGGCGCTACCGTTCTGCCGGGTTTTATAGACCCCCACATGCACCTGGCGCCGCTGGCCATGCTGCACAGTTTCGAAAACGTCGGGCCATTTCGTTTTCCGCGCACGGCGGAGGCGTTGCGGCATCTGCGCCAGGTGGCGGAGGCAACACCGCCGGGTGACTGGGTGGTGGGCCGGCAGTTCGACCCGTCACTGCAGGCGGGGCCGGCGAACCTGACCCGGGAACTGCTCGACCAGGTGAGCGTGGAGCATCCGGT
>JANQOA010000313.1 GCA_028279305.1 Pseudomonadales bacterium
CGGTATCAACCAGCAACTTATATTCCTCGCCGCGCTCGCTGCGCACCGACGCCAGCAGCCGGTCGCCGCGGCGCTCAAAATTCAAGCCGCGGGCGCCGGCCTCCAGCTTTGCCGACAGTTCGTCCAGCGTTGCCTGGGCAACGTCGCTGGCGCCGGTTTCCGCCAGCACGCGGCCGGCCTCCTGCCAACGCTGCAGTTCAGCCAGCGCCAGGGCCCACTGATAACGGTAAAAGTCGCTGCGCGGATAGCGCTGACTGACGTGCCGCCAGAACGCTTCCAGTTCCGCCAGCGCGCCGCGGTTTTTCAAGCCGGCGCTGATGCTGTTGATGATACGGTCAGCATCCACCCGGGCGCGCTGATCCACCTGCGGCCCAAAACCGCCGTTGAGCAGGTCAAACAAAGTTTCCAACGCGGATTCGGCAAGCCCTTCCACCTGCTGCAGATCGCTGAGCAGAAAACGCGCTTCCACATCCTGCGGAAACCAATGCAGGTGACTGCGGACTACCCTGCGCATCATGACCGCGTCATATTTGTTGATGCGCTCACGCAGGCCCTTGACCAGCGTTCGCCGGCCGGCTTCGTCCAGTTCCCCGCCGGACTGGTCCAACCATTGCTCCAACTCGTACCAGCGCCCGTTCTGCAGCCACCCCCGCCAGGCTTCAACCTCCGCAACTTCAGAGCCGTTGCGGGCATCCGCGCGAGGCGCCGCGGCCGCCGCCGGCGCTGCAGCGGACTGTGGGCCGAGACCCGGCAGGTTGCGCCCGGCGCCCGCCTCAATACCCAGCCGGTAGCCGGCTGCGGCGCCGGCCAGGCCGCTGGCCAAGGCTAAAATAATTGCAAAACGCTTGTTGATGGTCATGGCTTCTTGCGCAGGGGCCGTTAGAATAGCGGCCTTTCGGCGGATCACGCCAATTTTGTTGCCGCCATCAAGCATATTTTGAGATCTACATTGACCATCACCGCCTCCAGCCTGTTGCCCTCCCCGCCGCCGCTGCCCCCTGCGGCGGGCCAGCGCGGCACCTGGTCCGGGTTGCACGGCTGCGCGGACATCCATGCGGTGAGCGAGCTGAGCCGGGCGCGCGCCGGCCTGATCCTGGTCGTGACCAACAATTCCGCCCGGGCGCAGCGCTGGCAGGGCGGCCTGGATTTCCTTAACCCGGGGACGCAGAGCCTGCACTTCCCGGACTGGGAAACCCTGCCCTATGACGCTTTTTCACCCCACCAGGACATTATTTCCGAACGGCTGGCCACTCTCACCGCCCTGCCTGAGGTCACCGGCGGCGTTCTGACCGTGCCGGTCACCACGCTGCTGCAGAAGATTGCGCCGCGCCCGTTTCTGGCCGGCTCTACCTTTGCCTTTGCCACCGGCCAGCGCTTTGATGTGGACAGGCAACGCCGGATTCTGGAAGCGAGCGGCTACAACCACACAGATACCGTCAGCGAACGCGGCCAGTATGCCGTGCGCGGTTCCGTTATGGACATTTTTCCCATGGGCGCGCCGCTGCCGGTGCGCATTGATCTGTTTGATGACGAAATTGATACGCTGCGCACTTTCGATCCGGAGAGCCAGCGTACGGTTGAACGCATAGACGCCTTGAACCTGCTGCCGGCAAAAGAATTTCCGTTCGACGCCGCCGCCGTGGCGCGCTTCCGCGATCGCTGGCACCACACCTTTAACGTCGACGTGCGCCGCTGCAGCGTGTACCAGGATGTCAGCAGCCATATTGCCCCCAACGGCATTGAGTACTACCTGCCGTTTTTCTTCGACGAGCTGGGCACCCTGTTCGATTACCTGCCGCCGGACGTGTTGCTGGTACTGGAAGACGGCGTGTTTGCCGCCGCTGAACATCATCTGGCGGACATTAAAGAACGTTATGAATCCCTGCGGCATGATATCGAGCGCCCCATCCTGCCGCCCGCTGAACTCTACCTGGCCATGGATCAGCTGCACGGCGCCTGTGCCCCCTACCGCATGGTGCAATTGAGCGGCACGGCCGCTCCGGCCCGCCACGAACACAGCTTCAACAGCCGCCCGCTGCCGGACCTGCTGGCGGACGCGCGGCAGAGTACCCCCGCAGCAAGCCTGCAGAAATTTATCAGCGGCACCGCCGCGCCGGTGTTGTTTGTGGCCGAAAGCGCCGGCCGCCGGGAAGTATTTGATGAACTGCTGCGCAAAGCGGACATTCACACCCATGGCGTCAGCGGCCTCAGCGAATATCTGGCGGCCCAACAGCATTGCATAGCGGTGGCGCAGCTTGATGAAGGCATGGTGACCGACGGTTGCATCATCGTCACTGAAAGTGACGTGCTCGGTACCCGCCAGAGTGATCCGCGGCGCGACGCAGGGCGGGTAATCGACCCGGAACAGATTGTCCGCAACCTCACGGAGCTGAGTATCGGCGCCCCGGTGGTGCATGTGGAACACGGGGTCGGCCGCTACCTGGGGCTGCAATCGCTGGATATCGACGGTGACAGCTACGAATTCCTGACCCTGGGTTACGCTGACGACGACAAGCTTTATGTGCCGGTCACCGCCCTGCACCTGATCAGCCGCTACGCGGGCAGCGATGAGGAACATGCGCCGCTGCACAGGCTGGGTTCTGATCAATGGGAAAAGGCCAAGCGGCGCGCCGCAGAGAAAGTGGTGGACGTGGCGGCGGAACTGCTGGACATCTACGCCCGCCGGGAACTGAAAACCTCCCACCGCTTCGACCTGCCGGAGGCTGAGTACCTGAAATTCTGCGCCGAATTCCCATTTGAGGTGACCACGGATCAGCAGGCCGCCATCAACGACACCATTGCGGATATGACCACCGAGCGGGCCATGGACAGGCTGGTGTGCGGCGACGTTGGTTTCGGCAAAACAGAGGTGGCGATGCGGGCTGCCTTTGTCGCCGCTCAGGGCGGCAAACAGGTGGCGGTGCTGGTGCCGACAACGTTGCTGGCGCAACAACACTTCGACACCTTTCAGGACCGCTTCGCCAACTGGCCGGTCAGCATCGACAGCATCAGCCGCCTGCGCGCCCAGTCCGACCTGGACACCGTCGGCGCGAAACTGGCTGCCGGGAATCTGGATATTGTCATCGGCACACACAAACTGCTGTCGGAGCATATCCGCTTCAAGAACCTGGGCTTGATCATCATCGATGAAGAACACCGTTTTGGCGTACGCCAGAAGGAACGCCTGAAAGCCCTGCGCGCGGAAGTAGACGTCCTGACCTTAACCGCCACCCCCATCCCGCGTACGCTGAACATGGCGCTGAGCGGCATCCGCGACCTGTCGATCATCGCCACGCCGCCGGCCAAACGCCTGTCCATCAAAACCTTTGTGCAGGAAAGGCGTACTTCCCAGGTGCGCGAAGCCATCAGCCGCGAACTGCTGCGCGGCGGCCAGGTGTTTTATCTGCACAACGAAGTGCGCACCATCACCACCACCGCGGACAAGATTGCGGAACTGGTACCCGAAGCCCGCATCGGCGTCGGCCACGGGCAGATGCCGAAGCGGGAACTGGAAGCGGTGATGTCGGATTTTTACCACCGGCGCCTGAACGTGCTGGTGTGCACAACCATTATCGAAAACGGCATCGACATCCCCAACGCCAACACCATCCTCATCGATCGCGCTGACAAATTCGGCCTGGCGCAACTGCATCAGTTGCGCGGGCGGGTCGGACGCAGCCACCGCCAGGCTTATGCTTACCTGCTCACCCCTCACCGCAAGGCGATGACCGCGGATGCGATCAAGCGGCTGGAAGCCATTGAAGCCGCCGGCGAGCTCGGCGTGGGCTTCACCCTGGCCACCCACGACATGGAAATACGCGGCGCCGGTGAGCTGCTGGGTGACGATCAGTCGGGCCAGATCGAAGCGATTGGCTTCTCCTTGTACATGGACCTGTTGAACCGCGCGGTGGCGGCGCTGCAGTCCGGTGAAACCCCCAATCCCGATATGCCGCTGGAACCGGTAAACCAGGAAGTGAACCTGCATACCCCAACCCTGATACCGGAAGATTATCTGCCGGACGTGCATACCCGTCTGATACTTTACAAACGTATTGCCAACGCCGCTGACGCGGCGGAACTGGAAGCCCTGCAGGTGGAAATCATCGACCGCTTCGGCCTGTTGCCGGTACCCATGAAACATCTGTTTGCCGTCACCGAACTGAAACTGGCCTGCCAGACGCTGGGCATTCTCAAGGTTGATATCGGCGACCAGAGGGGCAAACTGGAATTCAGCAATACAACCACGGTAGACCCCATCAAAATTGTTAACCTGGTGCAGCGCGAGCCCAATACCTACCGCCTGGATGGGGCCTCAGTGCTGCGCACCAGCCGGCCGTTGAGCCAGTTCGACCAGCGCCTGGCGTTTGCCTTCAAACTACTGGCGGCGCTGGCGCCGGAGCAGACAAAAGCCGCATGATGCAACCACGCCGACAGATCTTATGCGCCGGCCTGTGGCTGGGCGCGGTGTTCTGCCTGCCGCTGAGCGCAGGCGCAGCCGCTATGGATGACCCCGAGGCGGTTGCCGGGATGGAATTTGAAGACCTGTTGAGACAGCGCTGGTTCGACATCGAAGTTGTGGTTTTTGAGCGCCTGCGGGTACTGGACGTGACCACCGATGAGACGCTGGCCCTGCAGCGGCCGCGCCGCTGGCCCGCCAACCTGCTGCAACTGCGCAACCCCTACCAGGAGGAGGATGCCCGGGACATCAGCAGCATGCCTTATGAAGCACCGCCGCCGGATCAGCTCCGGCCGCGGCTTGATTCCGTTTTCAGACAGCCGCCAGCGTTCCTGCAACTGCGTGAGGACATATGTCTGGGTTATCCCGTCCTGGCGGTGGAAGACCCGCCCCACCCCAGCCGTGAAGCGGTGTTCGGTGATGAGCTGGATCTCAGCCTGGATGAGCAGGCTGCGGACGAACCGCTGACGGACATGGAAGCGGATCCGCAACCAGCAGCGGAACAGGCGGCAGATCCGTCTGACGATGCGGCTGCGCCGCCGTACGAGGCAGATGCGGAGCTGAGTGTTGCGCCGCCGCCGACAGCTACCGAGTTGTTCCTGCAGGCGGTGGCTGAATTTGAAGATACCCTGGCGGCATCCAGCTTTGTGCCGCTGGCTGATCTGACGCTGGTCAACGATGTTAAAGCGTTAAACCGCCGGCGCCATCTGCGCCCTCTGCTGCACACCCGCTGGCGCCAGCCGGTGCCGCCGCGCGACGCGCCGCAGCCGGTTTATCTGGCCCTGGAACCGGGCCTGGACACCCCCGCCACCCGGCAGGGCCTGCCGATGCTGGAGGGGTACCTGGCATTAACGGTGAGCCGTTACCTGCATGTTAATATGCGGCTTTGGTATCACGCTGACACCCTGGGTATGTCGCCGCTGCCGTTTCCGGTGGAACTGCTGCCGGGCACCCGGCAGACGTTGCCCTACATGGAACTGAACGAACGCCGGCGCATGCGCAGCGAAGAACTGCACTATCTGGACCATCCGAAACTGGGGGTGCTGATTCGCGTCACCCCGGTCGCCGCGCCCGAGGCCCTGCTGGACCAACAACAGGCTTTAGCCGCCGGCGCGGACGAATTGCTGCAGAACCCGTAACATGCGCTGCGCTCCCTCACGGGACGCCGTCTGCAGAGCTTCCATGTCCACCCCCTGGCCGGCCACCTCGCTGGCCGGCATGGGATCAAGCGGGTCATCTCCCACCCCGGCGGCAGGGTTGACCACCAGGCATAAGGCGGCGTAACGCAAACCCGCCTCGCGGCACAGCGCCGCTTCCGGCATGCCGGTCATGCCCACCAGGGTACAGCCATCCGCCGCCAGCCTGCGGATTTCCGCCGCGGTTTCCAGGCGCGGGCCCTGGGTGCAGCCGTAAACGCCGCGGTCGATAAGATCCGGTGATGATTGCAGCAGGCGCCGGCGCAGCGACGGATCAAACGGGTACGAAAAGTCGATGTGCCGCAGCTCGTCGTCAAAGGTACCGGCCCGGCCCCAGGTATAGTCGATGAGCTGGTGCGGCACCACTACATCCGCCACTTTAAGATCCGCGGCGATGCCGCCTACCGTATAGGTCGCAATGACCGCATCCACCCCCGCCTCGCGCAGCAGCCAGACATTGGCGCGGTAGTTGATCTGGTGCGGAGCCAGCTCATGGCTGACACCGTGGCGCGGCAAAAACACCAGTTCGTGATCCGCCACCGGGTACACCCGGGGTACGCAGGCAGCCTGCCCCCAGGGCGTGTCCCGGCTCATCTGCATCTCCTGCGGGGCTTCGGGCGTGACAATTTTTGACGAGCCAACAAAAACACCCAGGCGCATATGGGTCTGCCTCCTACTGCTGAACGGTTTCTTCAGCCAGAGCGTACAGCCCCGGCAGGTTGCGGCCGTATCCCATGTAGTCCAGGCCGCAGCCGACCAGGAACTGGTCCGACGCATCAACGGCACTGAAGTCTACGTGGGGGCGGCTTACGGGTTGCGTGAGCTGTTTGGTCACCAGCACGCAGGAACGCACGCTGGCGGCCCCTTCAGCGGCGGCCCAGTCCAACAATGCGCGTAAGGTATCACCCTTGTCCAGGATGTCATCCACCAGCAGTACATGCCGCCCGCGCAATTGCGGACAACCCTGGGCGTGCCAGGTCAAGCCGCCACCGGCGGTGTCGTCGCCGTAGCGGCCGACATGCACATAGCCCTGCTGCAGCGGGAAAACCAGACGCTGCATAAGCATGCCGGCGCAATACAGGCCGCCCTGCAGAACCGTAATCAGCACCGGATTCAAATCCTGCATGGCGACGGTGATGCGCACCGCGGTCTGGTCCATGGCGTGTTCCACCCCCGCGGCGCTGACCACCTCAGCCGCGTTGCTGAAACGCTGCGCAACCTGCCGCGGCAGGCCCTCAACTTCAGCAAAATAGTGGGTGGCCTGACTCACCCGCGGACGCCGTCGGACGCCAGCGGCGCCGCCTCCGCGTCGGCTTCGGGGCTGATATGCAGGGTGCGCGTGGGGAACGCAATTTCAGCCCCGTGAGCGTCGATAATCGCGGCAATTTTCAACAGTACATCCTGCTTGATCTTGTGAAACTCCGCCCACACCGTGGTCTTGGTAAAACAGTAGATGAAAAAATCCACCGACGAGGGGCCAAACGAAACAAAATTCACCATCAGCGTCTGCCGGGTATCAATGTCATCATGCTGCTGCAACATCTGCTCCACATCACTGACAATGGCCTGCATGGCGTTAATGTCATCGTAGCGGATGCCGATGGTTTCCTTGATGCGGCGGTTCTGCATGCGCGAAGGGTTTTCCACCGCAAGGCTGGCAAAAATCGAATTCGGCACGTACAGCGGCCGTTTATCAAACGTACGGATGCGCGTCTGGCGCCAACCGATCTCTTCTACCGTGCCTTCAATATCCCGGTCCGGGGAACGTATCCAGTCCCCCACCGAAAACGGCCGGTCGAGGAAAATCATCAGCGCACCGAAAAAGTTGGCCAGCAAGTCGCGCGCGGCAAAACCCACCGCTATGCCGCCGATGCCGCCGAACGCCAGCACCCCGGAAACCGAGATGCCAAACGCCTGCAGCGCCAGCAGCAGGCCGGTTATAATCACCGTGGCGCGCAGCAGCTTGCCCACCGCGCGGGCGGTGGTCTGGTCGATATGCTGGCGGCGGTAACCGCGGTCGACAATATGGTCTTCGACAAAACGGATAAAACGCAGCGCAAACCAGATCAGCAGCCAGATAATGGCCACGTCCCGGGTCACATCAACGTATTCAAAAATCTCCGCCTGCAGGTCTTCGCCGCCGACAAATTCCGCGGCAAAAGAAATCCCCATCACCCAGATGGCCACCCCCAGCGGCCGGCGGCCGGCATCC
>JANQOA010000316.1 GCA_028279305.1 Pseudomonadales bacterium
GATAAACGCCGCGGACGCCATGCCGGATGGCGGCGACCTGAGCGTGGCGTCGTTTGTCTGCCCAACCACCGGACAATTGGGCATCAGCGTGACGGATACCGGCAGCGGCATCAGCGAGCAGGCCAGGCCAAAAATTTTTGATCCCTTTTTTACCACCAAGGGGGATGCCGGCGGCGGCCTGGGCCTGTCCATGTCGCTGGGCATCATCAGACAACACGGCGGCACGCTGGTGTGCACCAGCACCGGCAGCACGGGCAGCCGCTTTGACATCCGTCTGCCGCTGGCGGAACCGGCGGCCGCCGCGGCAGCGGATACCGACGGCGGCGAACATGGGCCCCGGGCGGCGAATAATGCCAGGATTCTGCTGGTGGAAGACGAGCAGAGCGTGCGCGAGGTGGTTGAGCAGATGCTCAACAATCTGGGTTACAAACCGCTGGTGGCGCCCACTTCGGCCGCCGCCCTGCGGCTGCTGCAGACTGTGCAGATAGACCTGCTGTTGTCCGACGTGATTATGCCCGACATGCGCGGCCCGGAACTGTATCAGGCGGCGCTGGCCCAGCAACCACGGCTGCGGGCTTTGTTTGTTTCAGGCTACGCGGAGGATGTACTGCTGCATGCCGGCGCGCGCAAGCAGCCGCACGGTTTCTTAAGCAAACCTTTTTCGCTGCAACAGTTGAGCGGCGCCATTCAGCAGGCCCTGGCTGACAAACCGCTGCACAGCTAACGGCCGGACTCTGTTGCAAACAGACGTTCCTGCCGGCCGCGGTCGTTGAAGATGATGCCGCGGCTGAAGTATCCCGCGGCGCGCAGTTTTACCGTCACCTCCCGGTTGCCGCGGTTTTCCCAGAACCAGCCGTGAATGCCGCTGAAGGGCGCAACATAGGTGCCGTTGTCAGCCCGCGTCCGGCCGTTGGCAAAACTCACGGCATCTTCTTCGTCCCCGCCCTCCACTTCACTGTGAAAATCAAATACCACCTCATGTTCCGCCCGCCAGCCATATACAACCGCCTGGCCGCGGGCAAGCTGGTATTTGTATTCAATGGATTCAAAGGGCGCCAGCGGGAACTCAATTTCATCCTCATGATAAGGCCCCTGCTCCGCCGCCACGGCGCTGACCGCATACGCGGACATACCCTTAATGCCCAGCAGAGCCCCGGCGCCGGTAGGGTCCAGGCCATGTTCCGCCGGCATGACAAACACCACCAGGGTCACCGCGGCCAGCAGCAGGCTGCCCAGTACCGCAGCCAACAGCCGCGCCGGAGACGTGTTGGCCCCCGGGTTACTCAACGCGGAACGCCGGCTCGGGCATGTAACGGTTGTGGCAGGCACGGCAGGCGTTATACAGATGCCCGCCGGCGGTGAACAGAGCGTCCGCATCCTTGGCCACAGCCGCTTCCCGGGCCGCGATACCGGCGCTGATCATGCCGCCGGCATATTCCAGCCAGGCCTGTTCGTCCACCCGGTAACCGGGCATCATGAGGACATTGCCCGCCTCCGCGACAACGGTTGCGCTATTGCGCACATGATCCCAGCCTTCCTGGGTCGTGGGCTGCAGGTCCTGTTCACCCGCTTCGGTAATGATATAACCGGCTGAATCCCACAGCACGTCAGCGGCCGGTTCCAGCATCCAGTACATAAAATCATGCACGCTGGCGGAAGGCTGGTAAGAAGGCGTCAAAGCGGGTTGTTGAGTTTCACCGCAAGCCGCCAGCAGCGCCGGTGTCAGGGCCAGAAACCAGACCTTATGTGCGCGCACGTTGCTGCACCCCCATCAAACAAGAGGGGCAGCATACCTAACCTATAAAACGCAACCAAGAATTAAATAGGGCGGCGACCCGGGGCGTAAACCGGCTGCGGTTATAAGCATCCGCCAGCCGCTTAAGGTACTCGGACCGGGTCGGGTAACTGAACAGGGTTTTTCCCGCTGCCGCCAGGCCCAGCTTGTTACTCATCAGCAGACACAGCGGCGCAATCTGTTCGCCGGCATCGTGGCCGACAATGGTGGCGGAGAGAATCCTGTCGGTACCCTTACTCGTATAGACCCGGGCAAAACCGCCGCCGTGCAACTCCGCCCGCCCGCGGTCCAGTTCCTCAAAGGCAAATTCATACTCGTCGAACGCCACCCCGTCAGCCTCGAGTTGTTGAGGTGACGGCCCCACCGACGCCACTTCGGGCTTGGTGTAGGTACAGTGCGGTACAACCAGACCATCCACCTTAGCGGTGGGCGCAAACAGACAGTTCTGCACCAGCGCGCGGGCCTGGGCGTCAGCGTGATGGGTAAACTGCAATGCGGCGGTGCAATCCCCCGCCGCATAGACATGCGGGTTACTGGTGCGTAATTTGCTGTCGGTCTGAATCGAACCCCCGGCATCAACCTCAACACCGGCATTGTCCAGTTGCAGCGAATCGGTATTCGGGGTGCGTCCCAGCGCAACCAGCATCAGCTCGGTCTGCACGGTGGTGTCACCGGCGGTGATCACGTAGGGTCCCTGGGCCTCACGGTGCACCGAGGACACCCCGTTGCCGGTATGGATGTGCACCCCGGCGTCCTGCAGCGCCGCCTGCACCGCCTGGCTGGCGGCGGGTATTTCCAACGGCAGGATGCGCTCAGCCAATTCGAACAGATGGATCTCCACACCCAGCCGCGCAAAGGCCAGAGCCAGTTCACAACCGATGGCGCCGGCACCCAGAATGCCCAGCGACGCCGGTTTGCCGGTCAGGTCAAAAATACTTTCATTGGTGTGCGGCTGACTTTCACGCAAGCCGGGAATCGGCGGCACCGCCGCCCGGGCGCCGGTGCAGATTGCCACCCGCCGCGCGTTCAGTTCCGTACCGTTGACCTGGATGTTACCTGCCGCATTGAATGACGCCTCGCCGAGGAAGACATCGACGCCGGCTTCACTGTACCTGGAAACGGAATCATGGGGGGCAATATCCGCGCGCACCCGGCGCAGATGGGCAAAAGCGCCGTCAAAGTCCCCCGGGTGCAGCTTGCTGTACTCGAGCAGGGCCTTGGACGGCATGCAGCCCACATTCAGACAATCGCCGCCCATGCGGTGCCGTTCCACCAACGCCACCTTGGCGCCCAGCCCGGCGGCGCCGATAGCGGTAATCAGTCCGGCGGGTCCGGCGCCGACAATCACCAGATGATAGCGGCCGGCCGGCGCCGGGTTCTCATAATCGGCAGGCGACAGCAGCCCCTGACTGAGTTGATCAAATTCCGCACCCGGATAACTCATCAGCTGGTTGTCTCCGCTTGATCCAATTGTTCCCCCAAAGCCTTGGTGGCAATGCGCGTAATGACAATGGTCAGCACCAGAGTGGCCGCCAGACCCACGTAAAACAGGCTGTTGCCAACCGGCGAATCACCCACTTCTCCGGCCAGCAGGCTGGCCAGATCAGACGCCACCGAACCCAGATACACGTACAGCACGGTACCCGGCATCATGCCGATCCAGGACGCTCCCACATAAGCCGGAAAGCGCACGCCGGTCAGGCCCAGCGCGTAGTTCAGCAGATTAAAAGGAAACACCGGAGAGAGCCTGGTTAACAATACAATCAACGCTCCCCGCTGTTCGATGGCGCGGTCCAGGGCGGCAAATTTAGGCATGGCGCCCAGTTTCTCGCTGACCCAGTCCCTGGCCAGGAAGCGGCCGATCAGAAATGCGCAGGATGCGCCTATGACGCTGGCCGCGGAGACCATGACAAAGCCGTAACCCAGGCCGAACAGGAATCCCGCGCCCAGGGTCAGCAGACTGCCCGGCAACAGCAGCACGGTTGCGGCCACGTACATGAGAATAAACACCAGCCAGGAGACCGTGCGGTTGGCGTCGATCCAGGCAAACAGGGCGGTAACCCAGTCCGCGACCGGTAACAAGAACGCAGCCGCCAACAGCACCACCAGGCCGACGACTAAAAGCACGGGTTTCGACATCAGTTATTTTCCGCCATTTCGCGCAAGGTGAACTTCTGTACCTTGCCTGTTGAAGTTTTTGGTAGTTCCGCAAATATCACATGACCCGGTACTTTAAAGCGCGCCATGTGTTCACGGCAGTATTCGATAACCTGGGGCGCGGTAAGTTCCGCACCGGGGCGTAAAGTTACAAACGCGCAGGGCGTTTCACCCCATTTCTCATCCTGCTTGGCTACCACCGCGGCTTCCAGAATCGCCGGGTGGCGGAACAGCACATCCTCAATCTCAATGCTGGAGATGTTTTCGCCGCCGGAAATAATGATGTCTTTGGAGCGGTCCATGATCTGGATGTACCCGTCTTCATGCCAGACCGCCAGGTCGCCGGAATGGAACCAGCCGCCGGCGAAACTCTCAGCGGTGGCGGCCGGGTTTTTCAGGTAACCCTTCATGACGTTGTTACCCCGCATCATGACCTCGCCAATGGTCTTGCCGTCCCGCGGCACCGGCTGCAGGGTATCCGGATCCGCCACCAGCAGCCCTTCCAGCATCTGTCCGCCCACCCCCTGGCGCGCTTTCAACTGCGCCTGCTGCTGCGCGTCCAGATGACCCCAAAGATCCTCGCGCCAGGCGCACAGCGTAACCGGGCCGTAAGTTTCGGTCAGGCCGTAAACGTGGGTCACGTCCACACCCATCTCCTGCATACCGGCAATGATGGCGGCCGGCGGCGCGGCGCCCGCGGTCATCACCTTGAGCGGATGCTGCACCAGCTGCCGGAGCTCTTCGGGGGCGCTGAGCAACGTATTCAGCACCACCGGCGCGCCGCAGAAGTGGCTGACCTGATGTTCGCTGATGGCCTGGTAAACCGCTTCCTCGCGAACCTGCCGCAAGCACACGCTGGTGCCAGCATTCACCGCCAGGGTCCAGGGGAAACACCAGCCGTTGCAGTGGAACATCGGCAACGTCCACAGGTACACCGGATGGTCACCCATATTCCAGGTCAGCGCGTTGGATACCGCATTCAGGTAGGCGCCGCGGTGGTGGTAGACCACGCCTTTGGGATTGCCGGTTGTGCCCGATGTATAGTTCAGGGTAATGGCATCCCATTCATCAGCAGGCAGATACTCCACGGCGTCCACCGGCACGTCAACCTGCTGCCAGCCTGCCGCCAGCGCCTCGTAGTCCATTTCACCGGGTAAAGAGCCGCCCTCAAAGCTGTTGTCCTCGATATGTACTACCCGCGGCGGATTCTGCATGCCCGCCAGCGCCTGCTCCGCCAGCGGTCCGAATTCCCGATCCACGATGAACACCCCGGCTTCGCCGTGGCTGAGGATAAAACGCACCGTAGCGGCGTCCAGGCGCATGTTAATCGCGTTCAGCACCGCCCCGCTCATGGGCACCGCAAAGTGCGCTTCAAACATTTCAGGCAGATTGGCGCTGAGTAGCGCCACCGTATCACCGCGCTTCACCCCCAGGCGGCCCAGCGCGCCGGCCACCGCCACCGCCCGCTGCCAGACCTGCAGCCAGCTGAGCCGGCGGGCACCGTAAACGACAGCCGTTTTGTGCGGATAAATGTGCGCCGCACGGCGCAAGAAGGACACCGGCGACAATGGCGTGAAGTTTGCCGGATTCTGGTCCAGATCAGTTGTGTAGATGCTCATACGTTGTCCTCCCGCGTCACAGGGGCTTAAGCTGCAGGCTGCGCATATGCGCCTGTCTCTGTGCCGACAATACCACGGCTTTGCGCGCCGCCAGGTCCATGCGCACCCCCACCGCCGCTGCTGTATAACACAGCCGGCCGTTATCCGGGTTGAACACCAGGTGGGCAAACTGCTGCAGTTTGGGCCCGCCGGCGGCCAGCCCGGAATGGATACTGAACCTGTCCTGCAGGCGCAGCGGCTGATAAAACCGCAGCCG
>JANQOA010000098.1 GCA_028279305.1 Pseudomonadales bacterium
ACGTCTTCCCCCACCAGTTCCTGCATGCCGGGGCGCAGGCCGGCGGCCATGGCTGCGCGGGCGCGGACGCCATCGGGCAGTTGCGGCATGGCCGGATCGTCCAGGTCGTACATGGACACCGCTTCCAGCAGATCCTGTTCGCTGGGCTGCCACTTAATGTGCGGGCTGGGGGTGGCGTTGGGGGTGATGGCGCGTGACATGTTACCCCACGCGTCGTACTGGGAGTTCTCATCACCGATACCGGCCAGCAGCTGCGGATGGGTGGTGATGACGTGGAAAGCTTCCATGAAGGCTTCCTGGCAGGCTTTCCAGTTGCACTTCATGACCTTGCCCACATGGGCTTCGATGTAGCGCTCTTCCGGCTTCCAGATGGCAAAGTGGTCCGGCAGGTCACCCAGAAAGGCGTGCAGCGGTTCCGCGTTGACGTCCATGTTGATGAACACCCAGCCGCCCCAGGTTTCCGCCAGCGCCGGGGTCAGCGTGAAGTCCTTTTTGTCGACGTGGGGGAAATCCCAATCCGAGGTTACGCTGCGCGAGCTGCCGTCCAGGTTCCAGCTGAAGCCGTGAAACGGGCAGATGAAATTGGCGGCGTGCCCGTCGAAATCTTTCAGACGCCGGCCGCGGTGGCGGCAGACATTATGGTGGGCATGGATGCCGTCTTTGCTGCGCACCACCAGCAGCGAGAAGCGCCCGATCTCATAGATGATGTAGTCGCCGACATTGGGTATCTCTTCTTCCCGGCAGGCCATCTGCCAGCACTTCGACCACACCTTCTGCATTTCCAGATCGTGAAACTCCCGTGAGGTGTAGCGGCTGACCGGAACCGAGGTCAGCTGGGTGGGGTAGGGGTTTTCCAGGGTCAGCACCGCAGGCGGCGGCACCGCATCATCAGCAATCAGTTGCTGGTAGCTTAACCCCTCTGATCGGTTAGCGGTGGATACTTCAGCCATGGCTGCCTCCGGTCGTAAAATTGGATTCAAATGGTTGGTTGCACGGGCCGTTCAGCCCCGGTGCTTGCGTACGCTGTCGCCGTCCGCGGGTAATTGGGGCCCCGCCAGCCACACCAGCATGTGCGGGTCCGCATAGGTCAGCTCACCGTCAATATGCCGGCCGTCCCAGGAAAATTCGCCCTGCATGCCGTTGTTTTCAACCTGCACATGACCGTTGCTCAACACCGTGTACATGGCGCCGTTCATGGGATGTCTCAGCCTGGACATGACCTCACCTGTAGCAATTGCTGTTGCCGCTTATTTTAGGTCTGTGTATGAAACAGTCAAAGCTGACGGTTTGCAAGGGTTCAGGCGTCCTCAGCAGCCACCCGGTAGTCGGAAATCTGCACTTCATCTCCATAGTCCGCATAATCCCCGGCGCTGCGCCGGGCGCGGAATTCCCCCCAGTTTATGGGGGTGTAGTGCGGCGTGCCGGTATCCGGCAGCGGTGCGTAGTTGTAAGCGTAGTCCGGGTTCAGAAAATACGGCACGCTCAAGCGGCTGGCCCGCTGGTCCGCCAGCACCCGGTGCAGGGGCGCCGGGTAGCGGTCGTTGGACCAGACCTGCACCACGTCGCCGATATTAATGATCAGCGTTTCCGGCTGCGGCTCCACCCCGTGCCAGCGCTGCCGGTGATAAACCTGCAGACCGGGGTGTTCGTCCTGCATCAACACGGTCACCGCGCCGGCATCGGTGTGGTGACTGATACCGAGATGGCCGTCTTCCGCGGTCAGGCTGCGGGTATCAGCGGCAGGTTGCGGGCAGGGCGGATAGTAGTTCAGACGCAGAAAGCTGGTGTGCCGGTCAAATGCGGCGGCACGGTCTATATGACTTTGCAGGCTGGCGGCCAGCGCGTCCACCACCTGCAGGGCCACCTGGTGCAGCTGCTGCTGCAGGCTCTCCATACATTCGCGGAACCCGGCCGACTGCGGCCACTGCGGGCAGGCGCCCGCCAGCGGTCCGTCGCTGGCCGCATCGCCAATATCAACTATTTCTTTCCAGTCGCGCCGGTTCTTGGTGAGTTCCGCATCGTAGAAACCCCAGCAATTGTCCCTGCTGCGTCGGATCCGGTTCTTCTCCGCCAGCGGCTGCTGAAAAAATCCCTGCATCTGCGCAAAGGTTTCGCGGCGTAGCTGCGGATCCAGTTCATGTCCGCGCAGCGCAAAGAACCCCCAGTTGCGGCAGGCGCTGTCCAGTCGCGGCAGGACCATGGCCTGCAGGTCGAGAATGGGGATGCTCATGGGTGCAGTATGCTACAGTAGCCGTTTGCCGGGGGACAACTGAGGAAAGCGGAGTGGACTTGGGGCTGCAGGGTAGAAAGGCGCTGGTAACCGGCGCCTCCAAAGGCATTGGGCTGGCCTGCGCACGGAGTCTGGCGGCGGCCGGCTGCCATGTGCATCTTGTCGCCCGCACCGACTACGATCTGCTGTCCGCGCAAACCAGGCTGCAGGCGGAAACCAACGTCAGCGTCACCTGCAGCGCCGCTGATCTGTCCCAATCCGAGGCGGTCAGCGCTTTGTGCGAGGAACACGCTGACACCGATATACTGGTGAATAACGCGGGCGCCATTCCCGGCGGCACGCTGCTGGATATAGATGAGGAAACCTGGCGCCATGCCTGGGACCTGAAAGTGTTCGGCTACATCAACATGTGCCGTCTGATGTACGCGGCCATGCGCGGCCGGGGCGGTGTGATCATCAACGTCATCGGCGCCGGCGGCGAACGGGTCAGCTCCGGATATGCGGCCGGCGCCGGCGGCAATGCGGCGCTGATGGGGCTGGGCCGGGCTTTGGGCGGTACCAGCCGCAAGCACAACATCCGGGTGGTGGGTGTCAACCCGGGGCAGATTGTCACCGAACGGCTGGAGACGCTGCAGCGTGGAATTGCGGAAAAGCGCTGGGGTGACGGTGACCGCTGGCGCGAATTGTGGGACGAAAATTACCCGCCCGGCCAGCCGGAGCACATCGGCGACATGGTGGCGTTTCTGGCCAGCGACCGCTCGGCGAACACCACCGGAACCATTATTACCATTGACGGCGGCCACTGCGCGCGCTGATAGAGAGGACCAGACCATGCCTGAATTCGTGCGCGATGGCGTCAGCATTCACTATGAAGACCATAATCCGGGCGGCGGTGCTGCGCCGCTGCTGCTGATTGCCCCGGGCGGCATGAAATCCGCCATCAGCTTCTGGCAGGGCACACCCTGGAACCCCATTGCGCAACTCAGCGCCAACCGCCGGGTGGTGGCCATGGACCAGCGTAATGCCGGCGCTTCGACGGCACCGGTCAGTGCCGCTGACGGCTGGCAAACCTACGCCGGGGATCAGCTCGCCCTTATGGACCATCTGGGCATTGAGCGTTTTCACGCCGCCGGCATGTGTATCGGCGGGCCCTATTGTTTTGGCCTCATCCAGGCTGCGCCTCAGCGCATATTGTCGGCCACCTTGTTTCAGCCGATCGGCCGCGATGACAACCGCGATGCGTTTTACGCCATGTTTGACAACTGGGCGGAGGAGTTGAAGCCTGGCATGGCGGAGGTCAGCGACGCGGACTGGAGCAGTTTCCGCGAGAACATGTACGGCGGCGACAAGGTGCTGTTCAATGTGGACGAAGATTTTGTGCGTACCTGCGAAACCCCGCTGTTGGTGTTGATGGGCAACGACCTCTATCACCCGCAGTCCACGTCGCGCATGATTGCGGAAGTTGCACCCAACGTGCAGTTTATCGAAGAGTGGAAAACAGAACCGGCGGTAGGGCCGGCCCAACAGGCTTTTGCGGAGTTTTTGTCAGCACATGAATAACGAATCGATTGCCCTGTACGAGGCCATGAGCACGCTGCGGGCGGTACGCCGCCTGCGCCCCGACCCCATCGCGGACGAGGTGCTGCAGCGGATTCTGCAGGCGGCCGCCTGGGCGCCCAGCGGCGGCAACGCTCAGCCCTGGCGCATCATTGCCGTGCGCGACGAACAATTGCGCAAAGCGGTAGGCGACCTGTACCGGCCGCAATGGCAGGTGTATGGAGAAAATGCGCGCCGCGGCGTTGAGCATCTGCAAGGCGAAGCGCGTACCAAGCGCGAACGTATGCTGGACGCCTGTGATCACCTGGGTGAACACATGGGAGAAGCGCCGGTGCTGCTGGTATTCTGTTTTAATCCCAACCATATGGCCATCACCGACGCTGAGCTGGGACGGCCTTCGGTAGTGGGCGGCGGTTCCGTATATCCGGCGCTGCAGAACGCCATGCTGGCCTGTGTCAGCGAAGGCGTGGGTTGTACCCTGACCACCCTGCTGTGTTATGAAGAGGCGCCCCTGAAAGCGCTGCTGCAGATACCCGACGACTGGTACACCTGCGCGGTGATGCCGATAGGTTGGCCGGTGCGGGGCGGCCATGGGCCCATCTCCCGGCGGCCGGTAAATAAATTATGTTTTGCGGATACCTTCGGCCAGCCACTGGAGTTGTAGCCGTCCTTTTAATGTTCAACAGGAGAACGTATGTCTTTAGTAGCGGTATTTGACACTGACAAAGGGGCCATCCGGGTGGATCTTTATCCGGACCGTACCCCGGTCACCGTGGCTAACTTTGTTAATCTGGCGCAGCGCGGATTTTATAATGGCTTGAGTTTTCACCGGGTGATAGACGACTTTATGATTCAGGGCGGCTGCCCGCTGGGTACCGGTACCGGCGGCCCCGGTTATCAGTTTGCGGACGAGTTTGATGCGGGTTTACGTCACGACGCGCCGGGTAAACTGTCCATGGCCAATGCCGGCCCCGGCACCAACGGCTCGCAGTTTTTTATCACCCACGTGCCGACCCCGTGGCTGGACGACGCGCACAGCATATTCGGCGCGGTGCAGGGTGACGCGGATCAGGCGGTGGTTAACGCCATTGCCCAGGGTGACAAAATCAACACCGTCACCATCGAGGGTGATACCGCGGATCTGCTGGCGTCGGTGGAACAGGTGGCGGCGTGGAACGCCAAGCTGGACGGTTGAGATCATGGCAGTCGAGTTAACCAAGGGTGCAATTGATCTGGGCATTGTCAGTAACAACGGTCCGGAAATGCTCGCGTTCTACCGGGATCTGCTGGGGTTTACCGAAGAGCCCAGTACCCCGTTTCCCATGGGCGGCACCATGTACCGCCTGTGGTGCGGTGAGAGCCTGATTAAAATTGTTGTGCCGGAACCGGCCAGCGAGGGTGCGCCGGTGCCCGGCGCTATTGCCAAATCCACCGGTTACCGTTACTGGACCATGCGCGTCTCCAACCTGGCTGAGATCATGGCGCAATGCGAACAGGCCGGGGTAAAGGTGGTGGTGCCCCTCACCGAAATACGCGCCGGGGTAACCATCGGCATGGTTGAGGACCCGGACGGCAACTGGGTGGAGTTTGTCACCTACCCTGAATGACGGTGCCCGCGCTCAAAAATTCAGCCCTGGCGGCATTGCTGTGCCTGTGCGCCTGCAGTCCGGAGCCTCCGGCTGCGCCGCCGGAGTCGCAGACTCTGGCGCTGGCGGATTGCCGGCAGCTGCAGTTGCGCGGCGATTTTTCCCTGCAGCTAAAGTTGCGCCCGGGGGCCGCGAGTTTGCGCATCGTATATGCGCCCGGCACAACCCCGGCGGCGGCCCAGGTGAACCTGCAGGACGGGGTGGAGCTGACTTTAGCCAACGCGGGCCATCAGGTTGAGGTGCAATGCGCGGCGTTTGGCGTGCTGCAACTGCAGGGCAACATCAAAGGGTCCGCTGCGGCGGCACAGGTTTTCGACTTTTCCAAGGTGGCGGTTTACGGGCAGAGCAGCCTGCATTTACCGCGCCTGTCGGCTGCATCGCTGGATGTGCGTGCCGCCGGCGGCGGTATGTTGCATCTGGATGCGGTGGTGGCGGATGAAATGACCGTGCTGGCTTCCGGCCGCGGGCTAGTCGACGTTTCCGGGGAGGCAGCCAGGCTGCAGGTTGAACTGGGTGGTGATGCCCGCCTGCAGGCTGCTGAACTGCGCGCCCAGTGGGTGACTATCCAGGGCCGCGGCGGTGCCCGCGGCACCCTGCATGCGTCCGCCCACCTGGGCGGCGAGTTGCGCGGTAACAGCCAACTGCGTTATCTGGGTTCACCGGATCTGCATCTGGATGTTGTTGAACAGGCTTCGGCAGCCCCCCTGACGCAAACCAACTGAATACTCTTAAGGATATGTTTTGAGCGAAGACTTTTTGTTTGCCGGGCTGCGCGTGCTGGATGTGGGCAGTTGGATTGCGGCGCCGGTGGCCACCACCATGCTGGCGGATTTTGGCGCCCAGGTGATCAAGATTGAGGTGCCCGGCGCGGGTGACGGTTACCGCCGTTTCAGCGCCAGCGCCGGCGCCCCGGACAGCGAGGTGAACTATTGCTGGCAGATGGATGCGCGCAACAAGCGCTCGCTGAGTCTTAACCTGAACAGCGAACAAGGTCTGAGCATCCTGCAGCAGTTGATTGCCCAGGCGGATGTTTATGTCACCAACCATACCCCGCGCCTGCGCGAGCGCTGGGGTTTGACTCACGCTGAACTGATGGCTGCGCACCCGCGCCTGATTTATGCCGCGCTGACCGCCTACGGCGAGGCGGGCGAAGAACGCAACCGCGAGGCATTTGACCTGGTGGCGTACTGGTCCCGCTCCGGCCTCATGGATCTGGTGCGGGCGCCCGGCGCTGACCCCGCGCCGGCTTTGCCGGGAATGGGTGACCACCCCACCGCGGTAGCCATGTATGCCGGTATTCTCACCGCGCTGCTGCGGCGCCAGCAAACCGGCAAAGGCAGTTTTGTCCATACCAGCCTGCTGGCCAATGGCATCTGGTCAGCTTCCTGTATTGCCCAGGCGGCTTTTGTCGACAGCAGCTTCGAGCGCTACCGCGCAATGATGGGCCACCTGTTTACCCGGGTGATGTATGCCGCGGCGGACGGCCGCTGGCTGCAGTTCACCATGGTGCGCACGGAAGCGGAACTGGACGCCATGTTTGCGGTGCTGGGGGTGCCGGAACTGCTGCTGGATGAACGCTTCAGCGATCCGGAAACACGGCTGCTGAAGGGGGATGAACTGGTGCGGATACTGCGTCCGCTGCTGCGCGCCAGGGACAGCGGCTATTGGCTGCAGCAGTTTCACCAGGCCGGGGTGCCGGCGGCTCTGGTCGGTGAAGTGACGGGTCTGCCCGGGGATCCCCAGGTTGCAGCCAACAACATGGTGGCGGACCCCGGGGATACCGGCCTGCGGGGTCTAGTGAAACATCCGGTGAATGTGCACGGGCTGCCCACCGCAACACCGTCCAAAGCGCCGGAAGTAGGGGAACACAGCCGGCAGATTCTGCAGGAACTGGGTTATGACGAAGATGCCATCAGCCGCTTCAGCAGCGATGGGGTGATCTAACTGACCAGATGGTCCAGCGGCAGGGCGGTGGACGATTTGATGCGCTCCATGGCGAATGAAGAGGAGACGTCGTGCATGGGCGCTACGGAGATCAGTTTTTTGTAGACCCGGTCGTAGTCGTTGATGTCCTGGACAACAATTTTCAGCAGGTAGTCGGTCTCGCCGCTCATGCGGTAAAACTCCACCACTTCCGGGATCGCTTTGATGCCTTTGGCGAATTTCTCCAGCCAGGTGTCCGTATGCTCGCTGGTTTTTACCGAGACGAACACCGTCACGTCCAATCCCAGCTTGCGCTCATCCAGCAGCGCCACGTTGCCGCGCACAATCCCCTGTTCCTGTAAGCGTTTGATGCGCCGCCAACAGGCGTTGGTGGAAAGGCCAATCTTCTCCGCCAGCTCCGCCACGGCAACGCTGTTGTCGGTCTGCAATTGCTGCAGGATGCGGTGATCGTAGCGGTCGAACTTGCTCATGGGAAATAATTACCTGTTTTGAGATTAAGTGAGATATTTTCCCGAATTTTAGCGCTATCGGTTACAAAAGTGAGATTTAATTTGGCGAATGCCGACTAAACTTTACACATGGCTTTAACTATCCATCCTTTTTTCGAATCCACCTCCGGCTCTTACAGTTTTGTTGTCGCCAACCCCGAATCGGGCACCTGTGCTGTTATCGATGCAGCGCTGGGCATCAATGAAGGAGAGCAGGGTTTAAACACCGATCTTGCCGAGCTGATTGTAGACTGGGTGAAAGCGCATGGTTTTGTGGTGCGCTGGATTCTGGAAACCCATGTGCACGCGGACCGCCCAAGTGCTGCGGGTTATCTCAAGTCGCGTTTTTTGTGTGCGCAGACCGCGATCGGGGCTAACACGCCGGATGTCAGCGGCTACGACGTCCTGCTCAGCGAAGGTGACAAGATTTGTCTGGACCATGCCTGCGGGCGGGTCATGGAAACACCCGGTCACACCCCCGGTTGTGTCAGTTATCAGTTTGACGACGCGGTATTTATCGGCGATACCCTGTTCATGCCGGATTCCGGCACCGCCCGCTGCGATTTCCCCGGCGGCAATCCGCAAGTACTGTACGCCTCGATTCAACGCCTGCTCAGCCTGCCCGGCGAGACGCGTCTGTACGTCTGCCACGACTATGGCAAAGGCCTGGGCGGCAAACACCGCCGCAACCGTTTTGTCACCACCGTGGCGGAAGAGCGCAGCCAGAACATTCATGTCGGCAAGCGTGCCTGCATGGAAGAATTTGTCCGCCTGCGCACCGCCAGGGATGCAACCTTGTCGGCGCCGCGCTGGTCTGCGGTGTCCATTCCGGCCAACCTGGCCTGCATGAGCCCGCCGGCCATTAACGGGCTGCTGCGCTCCGAGGGTCATGGGCATCACTAGCCCGGCTATCAGCGCACCGCGCCAGGGGCAGCGGGCGTTGGCCTGGGTGTTACTGGCGGCGGCGCTGGGTGCGGGTATTTATTTCCGCAATCCGGCGGTGGCGCTGCTGGGCGGATTGTTCATCCGTCTGGCGCTCGGGGTCAACCCGGTGCCCGCCAGCGGCAAAGTGTCCAAACTCAGTCTGCAAACCGCCATCGTGCTGCTGGGCTTCACCCTGGGGGTGGACCGGCTGGTAGATGTGTCAGCGCAATACGGCCTCACGGTGGCAGTCTATGTCATCGGCACGCTGGGGCTGGGCTGGCTGATGTGGCGGCTGTTCCGCGGTGATGCCCAGGAGGCGACCCTGCTCACCAGCGGCACCGCCATCTGCGGGGGTACTGCCATCGCCACGCTGGCGCCGCTGACCGGCGCGCGGCCGCATCAGTTTGCGGTGGCCATGGCGCTGGTGTTTCTGCTCAACATTGTGGCTCTGTTTACCTTTCCCTATATCGGCTACTGGCTCAATCTCAGCCAGGAGACCTTCGGCGCCTGGGTGGCGCTGGCCATACACGACACCAGTTCCGTGGTGGCGACCGCCGCCATCTACGGTAACGAAGCCGCGGAGGTAGCCGCCACCGTCAAACTGGGACGCACGCTGTGGCTGATTCCGCTGGCTTTTGCAGCCAGCCTGTTCTACCGCCAGGGTGAAGCCAAGTTGCGCATACCCCTGTTTGTGCTGCTGTTTGTTGCCGCATCCGCCGCCAGCAGCGTGATTTCCATGCCGGCTGTCGCGCTGGATGCGGTGAGCTGGGTCAGCAAGGCGCTGCTGGTGGTTGCTCTGGCCATGATCGGCCTGGAGATCAACCGCGATACCCTGCAGAACCTCAGCCTGCGCAGTGTCGCCTTCGGCGTTGGCTTATGGCTGCTGATGGCGCCCGCAGCGCTGCTGCTGGTGCTGTACTTCTAGCTATATGCATATCCTTAAACGGTCTTTCTAAAGCGCCTGGGGGTCGGGTACAGTGCCGGCCCATGACGATCTTATCCACTCGAATCGACCGCACCAGCCTGCTGGCATTGGCTGCTTTTGCCGGTTATCTGCTGGTCCCCCTGTTCGCCTGAACCGCGCACTTCAGCGCAGCAAAATTTTTTTTAATTTCCCCTTGACAGCGGTTGTCCGTCAGCCGTAAAACGCGATTGTGTGGCGTTGTTGTACTGCGTTTGTGTACATGCCCTGATTTGCTTCGTGTGACATACGAGATGACATGACTTTGTGTTAAGACTGCTTAGCCACCCCCAGCGTGGGTCAGGTTTTATACATAAAAGGGGAGTGCATTGATCACAGGCGAAAAACCGCGCGGCGGCGCAGACAAAGGCGGCGCGCTGGAAGACAAGGTTGACGACGATCTGAACGGGGATGAAGCGGAAGCGGATGAGTTTGCCGATGCTGATGACGACGAGGTCAGTCCTGATCTGGATGAGTTCGACGCGGAAGTGGAAGACGGCGGCGAGGACATAGACGCCGTAGTTGAGATGAGCAGCAAAGAGCAGAGTGCCCGCTCGCTGGAAGTACGCCGCGCCATTGAAGCCCGCATGGAAAAGAAAAAGCTCAGCGAAGATATCGACTATCTCGACCTTGATTTCGACGACTAAGCCGTTAATTCTCCCCCCGATTTTGTTATTCTGCGGCGGATGCAGCCGCTCTCTACGCCCCCCGTTGTACGTGATCTCGTGTTGGTTGGCGGCGGCCACAGCCACGTCCAGGTACTCAAAAGTTTTGCCATGCGGCCCACCCCGGGTATCCGCGTCACGCTGATCAGTAAAGAGCGGGAATCCCCTTACTCGGGCATGCTGCCCGGCTGTGTCAGCGGCGTGTACCACCGGGACGAGATTCATATTCAACTGGACCGGTTGTGCCGCTTTGCCGGTGCGCGTCTGCTGCAGGCGGAAGTCACCGGCCTGCAGCCGGAGCGTGGTGTGGTGAATATGGCCGGCCGGCCGGATCTGCGCTTTGATGTGCTCTCCATCAACTCCGGTGCGGTGCCCGCCAAGCTGCATGACCATGCCATCACCGTTAAGCCGATCAGCGAATTTATTCCCAAATGGGAGCGCCTGCGCGGTTCCATCACGCCGGACGAGGCGGTGGCGGTGGTTGGCGCGGGTGCCGGGGGCGTGGAGTTGGCCATGGCCATGCGCGCCAGCCTGCCCCGCGGGGTGGGCATAGTGGTGGTGGGCCGGGCCCTGTTGCCCGGACATGCTGACGGCGTGCGCGAGCGGGTGCTGGCGAAGCTGCAGGCGCTGGATATTCAATGGCTGCCGCAGGAGGTGTGCAGTACTGACGATGGCAGTGTGCAGCTGGATATGGCGGAGCAGGGGCAACGGCTGTTTGCGCCCGACCGGGTGCTGTGGGTGACCAACGTAGAGGCGGCGCCGTGGCTGGCCGACTCGGGTCTGGGCACGGACGAACAGGGGTTTA
>JANQOA010000337.1 GCA_028279305.1 Pseudomonadales bacterium
AGCGGTGAGACTCGCGCAGCGAGGCTCAAGAGCGGAGGAAGGGCAGCCGGGAGGGCCGGCGGCGTGAGCGCCGTAACCCCCACGTCCTGTGAGCCCGGAGCAGGAAACTGAACCCACACCAGGCTTTAACCATCAAATCCCCAAAAACTGAGCCGCGTTATTCAGTAAAGAAGTCTGCTCGCGCAACACCCGTCTCATCATACACAGGCTCCTGCAGATCCACCCGGTACTTGAAGGTCTCAGCCCCGGTGATGCCAAAGGAGCCCAGGCATTCGCGCATGTCGAAGTACCATTTGTCGTTCAGGTGCGCGTGCAGGTCTTCCTGGGAAGCCCAGCGCTCGAATACTCGAATGCGGCCGGGTACCCTTGGGTCCGGGCACCAGTCGTAGTCCAGGCAGCCTTTTTCTTCCAGCGCGCCTTCAATGAGCGGCCGCGCGGCTTCCATGGCCGGGGCGATATTCTCAGCCGGCATGTCCACCGTGCCGGAGATAATGATACGTGTCGTTGTCATGTGCAGGTCCTCCCGAGTACACTAAAATATTGGTACAAATTATAATTTTTCAGATTGAACTAAGCGAGCGGTAAGGTAGGTTAATGAACATAGAATTCAGTGCGGAAGACGAAAAGTTTCGCGGCGAAGTGCAGGCTTTTCTCGCTGAAAAACTGACGCCGGAGATGTCCCGGGAAGCGTCCCGCACCACCACCGTGTTTGCGGATAAAGACCTGGCCATGCGCTGGCAGGCCATTCTGGTGGAGAAGGGCTGGGCGGTGCCGGCGTGGCCGGTGGAACACGGCGGCACGGACTGGACTCCCAGCCAGAAATACATCTGGGGCCAGGAGTGTGCCAAGGCCCGTGCCCCCGGGCTGATTCCCCTGGGGCTGCGCATGCTGGCACCGGTGTTGTTCAAATACGGTACCCCGGAGCAGAAGGCGGAGTACCTGCCGAAGATGTTGTCGGGGGAGCACTACTGGTGCCAGGGTTATTCAGAGCCGGGTTCCGGTTCTGATCTGTCCAGCCTAAAAACCGCGGCGGTGAAAGACGGTGACGACTATATTGTCAACGGCACCAAAATCTGGACCACTCATGCTCAGTTTGCCGACCACATCTTCTGCCTGGTGCGCACGGATCCCAAGGCCAAACCTCAGGCCGGTATCAGCTTTCTGCTGATCCCCATGGACCTGCCGGGTGTCACGGTGGAACCCATCATTACCATTGCCGGTGATCACGAGGTCAATCAGGTGTTTCTGGATGACGTGCGGGTGCCCCAGTCCTACCGGGTGGGTGAGGAGAATGAAGGTTGGACCGCCGCCAAGTACCTGCTGGAATTTGAGCGCGGCGGTGGTGGCGCCGCGCCGCGCATTCACGAAAGCCTGGCGGAGCTGAAGTCCATTGCCGGGCAGGAGCTGAACGGCAGCCGGCCGTTGATTGAAGATCCGGGTTTTGCCGCGCAGATCAGCGACCTGGAAATCCGCAATACCGCGCTGCAGTTTCAGGAGCTGGTGACCCTGGACCGGGTGTCAAAAGGCGGGTCGCCGGGGCCGGCATCTTCGCTGGCCAAAAATACCTCGGTGGAGATCGACCAGGCGGTGAATACGCTGAAGCTGGAAGCCATCAACTACTACGGTCTGCCCCACGCCAATATGATCAGCCTCAACGGCTACAACGACGAATGGGTGGGCGCTGAATACGCGGAGACCGTTACCCCGCGTTATATCAACAGCCGCGCGGCGAGTATTTTTGGCGGTGCCAAAGAAGTGCAGAAGAACATTGTTGCCAAGGTTGTACTGGGCCTGTAGATAACTACGCTTAGCGCTTTCTGCTATGATGTGCCGCTTTTTTTTCAAGTGGTGGGCACATTATGGCGCAAGAACGAATACAACGGGGGTCGTTACAGGTTGCGGCGCAATTGGATGCGCTGCTGAGCGAACAGATCCTGCCGGGCACCGGTGTTGAAGCAGATGCTTTCTGGGCCGGGCTGGAAGCCTGTCTGGCTGAGCTGGGGCCTGTGAACAAAACCCTGCTGGCGCGCCGCGACGAGTTACAACAGCAGATTGACGAATACCATAAAGCACGCAAAGGCCAGGCGCTGGATCCGGCTGAATACAAAGCGTTCCTGCAGGACATCGGTTATCTGTTGCCCGAACCGGCGGACTTCCAGATCGAAACCACCAATGTGGACGAAGAGATTGCCAGCATAGCGGGTCCGCAGCTGGTAGTGCCGGTGATGAATGCCCGTTATGCCTTGAATGCCGCTAATGCCCGCTGGGGCAGTTTGTATGACGCGTTGTACGGCACCGACATCCTGCCGGAGGAGCCGGGACGCGAAAAAGGCAATGCCTATAACCCGGCCCGGGGTGAACTGGTGGTGGCGCGGGCGGCTGAATTCCTCGACGCTACCGTGCCCCTGGCGGGCGCCAGCCATGCGGACGCCACAGCCTATGCGGTGGGTGCGGATGACCAGGGTCAGCGCCAGTTGCGGGTGATTCTGAACGACGGTAACAGCACCGGCCTGCAGGATGCGGCGCAGTTTGCCGGCTATATAAATGAAGCAGCCCCGTCATCGATCCTGCTGCGCCATAATAACCTGCATATCGACATCCAGATTGATGCTGACGATGCGGTTGGCGCGGTGCATCCCGCAGGGGTTAAAGATGTTGTCCTGGAGTCCGCCATAACCACGATTCAGGACTGCGAAGATTCGGTGGCGGCGGTGGACGCTGACGACAAATGTGTGGTCTACGGCAACTGGCTGGGGCTGATGAAAGGTGATCTGCAGGAAGTCATGGACAAAGGCGGCCGGCAGATTGTGCGCAAGCTGAACCCGGACCGTGAGTACACCGGTGCTGACGGCCAGCCGCTGGTGCTGCACGGCCGCAGTGTCATGCTGGTGCGCAACGTCGGCCACCTGATGACCAGCGACGCCGTGTTGGACGCTGACGGCAACGAGGTGCCGGAAGGTTTTCTGGACGGCTTTTTTACCGCGGCGGCTGCCATTCACGACCTGCAGGGCCACGGTGAGTTCAAAAATTCCCGCGCCGGCAGTGTGTATATTGTGAAACCGAAGATGCATGGGCCTGAAGAAGTGGCCCTGGCGGTGGCGTTGCTCGGCCGCGTGGAAGAAACGTTAGGGCTGGCAAAAAACACCCTCAAGGTAGGGGTCATGGACGAGGAGCGGCGCACCTCGGTCAACCTGAAAGCTTGTGTCAACGAAGCCCGCGAACGTATTGTGTTCATCAATACTGGGTTTCTCGACCGTACCGGCGACGAGATTCATACCAGCATGGAAGCCGGGCCGGTGCTGCGTAAGGAAGTCATCAAGGCGCAGCCGTGGATAGTCGCGTATGAAGATTCCAACGTAGACGTGGGCCTGGCCACCGGTTTCCGCGGCCGCGCGCAGATCGGCAAAGGCATGTGGCCGAAGCCCGATGAAATGGCGGAAATGCTGGAAGCAAAAATTGGCCACCCCCAGGCCGGCGCCAATACCGCCTGGGTGCCGTCACCTACCGCCGCCACTCTGCACGCCCTGCATTATCATCAGGTCAGTGTCGCCAGCCGCCAGCAGGAACTGGAAAGCCGGGCGCCTGCGAAGGTGGACGAGATCCTGCGCATTCCGCTGCTGGCCGGCGAAAACCTTTCAGCGGAGGAAGTGAAAGCGGAACTGGACAACAATGTGCAGGGTATCCTCGGCTACGTGGTGCGCTGGATTGATCAGGGGGTGGGTTGTTCCAAGGTGCCGGATATCAATGACGTTGGGCTGATGGAAGACCGGGCGACGCTGCGCATATCCAGTCAGCACATCGCCAACTGGCTGCACCACGGCATCTGTTCCGAGCAGCAGGTGCGCGAGGCCATGCAGCGCATGGCCGCGGTGGTGGACCAGCAGAATGCCGGCGACGCCGCCTACCGGAACATGGCGCCGGACTTTGATGACAGTGTGGCGTTCCAGGCAGCCTGCGACCTGGTTTTTCAGGGTATCGACCAGCCCAGCGGCTATACCGAGCCGGTACTGCACCGGCGCCGGCGCGAAGCCAAGGCCCGTTTTGGCGGCTGAACGGCAACCCTGACGGCTGCAGCCTCAGTGCTCGTGAGGCTGCTCCACACCCTTGGGGATGCGGATATTTTCCACCAGGGTCAGCACCTCTTGCGGTACCGGCGCGGTCAGGCGTGACAGCGTCATGGCCACGGCAAAGTTCAGCAATGCGCCCAGCATGCCGATGCCTTCCGGCGAGATGCCGAACCACCAGTGTTCAGCGGTATTCAGCTCCGGTGCCACAAACTTGAAGTAAACAATGTAATACAGGGTAAAGGCGAGCCCGGCAACCATGCCCGCAATTGCCCCGACTGTGTTTGTTCTCTTGTCAAAAATGCCCAGCAGGATGGCGGGAAACAGTGAAGCCGCGGCCAGCCCGAAAGCAAAAGCCACCACCTGGGCAACAAAACCGAACGGAAAAATGCCGAAATAACCGGCAATGACAATGGCGGTGGCGGCGCTGATGCGCGCGTACAGCAGCTCGCGCTTGTCGCTTAAACCCTGGGCGAAGGTCTTTTTGATCAGGTCATGGGAGACCGAGGTGGAAATGACCAGCAGCAGCCCGGCGGCGGTGGACAATGCAGCCGCCAGGCCGCCGGCCGCCACCAGGGCGATCACCCAGGCAGGCAACGCGGCAATCTCCGGGTTGGCCAGCACCATGATGTCGCGGTCCACATAAACTTCGTTTTTACTTGCTGACGGCGGGTTCAGTACAACCCGCGAGTTGTCGTCGCGGCGTTCGCCGCTGAACTCCGGCGTGCCGGCAAAAGCTGCACCCGGGTGATACTGTATGCGGCCGTCGGCGTTCTTGTCGTGCCAGCCGATCAGGCCGATGTCTTCCCAGCTCTTAAACCAGCCGGCTACATCGCTGTACGCGGTATTGTGCACGGTGTCGACAAAGTTAAGCCGCGCAAAAGCGCCTACCGCCGGCGCGGTGGTATACAGCAGGGCAATAAACAACAACGCATAACCCGCGGACTTACGCGCGTCGGAAACCTTCGGCACGGTGAAAAAGCGCACAATCACATGGGGCAGGCCGGCGGTGCCGATCATCAGCGCCATGGTGATGGCAAATACATCGATGGTGCTTTTGCTGCCGTCGGTATAGGGGCTGAAGCCCAGCTCCACCAGCGTGGTGTCCAGTTTGTCCAGCACGCTCAGGCCGGAACCGTCCGCCACCGTGGCACCCAGCCCCAGTTGCGGCACCGGCACGCCGGTGATCAGCATGGAGATGAAGATGGCGGGCACCAGGTAGGCAAAGATCAACACACAGTACTGGGCCACCTGGGTATAGGTGATACCTTTCATACCGCCCAGCACTGCGTACATGAACACAATGGCCATCCCCACCACCACCCCCCACATGATGGGAATGTCCAGGAATTGCGAAAACACAATCCCCACGCCGCGCATCTGCCCGGCGATGTAGGTAAATGAAATGGCAATCAGGCTGACCACGGCAACAATTCTGGCGGCGCTGGAGTAGTAGCGGGTGCCGATGAAATCCGGCACCGTGAATTCGCCGAATTTGCGCAGGTATGGGGCCAGCAACAGCGCCAGGATGACATAACCGCCGGTCCAGCCCATCAGATAAACGGTCCCGTCGTAACCCATAAAGGCAATAATGCCGGCCATGGAGATAAAAGACGCGGCACTCATCCAGTCCGCGGCGGTCGCCATGCCGTTGGCCACCGGGTGCACGCCGCCGCCGGCGACATAAAATTCGTTGGTGGAACCGGCCCGGGACCAGATTGCGATGCCGATGTACAGCGCAAATGTCAGAAAAACAAAGATATAAGTGAGTGTCTGTGCATCCACTAATCATCATCCTCGTCGGACACGCCGAACTTTTTGTCAATGCTGCGCATGCGCGCGGTATAAACAAAGATCAGCACCACAAACACATAGATGGAGCCCTGCTGAGCCCACCAGAAACCGAATTTGAAGCCGAAAAACTGGAATTGGTTCAGCCAGTCCACCAGCAGGATGCCGAAGCCGAAGGAAACCGTGAACCAGACCGCCAGCAGGGTCAGCATCAGGCGTATGTTGGCCCGCCAGTACTCACTGGCTTGCTTGTTATTATTGTTCTGCATGAGCTCCTCTCAAGCCTGGTTGGGTCAAACCGATTTGTTATTGATGTCTTCCCGGGCGCTACAGTAACGAACCAAGCCTGCCAACGCTACCCCGCGGTTACAGCGGCGCTCGCGCCGCTCTCTGCGAGGAGGTAATCTAGCGGTTTGGTCTGGAGCCAGAGGAGGTGAACGTGGCGGACCCGGTGCAGCCTATCCGGCCCGCAGCCACAATTATTGTGGTGCGCGAAGCGGCGCAGAGCTTTGAGATATTCATGTTGAAACGCACCAGCAGAGCCAGCTTTGCGTCCGGCATGTATGTCTTTCCCGGCGGGCGCGTTGATGGGGACGATCACCTGCACATGTACGACGCCTTCCGGCACGGCCCCACGGACCGGCAGCAGGCCCAGGTTGCCGCCCTGGGCGACGAGTGGCGGGGTTATTGGATTGCCGCCATCCGCGAAACGTTTGAGGAAGCCGGCCTGTTGCTGGCTTACCGCAACGGCAGCATGGTTTCGTTTGATGACGCTGCGGACCGCCGGCGGTTTGCCGGTTACCGGGCGCCGTTGCACAAAGGTGATGTCAGCCTGCTGGATATCTGCCGTGACGAAACCCTGCAGTTGGCGGTGGATCACGTGCACTTCTACAACCGCTTCGTTACGCCGCTGGGCCGGCCGCGGCGCTTTGATACGCGCTTTTTTATCGCCGCGGCGCCGGAAAGCCAGGTCGGCCGGCATGACGAAAAAGAGACCGTGGACAGCATCTGGATTACTCCGGCGGAAGCGCTGCAACGCAACCGCGACAAAGAGTTCGACCTGATGAATGTCACCCGCATGCAATTGGAGTGGTTGTCCGCTTATGACAATAAGCAGGCGGTGCTGGACATGGCGTTGCAGAAAAAGGACTTCAGCGTGCGCCGTCCCGTGTTGCCGACGGGGCCCGGCAGCGCTTCCGGTTAGGCTATCCGGCGCTAAACGGGCGGTTGCGCTTTCTCCCCTGCGCCAACTTAAGGTAAAGTGCACTGATCGACACAGCTCTGGCTTTATGTCAAAGAGTGCAAAACAAGTGCTGAACAAATCCCGCTTGCTCAGCTTTCTGGTGCTGACCTCGGGGTTCCTCCTTACCGCCCACGGCGCGGCCAGCAACTTTGCCGCTTATGAAATGCTGGGTGAAGAGGGTTTGCTGCAACGGCTGGAAACCGCACCGGTCAGTGAACACGGCCGTATCCACGCCATCCTCGGGCGCATTATCCTCGACCGCGACGCCCAGCTTGCCAACCGGCACCTCACCGAAGCCAGCCAGTTGCTGGCCGCGGATGATCTCGCCGGGCACGCCTACGTGGAGGCGGCCTGGTGCTGGAACTACACCACTGTGGCCGGTATCGAATACGCTGAGGAAGTCTGTCAGTCCAGCGTGGACAAAGCGCTGAAGAGTGAAGACAACTGGGCACTGGCTAAAGCTTACGGCGCGCAGGCGATGTTGTACTACCAGACCGGCCGCTTGACGGAGGCTTTCACCGCCGGGCGCCAATCCATTGTGTACGCGGACTTGACCCGGGTCGCTACCGTCAGTGCCGCCCAGTACAACGCCATGGGCTTAATTCTGCGCGCCCAGGGCCTGTTCCAGGAAGGGTTGGATCACTTTTCCCAGGGTCTGCAGATCCTCAACCGGGACCACTCCACAGACCAGGCCAGGAACCACGCGGTAGACGAAGAACTTTACCGCCTGCTCAGTTTTAACATTGGCCTCAGTTATGCGGATCTCGGTCAGTACGACCTGGCTAAAGATTATTACGCGGCGTCGTTGGAATGGAGCCAGAAAACCAACCGCTACGCCAAGGAACTGGCCGCGCTGGTCTATATCGCATTGGCGGATATTGAGCTGGGGGACCCGCAACTGGCTCTGGAGAGTATCACCCGCGCGTTAACCCGCCCGGAAATGCTCAGCAACGAGGGCTACATTGCGTTTGCCTACGCAGTTATGGGTGAAGCGTATATGGCCATGGAACAGTATCAGCAGGCGCTGCAGATGTATGAACAGGGCATCTCCCTGGCCGCGGACGAACCGAATACGTTCGAGCAGCGGCGCTTGAAAACCGGCTATGCGCGGGCACTGTTCATGTCCGGCAACCCGACGCTGGCGCGGGTGCAGCTGGAGCAGGCCATTGCTCAGCTGCGCCGTGAAAACTCCCGGGAAATGCTGTTGAACTCACTGCGGCTGCTGGCTGAGCTGGAAGAAGCGGAGGGTCAGTTTTACGCCAGCCTGCAGGCCCACAAAGAGGCTGAAGCCATGGCAACCGCATTCCAGCAGCAATTGGTGCAGCATGAACTGGCATTGTTACGCGCTGATTTTGAACTGGATGAAAAGGAGCGGGCGCTGGCCAAAGCCAGGCAGGAGGCCATTCTGCGTAACGGCTTCATCATGCTGGTGCTGGCGTTCGGGTTTATTGCCTATTTGTTTGTCTCGCGGCGCGTGCAGAAGCAGCGGGCGGAAGAACGCGCGCGGCAGGCCCAGCAGTTGGAGTACCTGGTGGCGGAACGCACGGCGGAGCTGGAAGAGCAGGTGCAGCAGGCCAACAAAGCGGAGAGCGCCCGGGTGGCGCTGGAGCGGCAGCTTGCGGAAGCGGAAAAACTGCGTGTGCTCGGCCAACTTACCGGCGGCGTGGCCCACGACTTTAACAATCTGTTGACGGTGGTCATCGGCGCGGCGGAGCTGCTGCACGAAAACCTCAAAGACCAGGACAGTTACGCGGACTTGTTGGGCCACATCATTACCGCAGCCGCCTCCGGGGCTGATATCACCCGCGCCTTGATGGCTTATGCGCGCAAGCAGCCGCTGCAACTGGAAACGGTGAACCTGAAAGCCTTTCTGCAGGAACGGGTACCGCTGATCGCGCGCACCCTGGGCGGCATGGTGGAGATCCGCCTGCAGACCAGCCAGGTGGGTGAACTGGACGTCATTCTGGACAGCTCCCAGCTCACCACGGCGTTGTTGAACCTGGCGTTGAATGCACGTGATGCCCAGGACAATCAGGGCCATGTAGACGTCAGCCTGCAGGTGCGGGACGAACGCTGGGCCATCATTTCCGTGCGCGATCACGGCAGCGGTATGACCGAAGAACAGCTGGTGCGCGCCATCGAGCCGTTCTATACCACCAAACCCGAACAGGGCAACGGCCTCGGTCTGAGTATGGTTTACGGTTTCAGTAAACAGCTCGGCGGCGACCTGGAAATCGAGAGTGCGCCCGGGGCGGGGACCGAAGTACGGGTGATCCTGCCGCTGGCCAACGCTGCCGCCAGTCAGGAACGCGTGATACAGTTAACCGGTTAGTTCCCGACTGGAAAATGGGTGGTGTATGGCCGTTTCAAGTGACTCGCCGGCGGCGGCGATCCGAGCGTTTGATATCAAGTCCGACCTGGATGCGGTAAAGCGCATCTGGCGGGAAGTGGGCTGGGTGGAAGAAGACCACGAGATCAAGCAGCTGGACCATTTTTTTGCCTGCGGGTCCACCCTGGTGGGCACGCTGGATGACGTGGCGGAGTGCAGTGTGCATATTACCGACGGCGTAATCCAGCTCGCGGACACACCGTTGCCGCTCTGCGCGGTGACAGCGGTGACCACCAGCCGCATTGCCCGCGGCCATGCTTTTGCCCGGCGCCTCACCGCCCGGCAGTTGGCCCAGGGTGCCGCTCAGGGTGCCGCGGTAGCGGCGCTGGGCATGTTCGATCAGGGCTTCTACGATCAGTTGGGGTTTGGCACCGGGGCTTACGACCACGAATTTGTGTTTGATCCGGGGACCCTGAAGGTCAGTCAGAAGCCGCCCACGCCGCGGCGTCTGGAGATAGAAAACTACGAAGAAATGCATGCCGCCATGCTTAACCGGCACAAGGTGAACGGTTCCGTCTGCCTGAATCCGCCGATTCTGATGAAAGCGGAACTGGGCTTCAGCGATAAAGGCTTCGGGCTGGGCTACAACACGGACGGCCGTCTCAGCCACTTCATCTGGCTGGAAGTCAAAGGTGAGCACGGACCTTACGAGGTGCGCTGGATGGCCTACGAAGATATGTCCCAGCTGCTGGAGTTGCTGGCGCTGCTGAAGTCGCTGTCTGATCAGGTGTATTCGTTACGTATGATGGAGCCGCCGGAGATTCAGTTGCAGAGTCTGCTGCAGCGGCCATTACGCAATCGCACGATCAGCGAACAAAGCAAACATGCAGCGGAACACGAAAGCCTGGCCTGGTGGCAGTTGCGGGTGCTGGATGTACCCGCCTGCGTGGAAGCAGCCGGCGGTCTGGCGGCGGAGGCGGATTTCCAGCTTAACCTCAGCGACCCGCTGGACGAGTTGCTGGCGCAGGAGGATGCAGACGGTTGGCGCGGAGCGGGCGGGCAGTATGTGGTGCACCTGGGTGATCACAGCCACGCCGTGGCGGGCGCGGATGCCGGCCTGCCGCAGCTCAGCTGTTCGGTGAATGCGTTTACCCGTCTGTTATGGGCGGTGGCGCCGGCTGGCAGTCTGGCGGTGACCGACGGGCTGCAGGCGCCAACGGAACTGCTGGACCGCCTGAACCGTGCGCTGACCTTCCAGCCGCCGCATCCGGGCTGGGATTTCTAAGCCGTGTTGACCCTGCAGCAGTTGGGCTGGAAACCGGTGTTTCAGCAACAGCTGGCGCAGTTTGACAGCGCCCTGCAACCGGTACGGGTAGTGGCGGTGCAGCGCAGCGGCTTGTCCGTGACCCCTATTGAAGGTGAAGTCCGGGACATTCCCCTGGGCGGCAGATGGTTCACCCTCGATGTGGAGGAGCGTCCGACGGTAGGTGACTGGGTGCTGCTGGATACGGATACGCTGGCGGTGGAGCAGGTGTTGGAACGCACCAGTGTCATCAAGCGCCTGAGCCCGGGCGGGGGCGGCGAAGTGCAGATGATCGCCGCCAATATCGATACCGCGTTTCTGGTGACGTCGTGTAATGCGGACTTCAGCGCCGCGCGCCTGGAACGGTATCTGAGTGTGGTGCTGCAGGCTGATATTCAGCCGGTGGTGGTGCTCACCAAAATTGATCTGGTTGAGCATATTGATGAATACGTGGATGCGGCGCGGGCGTTGCGCCGCGACCTGCCGGTGGAGGCGGTCAACGCGTTGTCCCCGGACAGTTTGCAGGGGCTGGCCGGCTGGTGCGGCAGCGGTCAGTCGATTGCCCTGCTGGGCAGCTCCGGGGTCGGCAAATCCACCCTGGTCAACAGTTTGAGCGGCCATCAGGTGCAGGCCACCCGGGCGGCGCGGCAGGATGACGACAAGGGGCGCCACACCACCACGCACAGGTCCCTGCATGTGCTGCCCCAGGGCGGCGTCATCCTCGACAGCCCGGGCATGCGGGAGTTCCAGATTGCCGAAGCGGAAAGCGGGGTCAGTGAACTGTTTGCTGACATCGAAGACCTGGCGGCGCGCTGCCGCTTTGCCGACTGCGGTCACGATACTGAGCCGGGCTGCGCGGTGCAGCGGGCGCTGCAGGACGGCAGCCTGGATGAACGGCGGCTGTTGAGCTTTTTTAAGCTGCAGCGCGAAAGCCTCTACAACAGCGAAACCATCGCGCAACGGCATGCCCGCACCCGGCAGTTCGGCCGCCGCGTCAAAGAAGCCGCGGCGAAGCGCAAAAACCGCTGACCCCAAGCTCGACACCCGGGCCGGAAGCGCCTAAAGTCCGCGTTCTTTTGCATCCGATAACGGACCAGTACCGTGGCTAATCTAGAAGCATCCAATTTAACCCTGCAGCCGGTTTCGGTGACGCGGAAAATGGCCGCGTCACTGCCGGGGTTGCGGGATCTGGCCATCAGCAACGGCCTGAAAATTCACCACCTGGGGGCCGGCTACCCGCATCCTGAAGTAACGGATCCGCGCGGCTTTCTGCAGCACCACCAGGCCTATATCGACCACCTGATTGCCGAGGAAGGGCTTAACGACCCGGCGGTGGTGCCGGAGGTGCTGCGCGAGACCTTTTCTTATACCGACACCCTGGGGCCGCAGACCACACGCCAGGCGTTTGCCGCCGTGTACGGCCGCGACTGGGGGGTTGGCATCGACCCGGAACAACTGATTCCCACGGTTGGCGCCACCGGCGGCATCAACCTGATCTGTTCGCTGTTTGAACGCCCCGGCGTGCCGGTGGCGTACATTTCCGATGCGCCTACCTATGCGGGATTTACCGCCCGGGTGGGCTTGTGCAGGCATGCCAGCATCTACAGCGTGGACATGGACGAAGAGGGTGCCAAACCGGATCTGTTCCGTGCGCAGATACGCCAGGCCCGGGCGGATGGTAATTTTGTGCCGTTTTACTACACCGTGCCCGACGGTCACAATCCGGCGGGTTTTTCTTTTTCCCAGGCACGCCGGCAGGAACTGCTGGCGGTGGCGCGGGAGGAGGGTGTTCTCATTGTTGAAGATGCGCCTTATATCTATATCAACTATGCGCCGCCGGCAGAGCGGGCGCAGCCATTTCTGGCGCTGGCGCCGGACCAGACCGTACACCTGTTTACCGGGTCGAAAATCGGCTTTCCCGGGCCGCGGGTGGGATTTCTCTACAGCGAAGCCCAGTTGAGTATTGCCGGCGGTGAACAGGTGAGCCTGTCGCAGATGGCGCTGACCGAAGCCAGTTCAGACGTATTGTTTCAGAATCCTCAGGCGCTGCGCGGTTTTGAAGCGCTGCTGCACGAGCGTCAGGAGGACGGCCAGGGTTTTGTCCTGCGCGGGGGCATGTGGCCGCTGGCGGAGGAGAAGCTGAAGGTGTACCGGGAAAACCGTCAGATCATGCTGGACGGCCTGCAGGACGGCTTGGGGCAGTACCCGCAGCACTTCCGCTGGACCACCCCCCAGGCGGGCTTTTTTACCGTATTTACGTTTCTGGGCGGCAAGGTGTCGACGGACGATGACTTTGTCCAGAAGCTGGTGGCGGAATACGGTCTGGTGGTGATCCCGATGTACGACTTTTATCCCCAGGATGCCCGCGCCCGTGATGCGGCGGCCGGGTTTGATCAGCTGCGGTTGAGTTTCTGCTTCAGCGAAAGCACCGGGGAGGCCCGCCGCCGGGACCTGAAAGAGGCTGTCAGCGCCTTCTGCGCGGCGGTGAAAAAGGAAAGCGGCCTGGCTTAGCGTCCGCTGATGGTGCCGCGCCGGGCGCTGATCTGCCGGGTGTTAAACCCCAGAAAATGCATGCGCCCGCGGTAGCGGGCGTGTTCAATTTTCATGCAGCGGTCAACCACGCACTGCATGCCGCCCGCCTGGGCGATCGCCACCCCCTCCGGGCTGATTACGCCGAACTGGCACCACAAAAAGGCGGCCTTGATGTCTGCTGCCTCTTCGGCAATAGCGGGTACCGCGCCGGGGTCGCGGAACACATCCACCACATCCACCGGGTGCGGGATGTCGCTGAGGCTGGCATAACTGGTCTGGCCTAAAACGGCACTCTCGCGCGGATTGACGGGAATGACCTGATAACCGTTGCGCATCAGGTAGTAGCCAACAAAGTTACTGGCCCGCAACGGGTTGGCGGATAACCCGACCACGGCGACCCGGGTGCCGGCCAGGGCCTCTTGAATCACCCGCGGGTCCTGCAGGCTTGGGTCCACTGAGGTGGGTTTGTTGCTCATGAAGTTGCCCCCGGAATCTGGCTTAAGGCCTGGTCGAGATCAGCTATCAGATCCTCCGCGTCTTCAATACCCACGCTGATGCGGATGGTACCGGGCCCGATGCCGGCGGCCGCCAGTTCCGCGTCGCTGAGCTGGCGGTGAGTGGTGGTGGCCGGGTGAATTACCAGGCTCTTGGCATCTCCGACGTTGGCCAGATGGCTGAACAACTGCAGGTTTTCAATCAGCGTTATGCCTGCGTCGCGGCCGCCCGCCAGGTCAAAACAGAACACCGCGCCGGCACCCGCCGGCAGATAGCGCTGGGCCAGGCTATGGTCCGGGTGGCTGTCCAGGCCCGCGTAATGGACCTGGGTGACGCCGCCGGCGCCCTGCAGGTAGGCAGCCACCGCCCGGGCGTTGTGCACATGCTGGCGCATGCGCAGGGGCAGGGTTTCAATGCCCTGGGCAATCAGGAAGGCATTAAACGGGCTCATGCAGCCGCCCAGGTCGCGCAGCGTTTCGGCACGCAGTTTCATCAGGTAAGCAAAAGTGCCGAAGGTTTCGTGAAATTTCAGGCCGTGGTAAGCCGGGGAGGGGTCTTCCATTAACGGGAAACGGCCGTTTGACCAGTCGAATTCACCGGATTCCACCACCAGGCCGCCGATTGAAGTGCCGTGCCCGCCGAGGAATTTGGTAGCGGAATGCACCACGATGTCCGCCCCCCATTCCAGCGGTCGGCATAAGTAGGGGGTGGCAAAGGTATTGTCGATCATCAGCGGGATGTCGTGCGCATGGGCCAGCTCGGCCAGCCCGGCTATATCCAGGATGGATCCGGACGGATTACCGATGGTTTCACCGAAAAACAGCTTGGTATTGGCTTTGATGCCGGCCTGCCAGTCCTGCAGCCGGTTGCTGGCAACAAAGTCCAGCTCCACGCTGAGTTTGCGTAACAGGTGTTTAAACTGGGTCACGGTGCCGCCGTACAGGGCCGCTGAAGCCAGCACGTGGTCGCCCGGCTGCAGCAGGGTAAACAGGGCGGAACTCTGCGCCGCCAGACCGCTGGCAAAGCCGACTCCGCCCACCGCGCCTTCCAGGTTGGCGATGCGCTCTTCCAGCGCCGCCACCGTGGGGTTCATGATGCGCGAATAGGTGTTGCCGTATTCCTGCAGGTTAAAGTAGGCTGCCGCCGCTTCGGAATCTTCAAATACGAAGCTGGTGGTCTGATGAATGGGCATGGCGCGCGAGCCCGTGTGCGGGTCCGGGCGTGCGCCGGCGTGCACCGAGCGGGTATGAAAGCCGCTGAAGTCAGTGGATGTGGGCATGTTTTTCTCTGTTGTCGGGCCCCGGAAGGCTTGTTGCAGCCGTCATCGTATACAATAGCCGGCGCAATAAGAAAGAGGGGCACATGAGTAACCTGGAAGAATTCAGAACCCAGGCGCGGGCCTGGCTGGAAGCAAACTGTCCGGCTTCCATGCGCACGCCGATGCCGGCGGACGAACATCCGGGGGGCGGGCGCCGCGCCCGGTATAAGAACCCGGACACTAAAACCTGGCTGGAACGCTGCGCTGAACAGGGTTATACCGTGCCGTCGTGGCCCCGCGAGTACGGCGGCGCCGGCCTGAACAAAGACGAGGTGGTGGTGTGGCAGCAGGAAATGCGCCGCATCAACGCCCGTCCGCCGCATCTCGGCATGGGTATCAGCATGATTGGCCCGGCGCTGCTGGAATATGGCTCCGAGGCGCAGAAGGCGGAACACCTGCCGAAAATTGCCCGCGGAGAAATCTGGTGGTGCCAGGGTTACAGTGAACCGGGATCCGGCTCCGATCTGGCCAGCCTGCGCACCTCCGCTGTTGAGGACGGTGACAACTATATTGTTAACGGCCAGAAGATCTGGACTTCCGGAGCCAACCATGCGGACTGGATGTTCTGCCTGGTGCGCACCGATCCCGACGCACCCAAACACGAGGGCATCAGCTTTCTGCTGTTTGACATGCAGACCCCCGGCATTACCGTCAAACCCATTCTGCTGATCAGCGGCATGTCGCCGTTCTGCGAAACATTTCTGGACAACGTGCGGGTGCCGAAAGCCAATCTGGTGCACGAGCGGGGTAAAGGCTGGACGGTGGGCAAACGCCTGCTGCAGTACGAGCGCTCTTCCATCGGCGGCATCGGCGGCGGACAGAAATCAAAATCCCTGGAAGAGTACGCGGCGGAATACCTCGGGCGTGACGCCAACGGCGCCATCAGCAACGCTGACTTGCGTGCCCAGGTGCTGCGGCACCGTATGAACGACCGCGCTTTCAGCCTCACCGCCCAGCGCAGCGTGCAGGAGTCCGCCACCGGGCGGGCGCCGGGGGCGGTGTCTTCGATGTTCAAGTACTACGGCACGGAACAGAATAAAGGCAAATTTGAGCTGCTGCTGCGGCTGTTGGGCACCCGTTCGCTGGGCTGGTCCGGTGACGCTTTTGCGGACGACGAGTTAACCGTCACCCGCGCCTGGTTACGCTCCAAAGCCAACTCCATTGAAGGCGGCACTTCGGAAGTACAGCTGAATATTATTGCCAAGCGAATTCTGGAACTGCCGGATTGACGCTGGCTGATGCGCAATACCGCTGGGTAATTGTCCTCTACAGCCTGGTGATCCAGGCGGTCAGCGTGGGCATTCTGATTTATTGTTTTGCCCTGTTTTCACTGCCCTGGCTGGATGAGTTCGGCGCCAGCCGGCGAGACGTGATGATCACCATTACCGGCCTGCAGTTGGGCATGGGGGTGATCAGCCCCTTTATCGGACGCATGATGGACCGTTTTGCCATGCGTTATATCGTGCTGCTGGGGGCTGCGCTGCTGGCCCTGGGCCTGTGGCTGGTGCAGACCGCCACCGCCTTGTGGCAGATCTGGCTGATCTACGCCACGCTGATGCCGCTGTCCACAGCCATGATGGGTACCCTGGCTTCGCAGACTCTGGTGACCCGTTGGTTTGCCAGCCAGCGCGGCCTGGCCATGGGCCTGTCAGCCATGGGCACCAACGTGGGGGGATTGCTGTTGCCCGGTCTGGTTGCGGGGTTGCTGCTGGACGTGGGCTGGCGCGAGACATTTAATCTGTTGGCCCTGGGCTGCCTGTTACTGGTGGTACCGCTGACCCTGTGGGTACTGCGCCGCGAACCGTCCAGGCATGAACTGCCGGCAGGTGAAACAGCGGCTGGCGCGGCGCATGGCGAAGCCGCCATGCCGTTGTGGACCACCCGTGAGATCCTCACCACGCGGCTGTTCTGGCTGCCGTTCTGCGCCCTGATGCCGTTGAATATGGCGTTCGGCGCGCTGCAATTTAATCTTGGCGTGTTCACCCGCGACATTGGCGCCAGTGACGAGTCGACGGCGGTACTGATCAGCGCCAGCGCTGTTGGCATGTTAGCCGGAAAACTGTTCTGCGGCCTGCTGGGTGACCGCCTGGATCACCGGATACTGTTCTGGCTGGCCAACAGTGTCATGTGTGTAGCGGTGGCGTTGCTGCTGATCGCAGACAGTTTTAACAGCCTGCTGCTGGGGGTCACCTGCATGGGTCTGGCCGGCGGCGGCATTCTGCCCATGATGGGCTTGATATTCAGTTCCCGGTTTGGGGCGCGTTCCTTCGGCCGGGTTATGGGGTTTGTCATGCTGAACGTCATGCTCGGCGGCATGGCGCCGATGATTGCCGGTTGGACTTACGACCTCACCGGCAGTTACGACACGGTCCTTTGGGGTATCTACGTGATCACGGTACCGGCCATGCTGGCTATGATTTACCTGCCTTCCCCCCAGGCTGCGGTTGCTCTTAAGGGGTAAGCAGGGGTAAGTAGGGGTAAGCCGGTGGTGCTTCAGTCGCCGCTTTTGATCGTCCGGGCCGCTGCGCGGTCGCGTTCGTGTTGACGCTGCATGGCGGCAATTTTCTCCGGCGACAACACGCGTACATCCATAAAATCTTCTTTCCAGCTCGGATCCGCCGCCCACACCTGGGTTGAACGATGGGTGGTACGCGGCGCGGTGGCGCTGTCGAACAGCGCCAGCGCGCCTCGCAGGGTCTGCTGTTGGGATTCCGGGTCATGGGGTTTGCCGGCGGAGTGGCCGAGGGGAAAGTCGCTCCACCAGTACCTGGGCACGCCGGCGTGTTCCACGATGTCCAGCGCGCAGCCCATGATGACCGTGGCGATGCCGTTTGCTTCCAGATGCCGTGCGATCAAACTGACCGACTGGTGGCATACCGGTCAGGTGGGTACCAGCAAAGCCACGTCCGCGCCCAGCCGGCGGCAGTGCTGTAAAGCGGCGGGTGCATCCTGTTCGCTGGTCACCCGCTGACTGCGGTTAGTGGGAATGCCAATCAATTCCTCAGCCAGATCACCAATCACCCCAGCGTCTGCTTGCCCGCGCAGCTGCGCCACCGGCAGCCAGGTGTTGGCGTCATCCGCGGCGCAGTGTTTGCGGTCGTAGCCTATGTGGGAGATGCGCAGGTCCGGCGCCGGCTCCAGCGGGTGCGTGAATACCTCAAAAAACTTGGCAGCAGCGTTGTAGGCCGCCCCAGGGCCCTGGTCACCCAATTCCGGCTGATACGGGGCAGCGGTGGTCAACAGCACCAGGCGGCTGTCCGCCAGCGGCTTACCCGGCGGCTGGAACGGCACGTCGTCGAAGTGTGCCCAACTGTAGGGCGGATAACCCTGGGCGCCGTAGTAGTCCCGGGTGCGCTGCAGATATTCAATCATGTGTTTTAGTGTGCACCCGAAGCGGCTATGCAGCAACCGGGAAAGTGGGTATGTTAGTACCGCTGATTCAAGGGAGGTGGGGAATGTATAACCGGTTTGTGAACTGGATGGTGACTCGATGTGCGGTCAAAGCCGGCAGGCTGCTTGCGCGGATGTTGCTGGTTATGGGGTTCAGTCTGGGTTCGGCGGCCCATGCGCACGACAATCTTGTTGATCTGGATGAAATGCTGGCGATTTTCGGCTGGGATTTTGCCACCGCCGAGATCCGCAGCGAAAAAGTTGCAGACGGTTTGTATGTGCTGTTTGGCATCGGCGGCAACATCGGCGTCAGTGTCGGCCCCCAGGGCGTATTGATTGTAGATGACCAGTTTCCGGAGTTGATTCCCAAGATTAATGATGCCATACGCGGCCTGGGCGGCGGCGCGGTGGATTTTGCGGTTAACACCCATTGGCACTTCGACCACGCGGAGGGCAACCTGGCCTTGGGCCCCGGCGGCACCTGGCTGGTCAGCCAGGCCAACTCCCGGGAGAAGATGCTGGACGACCACATTATCAATCTGGTGGCCATGCAGTACGAACAGAAAGCCTACCCGCAATCGGCGCTGCCGGTGATTACCTATGACAGCACCATGCAGTTTCATTTCAACGGCCAGCAGATCGACCTGCTGCACTTCGGGCCGGCGCATACCACCGGCGACACAGCGGTGGTTTTCCGCGGCGCCAACGCGGTGCATATGGGGGATGTCTTTAACCGCGGTTATCCGTTTATCGATGCGGACAACGGCGGTGATCTAAGCGGCATGATTGCATTCTGCCAGGCGGTGCTGGAAAGCATCAACAAAGACACCATCGTGATCCCCGGTCATGGGGAGGTTTCGGACTATAAAGGGCTGCAGCATTACATCAGCATGCTGGAGGATATGCGCGGCAGGATTGGCGATATGATTGCCCAGGGTAATACCCTGGAAGAAGTGATTGCGGCCAAACCTACCCGTAAATACGACGAAGAGTTCGGCGACCCTGCGAACTTTGTCGACCGCGCGTATACCAGCCTGAAACGCGAAATGGAGCGTTAGCGGCGGGTCACCACAATTCGTCCGGCTGACCGACCACATCGGGGATGCGGTGCAGCACCAGCAGCCCGGTAATGGCTGCCGCTGCGCCCAGGCCCAGCAGCAATAAGCCAACCAGAAGTGAAAACAGCAGGCACCCGATACCGGCAAACACCAGGACGATGCCGCCAAGTAAAGTGCCTAAACCGTAATATTCCCGGCGTTTGATTTGCTCGGGGTTCATAATCAGACTCAAAGAACATCTCCCTGTCTTGAGTTAATATCTATCACTCAGCTACAACCACTCAGCTATAACCACTCAACTGCAGCCACGTAAGTGCAGCCATTCAGCTACAACGGTGCTCTGGGCAATCGGTTGACATCATGTTGCCCGGATGCAGCTCGCATACTTTCGCTCTTCCCTCAAAAACGCATGCCGGGCACAGTTTAACAAGCTCTGCGGGTAGAACAACTTGTTTGAGGGATTTTTGCCGAATTCCCGGTCGGGGTTACAAGGTGTGCAGTTCGGGCAGGACCTGTTGGTTGAAGCGGCTGTCCTGCAGATCCAGGTGCAGCATCTCGACACCCAGTTCCCGGTATGCGCGGATGCGCTGCAGGATGCTGCCGGCGCTGCCGATTAACCGCGCTGCATAGCCTTCGTTGCTGTCCAGAGCACTGAGCGGATCGTCTTCGTCCCACATCCCCTCAGCGCCCTCGCGCAGGCGGTGTTGACGTTTGTTAAGCAACACCTGATCCACCTTAGCCAACCTGTGCTCGATTTCCTCCCACGCGGCATCGTCGGTGTCCCGGCACAGTGGCGCGGCATACATGGCAAATCGCACGGTGCGTCCGGACCGGCGGCAGGCTTCACGCACTCTGCTGATCACCCCGCCCAGGCGTTCCAGGCTGCCGCCATTGAGGAACATCCAGTCGGAATGGGCCGCGGCCATATTGATGGCGGCATCACTCTGTCCGCCCTGAAAAACCTGCAACGGAAACTGCGGCCGCGGCGCCAGTTCCAGGGCGTCGCAATGGTAGTAGTGCCCGTCATAAGAAAAGGGCTGTTGCTGCCAGCAGCCCCTCAGAACCTGGATAAACTCCATCGAACGGCGGTAGCGCTCGTCGTGGGTCAGCTTGTCAACCCCGTACATGTCGAACTCTCGCATGTTCCAGCCGCTGGTGACGTTAATCGCCCAGCGTCCGCCGGTGAGTTGTTGCAGGGTTGCCCCCCATTTGGCAATGGCGGCAGGCTGAAAGAAACCGGGATGGATGGCGGTGATCAATTGCATATCGCGGGTGGCGCCGGCAAATAACGCGGTCATCGCCAGGCAGTCCAGAGACGACGCTTCGATTTCGTTGCCGTCCCCCCACCAGCGTTGGGCAATCAGCAGGTGGCTGATGCCCAGGGACTCGTAACGCTGCACCAGGTTAACCGTCACGCGTTGCAGATCTTCAGCCGCCGGCAGGGCGGCCGGTGACGCATTCTTGTTCACCACTTGGTTGCCTTGAAAGACGGTGGGGGCCCAGGTGCAGGTTTGCATGGCTGAAGATAATAGCCAAAATGGACCCGGTGTATAAGTAACAGGCTTAAGGCGGAGATATGAGGGGTTTAGACGGTGCCGCCGCGGTAGTCACCGGTGCGGCCAGCGGTCTGGGCCGGGGCATGGCATTACGCCTCGCGGAAGAGGGGGTGCGGGTGGGCATCCTGGACCTGGACGGCGCTGGCGCGCAGACCACGGCGGAAGCCATCAACGAGGCCGGCGGCAACGCCGTTGCGGTAACCGCGGACATTGCTGATTACCAGCAATGCGCGGAAGGTGTTGCCGCGGTGGGCGCTGCGCTGGGAGAAATACGCATTCTGGTGAACAATGCCGGCTGGGACCGGGCCGGGCCGTTTATCGATTCGGACCCGCAACTGTGGCGCAGGATTATCGATATCAACCTGTATGGGCCGCTGAACATGCAGCATGTGGTGGTGCCGCAAATGCTGCAGAATGGCGGCGGCAAGATCATTAACATCGCCTCCGATGCCGGCCGTGTGGGATCTTCCGGTGAAGGCGTCTACTCAGCCTGTAAAGGGGGTGTCATTGCCTTCAGCAAAACCCTGTCCAGAGAAGTGGCGCGGCGCGGGGTGATTGTTAACTGCGTTTGCCCCGGTCCCTCCGACACACCTCTGTTTGCCGACTTTGCCGGGCAGGGGGAAGCCGGGGATAAACTACGCGCCAGCCTGGAACGGGCCATTCCCCTGCGCCGGCTCGGACAGCCGGAGGATATCGCGGGGCTGGTGGCCTTCCTCGCCAGCAGCGAAGCGGACTTCATTGTCGGGCAGACCATCAGCGTGTCCGGCGGGTTGACCATGCATGGCTGAGGGGGACGGCAACAGCAACATCGAAGGCCGGGTGGCTATGGCCATGGCGGCGGACCACGGTATTCTCGATACCTTCGGCATGCAGGTGACTTACGCGCGGGAAGGCGAATGCCGCATCAAATGTGTGGTACCCCGGGCGCTGGTTAATGCGGCGGGGTTTGCCCACGGCGGAGTGTCATTTGTGCTGCTGGATACCGCCTGCGCTTATGCCCTGGGTTCCCTGGAAACCCGGGGGGTGACCTTAAATGCCAACGTAACCTATGTACGCGGCGCCGGCGCGGCGGATGAGTTGAATGCCGTTGTGCGCCTGCAGAGCCGCACCCGGCGTATGGCCACCCTGCGCGGCGAAGTGTTGCTCGGCCGGCAGGACGTGCTGGCGGCGCACGGCAGTTTTGTTTTTCAGCTGCTGGACCCGTCTAAAACGTCATAGCCCAGCCGACCAGCAGCGGCAACGCCACGACGCTGAGCAGGGTGCTCTGTAAAATCACCGCTGCCACCTTGTCCGGCTCACGGTTGAATTGTTCCGCAAATACATAGTTAAAGACCGCGGCGGGCATGGTCGCCTGCAGCAGCACCACTCCGGCCAGCACCCCCTGCAGCTCAAAGATGTAAATGGCGCTTAATCCCAGCGCCAGACCCAGCAGCAGACGCAATGCCGCCACGGTAAAGGTCTGACGCACCGCGGCTATGTTCAGGCGTGCCAGCGAGGTACCCAGCATCAGCAGCATGGCGGGGATGGTAAGGCCGCCGAGGATAGTGGTGGTGGCGTTAAACCAGCGCGGCATCTGTACGCCGCTGATCAGCACCCATAACACCAGCACCACTGCCCAGATCACCGGCTGGCGGAACAGCTGGCCGGGGCGGAAGCGGCCGGAAGACACGGATAACCCCAGGGTATATTGGGAGATGGAGTTAACAAAAAAGTAAGCCATGCCCAGCGCCAGGCCGGTATCGCCAAACGCCAGCAGGCACACGGGCAAACCCATATTGCCGCCGTTGGGATGCACCAGGGCCGGCAGAAAGGTGGTGACCTTCCAGCCCATGATTTTCAGAAAACCATAAGCAAACGCCACGGCGCCGGTAATGGTAAACAGCGCTGCTGCCGCCATTTGCGCAAGGTCCCCCAGAGCCGGGGCATTGGTGGTGAGTGACGAATAGATAAGGCACGGGCTGCCCACCATCATCACCAGGTGGCTTATGGTATTGTTGTCAAACGGTTGGTCCCTATTTACCCAGATATAGCCGATGCCGGCGATCAGGAACACCGGGGTTACAACACTGAGCACTTCGGTTAACAAGGGTTTAAGCACAACCGGGTTTGGCGAAGGCTGCGCACCTTACAGAAAACAAACTGGAAATAACAGTTGAAGGACACATTCGCCCGGTACCGGCAGCCGATCTATCTGCTGATTCTGATGAGTATTGCCATGCCGGTGGCGTTTAACGCCTGGTCAGCGATGTTGAACAACTTTGCCCTGGAGCGGGCGGCTTTCACCGGCGTTGAGATCGGCTGGCTGCAGAGCCTGCGTGAAGTGCCTGGGTTTCTGGCCTTTACCACGGTATTTGTGCTGCTGATTCTGCGCGAACAGACCCTCTCGGTGGTGGCGCTGGCCATGCTCGGCGTCGGGGTGGCGTTAACCGGGTTTTTCCCCACCGTGGTGGGTTTGTATTGCACCACGGTGTTGATGTCCGTGGGCTTCCACTATTTTGAGGCGGTCAAACAATCTCTGGCCCTGCAGTGGTTGAGTCACGATGAAGCCCCGCGTCTGCTCGGCCGGCTGATCGCGGTGGGCTCGGTCACCTCGCTGGTGGTGTACGGCGTGTTGTGGGTCTGCCTGGAGGTGTTGCGGCTGGACTTCGTGTGGAACTTTTTTCTCGCCGGCGCGGTGTGTGCCGCCATCGCAGCGTTCATGTGGCTGGGCTTCCCGCACTTCCCGGGCAAAACCGAACAGCATAAAGGCATTGTGCTGCGCAAACGCTATTGGCTGTACTATGCGTTAACCTTTTTCTCCGGCGCGCGGCGGCAGATTTTTACCGTGTTTGCGGCATTTCTGATGGTTGAGAAGTTCGGTTACAGCGCCAGTCAGGTGACGCTGCTGTTCCTCATCAACTATGCGTTTAACTGGTTGTTTGCCGAGCGCATCGGCGGCCTGATCCGCAAAATCGGCGAACGGCGGGCACTGACGGTTGAGTACGTGGGCCTGATTGTTGTGTTTATCTGTTACGGGCTGGTGGAGAATGCGCAACTGGCGGCGGTGCTGTACGTGGTGGACCACATGTTTTTTGCCCTCTACATTGCCATGAGCACCTACTTTCAGAAGATTGCCGACCCCAGAGACCTGGCCAGCAGCGCCGGTGTATCTTTTACCATCAACCATATTGCCGCGGTGCTGATCCCGGCGGCCCTGGGTTATGTCTGGATCTGGTCCAACAGCCTGGTCTTTTTTATCGGCGCCGGCTTTGCGCTGTGTTCGTTGCTGCTGGCGCAGAACATCCCGCGGCAGCCTGCCCCGGGCAATGAAACCCTGTTCGCCCGCGGGCGTCTACCAACCGCGTAGTTCAGCCGCGGTATAGTCGGCGCAGCTGGCGTTCAGGGCGTTGAACTCAGCCGCATCAAAGTCTTCCCCGGCAAAACTCTGGGCGTACGCCGTGCAATGATCCCTGGCGGTGGCAAAGCCGGTATCCGCGGCCAGTTCCGCCTTGATGCCGTCCAGGCTGACCATCTCCCTGCCCATGCGGATGCCCTGATCGTCGATGGTATCCAACAACAGGGAATAGTGATTATCCTCACCCCAGGCCAGCCAGCCGGGTTGCCGGCCGTTGCGCCCGGTACCCGGATTGCCGGTGTGGGCGAACTCCGTCCAGTAGGAAGACATGCTGTCAGCCAGGCCCATCTGTGCGGCGTTACCCGGGTAGATGTAGTCGACAAAAACGCTGCTGAAGTCGTCGAATACAAAGGGGATTTCCAGACCATGGGCGGCACCCAGCGCCGTGCTCAGATCAAAGCCGCCGCGGGACGGCTGTTCGTCCCAGTCAAAGCGGTAGGCGAACACCGCCGGGTTGCCGGCACTGGACATATAACCCGCCAGGCTGTCTACGCCGCGCTCTTTCCAGGACAGGCTGCGGTACTTCACCAGCCGCCGGTAGGTGTCCATATCTTTCACCCGCGGCAGAAAGCCCAGCCAGGTTTCCACATGGGCCGGATCGTTTACCAGATACAGGGCTGCTTCATCGCGGTTGGTGCCCAGAATCACCGGCACCGGGTTGTGGTTGTTCAGATTGGAGAATAACTCCCGGTCGCTGAGGTCCGGCAGCACGTGGCCATCGCGGAACAGGGTCGGCACGTTAACCGTGCCGTAACCGCCGGCATTGTCCAGCAGTTTGTACAAGTCAACCGTCGTTTTGCCGTACAGGTATTCCCGGATACGCGGCGCGCTCATTTCAGCCTGGTATTTTTTGGCCGCCGCGCGGTCTTCGGCTAAACCGTCTTCAATCAGCAGGCGGTTCAGCAACTCGGCGCTGCTGGCGCTGTGGCCGCCCTGTTCAATGTAGGCCCGGGCGGTTTGCAGGGACAGAATTTCGTAGCCCCCGCTCTGCACGATGGCTCTATGGAACAGGCCTTCGGCCAGCGGCGAAGCCATCATGGTCAGCGTGTTAAAGCCGCCTGCGGACTCGCCGAACAGAGTGACGTTGCCCGGGTTGCCGCCAAACTGCGCAATGTTCTCCTGGATCCATTGCAGCGCGCGGATCAGATCCAGGGTGCCGTAGTTCCCCGAGTCGTCCAGGCGGTCGCCGGTCTGCAGGGCCGGGTGGGTAAACCAGCCGAAAATCCCCAGCCGGTAGTTCAGGGTCACCACCACCACATCCCGGGTCGCAGCCAGGCGGGCACCGGAGTAGCTGCCGCCGTGGCCGGCGCTGTTGGAGCCGCCGTGGATCCACACCATCACCGGCAGATCCGCGGCGTTGGGCGGCGACCATATATTCAGGTACAGGCAGTCTTCAGCACCGGCAATGGCGTTATCGTCCACACCGGCATCGCTGCCGCTGAGCAGGGAGGCATATTGCGGGCAGGGCTGTCCCGGCGCCATGGCTTCAACAATACCGCTGTGGGGTACCGGCGGCGCCGGCGCCCGCCAGCGGTTGATATTGGTGGGCGGCGCGGCATAACTGATGCCCTGCCAGGCGCGGGCGCCGTGACGGTCGCGGAAACCCACTACTTCTCCGGCGCTGGTATAGCGGATGGTGGTGTTGTCCCGGGTCGGGGCGACAATAGTCTCCGCGGGTTCGTCGATATACAGGTTGGCGGCAATAATCACGCCGATGCCGATACAGATAAGAATAATTGCAGCCTTACGCACCTTTGCCCCTGTGGCGGAAACTGGGCGGGGACTCTACCATTTTTAAATTCCCGGCATTAGTGGTAGAACTATGCTTTTGGCCATCGGGAGGGTTGACATGCATCAGTATGATCTAGTCATTCGCGGCGGTAACGTGCTGGACGGCACGGGCACGCCGGCAGCAACCGCGGATGTGGCGGTGTTGGCGGGCAAAATTGCCGAAGTGGGCCGGATTGAGGGCCGCGGTAAGCGGGAAATAGACGCCCACGGGGCGCTGGTTACGCCCGGGTTTGTAGATATCCACACCCACTACGACGGTCAGGCCACCTGGTCAAACCGCATGTCGCCGTCCAGTCATCACGGGGTGACCACCGTGGTGATGGGTAACTGCGGGGTGGGTTTTGCGCCGGTGCGGCCCACGGACCACGATCTGCTCATTGAACTGATGGAAGGCGTGGAAGATATCCCCGGAGTGGCGCTGCATGAAGGCCTGCCCTGGGCCTGGGAATCTTTCCCGGATTACATGGACTATCTGGGTGAGCGGCAGTTTGATATGGATCTGGGCGCACAAGTACCCCACGCCGCGCTGCGCGTTTATGTCATGGGCCAACGCGGTGCTGACCGCCTGCCCGCCAATGCTGAAGACATCAGCCGGATGCGCGAACTCACGCGGCAAGCCATTGCCGCGGGGGCGCTGGGTTTTACCAGCTCCCGCACGTTGAATCACCGCAGCTCCCGGGGTGAACCCACACCGTCGCTGACCGCGGAAGCGGATGAGTTAATGGGTTTTGCCGGCGCCCTTAAAGACGCCGGCCGGGGCGTGATGGAGATGATCTCCGACTTTAACGAACTGGATGAGGAATTCAGCCTGCTGCGCCGCATGGTGCAGCACAGCGGGCGGCCCATGTCCATTTCGCTGGCCCAGGGGTTGAGTCCCAACGGCTGGAAAAAAATCCTCGGCCGCATCGAAAACGCCAGTACCGAGGGGCTGGTCATGCGCGGCCAGGTGGCACCGCGGCCCATTGGGGTGCTGCTGGGCCTGACCACGACGCTATCGCCGTTCACCAGCCGGCCGTCATTTACCGAACTGTCCAAGCTGGAATTGCCGGCGCAGCTGGCTGCCCTGGCGGAGCCGGAGCGGCGTCAGCGGATTCTGTCCGAACCCGTGGGCGGCGGTTTCCAGAGGCTGTTTCAGATCATGGATGAAGGCCGCAAGCTGTGGCTGTTGACGGACCCGCCCAACTACGAACCGGAGCCGGAGGACAGTATGGCGGCCCAGGCCGCGCGCCGCGGCGTGCCGGTGTGGGAGCACGTATACGATCAATTGCTGGCCAACGATGGGCGGAACATTTTGTATACGCCGTTTGCCAACTATGCGGAAAACAACCTGGAATGCTGCCGGGAGATGATTCTGCATCAGAATACCGTGATGGGGTTGGGTGATGGCGGTGCCCACGTCGGCACCATCTGTGATGCCAGCTTTATCACCACGCTGTTCACTCACTGGGGCCGGGACCGGGTGCGCGGCGAGCGCATCGATCTGCCCACCCTGGTCAAGAGCCAGACCCACGACACCGCCCGGGCGGTGGACCTGCACGACCGCGGCACCCTGCAGCCCGGCATGAAAGCGGACATCAACGTCATCGACTTTGACAATCTGAAAGTACGGCTGCCGGAAATTGTCCACGACCTGCCCGCGGGCGGCGCGCGCCTGCAGCAGAAAGCGGACGGTTACCTGGCCACCCTTGTGTCCGGCGAAGTGACGTACCAAGGCGGCGAGTCCACCGACGCGTTGCCGGGCCGTCTCATCAGGTAAGCACGGCACCGGCCATCGGACCCGCCGCGGCAGCATCTTGGTAGCAGAGGAGAGATTTGTGTGGACGGGCCGCTGAACGATCTGACCGTACTGGATATGACCATTGCCCGTGCCGGGCCCACCGCGGTGCGGCTGCTGGCGGACTGGGGCGCCAACGTCATTAAGGTGGAACCCCCCAGCCGCGGTAAAGGCGGCTCGGCTACCGGCGGGCGGCGCGGCCCGGACGAGCAGAATCTGCACCGCAACAAAAAATCGTTGTGCCTGGACCTGAAGAGTGACACCGGCCGGGAAGTGTTTTACGAGCTGGTGCCGCAAGCGGATGTGGTGGTGGAGAACTTCCGCAGCGATGTGAAATTCCGTCTGGGCGTGGACTACGAAACCCTCAAGGCGCTGAACCCGGCGCTGATTTACGCCAGCATTTCCGGCTTCGGCCAGTCCGGGCCGTATGCCACGCGGCCCGGCGTGGACCAGATCGTGCAGGGCATGAGCGCGCTGATGTCGGTCACCGGCGACCCGGGCCAGGGCCCCATGCGGGTAGGGGTGGCCATCAGTGACACGTCCGCCGGCATGTTTCTGGGCCAGGGGATCCTGCTGGCGCTGTTGCACCGCCAGCGTACCGGCGAAGGGCAGTGGGTACACACCTCGCTGCTGGAAGCGATGATGAACAAGCTGGATTTCCAGGGTGCCCGCTATACCATGCGCGGCGAAGTGGCCGGGCAGCAGGGTAACGACCATCCCACCCAGGTACCCATGGGTATGTTTGAAGCGGCCGACGGGTACGTCAACATTGCCGCTTTTGGCGAGGTGATGTGGCAGCGTTTTTGTGAAGCGCTGGGTGCTGATGCACTGTTTGCGCATCCGGATTACCAATCGTCGCGCGCCCGCGGCCAGGCGCGGGGGCAGATCAAGGAAGATATGAATGCGGTTACCCGGGCGTTCACCGTGGCTGAACTGGAGCAGCGGTTGAACCGGGCGGGGGTGCCCTGCGGCGCCATCCAGACCATTGGCGAGGCGTTTGAAAGCGAGCAGGTGAAACACCTGCAGATGGCCAAACCGGCTCCCCATGCGGAGCTGGGGGATGTCAACCTGGTGCGTTCACCCATTAACCTGTCCGCCTTCCCCCATCCCCAACGGTTCGACAATGCAGCGCCGGATGCCGGCGCGGATTCAGCACGGGTGCTGGCGGCTATGGGATTGGCTGAGCAGCGCATCGAAGCCCTGCTGGCAGCCGGTGTCATTACCTGAAGTGAGCGTGCCATGCCGCTGAGATCTGTGGTCGGGTATGCCGTGGGTGACTTCGGCATAAACCTTTATTTTATTTCCGTCATGACTTTCCTGTTGTACTTCTACACGGACGTCATGGGGTTAAGTGCGGTGGCCGCCGGCGGGGTGTTTTTTGTGGCGCGAATTCTTGATGCGGTCACCGACCCGATTGTGGGCGCCATCGCGGAACGCACGCGCAGCCGCTGGGGCCGCATGCGGCCGTACCTGTTGTTCGGCGCCATCCCGCTGGCACTGATCAGCATTGCCACTTTTACGGTACCGGACCTGGATGCAACCGGTAAGCTGATCTGGGCGTATACCACCTATATTCTGTTTGGCCTGATTTATACCGTGGTGACGATTCCTTACGCTACGCTCACCGCCTCGCTGACCGACGACTACGCGGAGCGCACCCGGCTGTCCACGTTCCGGATTGGCTTTGCCTTTGCCGGCGGCTTCCTCGTCTCGGTCGGCACCATGCCGTTTGTTGGCATGTTTGAGGATGAAGCTGCCGGTTTTCAGATGCTGATGGTGGTATTTGCGGTGCTCGCCACCCTGCTGCTGCTGACCACTTACCGGTCCAGCCGGGAGGTGGTGCAACCGGTAGCCCAGCGTAAACCGTCGCTGGCGGAAAGTGCCCGGGCCATCTTCCGCAACCCGCCGCTGCTGGTGGTGATCGGTATCTTCTGTTGCGGCATGTTGGGGTTTACCGTACGCCAGGCCACCACCGCCTACTTTTTTATCTATAACGTCGGTGATCCCAGCCTGATTTCCTGGTTTTTCGGCAGCACCCTGGGCGCCATGCTGATCGGCATCTGGTGGGTACCCGTGCTGGCGGAGAGATACGGCAAGGCCGGCGCCACCCGCATTGGCGCATATCTGGGAATTGCCGCCTGCATCGGCTTCTACTTTACGGCCTACGACAATGTTACCGGTATCTTCTTCTGGGGCTGTCTGGTAGCGCTGGGCGGCACACCGGTGGCGGTGCTGGGCTGGGCCATGATCCCGGACACCGTGGAGTATGCGCAGCTGCATCACGGCGTGCGGGCCGACGGCGCGATTTTCTCCACCGCCAGCTTTTTTCAGAAACTGGCCAAGACAATCGGCGGTGCCGGCGTTGCTTTTATCCTCGGGCTGGCCGGTTATGTGGCCAACCAGCCGCAGACCGCGGAGGTGCAGCAGAGTATCCACGCCATGCTGACGTTACTGCCCATGGCTATCATGATTGTGCTGGTGGTGCTGACTCACATTTACACCCTGGACCGCAGCAATCACGCCCGCATCGTGGAACAGCTGCAGGAGTCCTAGCCGGCGGCCGGCCTTGCTTACGCTAGCGCTTGCTGTCCAGCAGAGCGTCGAGACGGCTGCGGATGTCTGTTTCGTGATCCTGCCGCAGCCATTCCTGCAGCAACATGCTGATGGTCATGCTGACCGCCATGGGGTCGTCGAACATAAGGTGATGATAGGTCCCCGGCAAGGTCACCCGCGGTATTCTGCCGCCGGTAATTTCAGCCATGTGGTCAGCGTACAGGGCCCCCTCATCTTCACTGTTTTCTCCCAGCATCAAGGCGCTGCGGCAGGGCATGGCGGCAAATTTGTCACGCTGGTCCATACCCATCTCAAGGTGGTCGAACAGGGCGGGATCAAATTTCCAGGTCCAGCCGCCGTCCACCTGCTTCAAACCGTATTCCGCCATGTGCCGCAGCACCGCCGGATGTACGCCGGGTTGTTCGGGGATCAGGCGGAAACGCCCCAGCGCGGTGGCCTGATCCTCATATACGCGCAGCTTGCGGCCGGGCTGCACGCCTTCACGCTCAGCCCGCATACCCCATTCCAGGTACACCTCCGGAGGTGCCGTGGTGAAGTCCATAAACAGGACGCCGCCGAGTTGGCCGCCGTAGTGGTGGCCGGTTTCCAGCGCCACAAAACCGCCAAAACTGTGGCCGACAACAAACGGCCGCGGACCCAGTTTCGCCGCCTCACACACCGCCCACACCTCTTCAGCAAACTGTTGGCCGCTGTAGCGCGGCCGCCAGTCGCTGTCGCCGTTACCGGACAGATCCAGGGCAGCGACGCGGAAATGTTCAGCCAGAAAGGGCGCGGTGAATCGCCACCATTCCAGGTGGGCGTTGCTGCCGTGGATCAACACCACTCCCGGCCGGCCTGGTTCACCCCAGGTTTCATAGACGATGTTGGCGCCGTCCACCGCCACCGAGGCGGAGGTGGAAGGCACGTCCAGGGCACGCTGAAACCAGAACGGCAGATCGGACATACGGGGGCCTTATCTTTGCAAACCCGGCACACTAACATGTCTTTGTTTAATACGCAGGGGTTGCCATGCAGTTGTCTACTTCCACAGCCGCCATCAGTTGCCCCTATTGCGGCGAAGGATTTGAGATTGTGGTGGACCCCAGCGTCGCCGAGCAGGCGTATGTGGAGGACTGTTACGTCTGCTGCCGGCCGATACACCTGCAGGTTCTGATCGGCGAAGAATGGGCGCAGCCGGGCGGCCCGGCGGAGTGCGTTACGGTGGTCGCGCGCAGCGAAAACGAGTGCTAACTTAGGCGCGCAAATTTCTGGGTGTATCAGGGAGCATTGTGGAACATTTACTGGAAGACATCACGGTGGTGGATGCCGCCACCTATCTGGCGGGGCCGGGTGCCGCCACCATTCTGGCCGACTACGGGGCAAACGTGATCAAGATCGAGCCGCCGGGCGGTGACGGTTACCGCAAACTGGTGGGTGCCCATCCGGTGCCGTACCACTGGCTGCTGACCTCGCGCAACAAACGCAGCCTGTGTCTGGACCTGGGTAAAGATGCCGGCCGCCAACTGTTACACCAACTGGTGGCGCGGGCTGATGTCTTCACTACCAACTTTCTCAAGAGCCAGCTCAACCGCTACCAGGTGGACTACGACACCCTCAGGGCCCTCAACCCGCGGCTGATTTACGCCCACATCAGCGGTTACGGCACCGAAGGTGAAGAGGCGGACCGCCGCGCGTTTGACGTCACCGGCTGGTGGGCGCGTTCGGGCATCATGGAGTTTGTCCGCGCACTCGGACAGACCCCTCTGCCGATGGCACCGGGGATGGGTGACCACTGTACCGCCACGGCTTTTTTCGGTTGCATCATGACCGGCCTGTACCGCCGCGAAAAGACCGGTGAAGGTTCGTTTGTGTCCACCTCGCTGGCGGCCAACGGCGTATGGGCGAACGGCATGGCCCTGCAGGGGGTCGTGGCGGGTAACAACGTCGGCACGTACCGGCAGAAGAAAGGCTGGCCCAACCCCTTTACCGACTGTTATGAATGTAAAGACGGGGCTTATCTGGTGCTGGCGGTGATTAATACTGCGCGGGAATACCCGCAGCTGGTGGAAGCCCTGGACTGTCCTCACTGGCTGCAGGACCCGCGCTTTGCGGACATCAGCCAGGTGATGAAACACCGCCCGGAATTCCGCCTGGCCATGGCTGAAGGGTTCGCCAAATTTACCTACGGCGAGGCCAGCGCGCGCTTGCAGCAGGCCGGGGTCACACACGGCGCGGTGCAGCCCATGGCGGACGTGCTGCAGGATCAGCAGATGCGCGCTAACGGCATTGTGCTGGAAACCGGCGATACCGGTGAGGGTTACGAGCTGACCATCAGCAGCCCCATAAACGTGCGGGAAGCGCCGAAAAAGGCGCCCCGGCGGGCGCCGGAGGTGGGTGCGGACACCCTGGACATTCTGCGCGAGATGGATTTTGACGAACCGTACCTGCAGCAGCTGCTGGCCGCTGAGGTCATTTTTGACCATAAGTAAAAAGTCTGTCCCGGGCTGCTGATGGGCGCCGGGGAAAGATGAGAGGGAGGGAAAGATGAAACTGGGTATACATGCGGGGCCTCAGGACCTGTCCATGGACGAGCTGAAACGGCTGTGGAAAACCGGCGACGAGCAGGGGTTTCACTGGGTCTCGGTGTGGGATCACTTTTATGCCAACCCGCTGCAGGACCGCGCCAACCCCTGTTTTGAGGGGGTGGCCGCCATGTCCGGGCTGGCCGCCAGTACCCGCAACGTGCGGGTTGGCTGTCTGGTGTTCTGCGCCCTGTTCCGCAATCCGGGGGTGCTGGCTAAAGCCGGCGTGACCATCGACCATCTTTCCGGCGGCCGTGCGGACATGGGTATCGGGGCGGGCTGGTTTGAAGAAGAGTTCCGCGAATTTGGTTACGGCTTTCCGCCGTTGGGCCGTCGTTTTGATCAACTGGAAGAGGCCCTGACCATCATCAGAACCCTGTGGTCCGGAGAGGAAGTGCAGTTCAAGGGTAAATACTACGATATGCAGGGGGCGGTCTGCAGTCCGGCGCCGCTGGGTTTGCGCCTGTGGATCGGCGGCCGGGGCAAACAGCGCACCATCGACCTGGCGGCCCGCTTTGCGGATGGCTTCAACATGCCCTATGTATCACCGGACGTCGCCCGCGACCGCCTGCAGCGCCTGGCCCGGGCCTGTGAACAACACGGGCGCGATGCAGCGGAACTGGACACCAGCGTGAACCTCGGCTTTTACATGAATTCCGAACGCACGCCGGATATCAACCCGGAAGGGTCTTTGACGGGCAGTGTGCAAGAGGCGGTGGATACCATCGGGCAGTTCCGGGACCTGGGCATTCAGGGCATCAATATTGCGTTCAGGCCGCCGGTGGACTGGGACAACCTGCAGCTTTACATCGAAGAGGTGATGCCTCACTTTAAGGCGTAGCCTGTTCAGGCTCACCCATTCAGGCTCACAGCTAGTCCTGCAGCGGCGAAAAACCCTCAGCGGCGGTTTGCAGGTTGATATCGAACCAGGCGCCGTGGCGGGTCTGAAACGGCAGGCGGAACGTACATACCGGGGTTGATTCCGGCCGGCGGCCGGCGGCAAAACCCGCCTCCAGTTCCAGTTTGCCGCGTGCCCCCGCCGCTAAGGTCAGCGGTTCGATCATCTGCGGTTTAAACGCCCAGCGCTCATCTGCGGAGCTGCAGGTGACAAACAGCTGAACTTCGCGCCGGCTGGTGTTGCGCAGCGGGATCTGCAGTGAGTAGCTGCCGTCCCCGCCGGCGGCGCGCAGATTGACCGTGGCCGGCAGCAGGTTGCGTTTCAATTCAAACAGGTCGTAGTTGTCTTCGGGGAAAACGTAGTCCCGGGGTTTAACCGCATCCGCTTCGATCACCGCTACATCCACCTCCGCGCCGCGCACTGACACCTGCAGCAGGTGACGGAAACCGCCGATCTGCGGCAGGTCGTGAATTGAGTCGCCGGTGGCGTTGGTCATGGAATAGTGGATGCCGTCTTTCAGCACGTGGTGGTAGTGGTGATGATGGCCGTAGAAAACGTGTCCAACGTTATGTTTTACAAACAGTTTATGTAGCGAATCGAAATTGCGCATCAGCAGCGGCGGGCGGTGCATGAAGACAAATTTGTGTTCCGCGTCACTGGCTGCCAGGGTCTCCTCGAGCCAGCGCCGCTGGTCGCCGGCAATACGGTTGGGGGCCCCTGCCGCGTCGCTGTTCAAACCCACCAGCAGGGCGTTTTTGTAACGGAACGCAAAGTGCAGCGGCCCCCACCGCTCAACAAACAACGCTTCCAGCCGCGGATCCGGCTGCTTGTCGCCGTTGTAGAGGTCGTGGTTGCCGGGCACGGGGAAGTAGCGGATGGGACCCAGCGGTCCAATCTGCCGGGCGAAACGCTGCCATTCCCGGCGGATGACATCCAGGTTGCTGTTGTAACCGTCGATCAAGTCACCCACCTGGATGACAAAAGCGGGCCGCAGGCGCCGGGTCTGGTCGATAATCCGGTTGAAGATGGCGGGACTGTCGAACTGGGCGTCACCCAGCACCACAAAGTGAAACTCGTCCGCTTCCTCCCGGGGCGGATCCAGCGGCGCGGCATGACCCGGCGGGAGCCACAGCGGCAGCGTCAGGCAGCAGGCCCAGATACGAAACCATTGCCGTGCGCAGAGCTGGCGCCGGCGGCGCATACTCACGAGCGGCACAACACCCGGGAACCCTGGCTGGCGGCAAAATGCTCAACTTCCCGCCATACCCGCATCAGGTTGCCGCCGAGAATTTTAGCCACGTCCGCTTCGCTGTAACCGCGCTGCAGCAGACCCGCCACCAGGTTGGGGTAGGTGCTGACGTCTTTAAGACCCACCGGCAGCGTATCTCCCACGCCGTCGTAGTCCGAACCGATACCCACCGCGTCGATGCCGGCCAGTTGCACAGCCCGGTCGATATGGTCCAGCACGTCATCCAGGGCGGCGAAAGGGTAGGGGTTCTGCCGGGTGTAAGTGACCATAAAAGCCCGCAGTGCCGGGTCCCCGTCCGGCAGGTGCCGGGCCAGTTGATAAGCGCGCAGGGCTTCGGTGCGGGCGTTGCTGTAGTCGCGTGCCGCGCCGGTCAGGAAAGATGAGCCGAAGTTTATTTGAATGACGCCGCCGTTTGCAGCCAGCGCCGCCACCATGTCATCACTCATATTGCGGTGAAAGCCCGGGGTGAAATGGCGCAACGAAGAGTGGGAGGCAATCACCGGCGCCTTGGACAACTCTATCACCTGCCAGAAAGCGCGGTCGGTAATATGCGACACGTCCACCATCACCCCCAGCCGGTTCATGTCGCCAATCAGGGTTTTGCCGAAAGCGGACAGCCCCTGCCAGCGTTCATTGGGGTCGTAACTGCTGTCGCTGATGTGGTTGGACTTTGAGTGGGCTAAAGTGATGTAGCGTATGCCGCGTTTATAAAAGTGCTCTAAGTTACTGATTTTGCCTGCAATTGGGCCACCGTTCTCCATGCCCATAGGCAACGAGACCAGGCTGTTGCTGAACTGTGCCTGCACGTCAGCGGTGCAGGTGGCAATGGCAAATTTCTGCGGGTGGGCAGCAGCCACACTTTCCACCCCATCGATGCTGGCCTCAGCAAAACTGAACGCGTGCCCGGCTTCATCAATTGCCGGCGGCACGTAGATGGACATGAACGCTGCGTTCAAGCCGCCGGCCAGCGCCCGGGGATAATCAAATTGACCGTCCGTGGCGGACTGGCTGATGTCCGCCGGCTGGCGGTAGGTACGGTAGGGCACGTCGATGTGGGTGTCCACGATCAGGTATTGTTGGGCCAGACGCTGGGCTTCAGCCGCCGGGTCTTCGTCCGCCGGCGGGGTACTGGTGCAGGCTGCCGCCAGGGGCAGCAGCCAGAGCAGATGCAGGCGCCGGGATAAGGGCAGCAGCGGGATTGAGAAGCTGAGTTTCTTTTTCATCGCCGCAGTCTAGCGGAATAACGAGACACTGCACCAGGTGTCTGCCGCGGCCCCTACAATAGAGTAAAATAAGCGCCACAACGATTGAATGGAGGCGTGATGATGATCGAGTTTCACGATCCCCGCGGCGAGGTGGCGGTGGAAGCGGAACCCTATACCTTGTCGCATAGCATGGCGGCTGACGGCGGCGGCACAACCCTGGGTTTGCTGGCCAACGGTTTCCCGGATTCGGAAGCATTCCTGGCCAAGCTGGCGGAAGTGCTGCAGCAGCGCTTCCCGCGGCTGCAGGTGGCGGCCTGGAACAAAGGTAATGCGTCTATACCGGCGCCGGCGGAGATGCTGGAAGAAATCCAGGCGCGCTGCCAGATTGCCGTGGCCGCTTATGGCCACTGAGGCAGTTGTACTACCGGCACCGTGCGTGACGGCATCAGCATCGCCCGCCTGGGTATTCCCGCGGTGGCCCTGGTGACTGAAGACTTCTGGCCCCAGGGTGATTTTGTGGCGCAGTCCCTGGGCATGCCCGATGCGCCGCGGGTGCGGTTGCCGCACCCGGTGGCAGGCACCGGCGAAGCTAACCTGGAAAGGGTAGCCGCGGCGGTGGCGGATGAGATTGTGCAGCGTCTGGCGGCAGCGGCGTGAGTGAGCGGCATGAGTGAAATGTTACAGGCGGCGGATGAAGCGGCGGCGTTGGAACAGCTGCATGAGCTGGGCTGCACCGATGGGTTGCCGGTGGTGGTGCCCACCGCTGAGCGGGTCGCGCGCATGGTGTTGGCTTCAGGTCAGGATGCCGACATGGTGCTGGGAGAAATGGGACCCGGCCGGGGTACGGCGACGGTGGAGAAAGTGGCAGCGGCTGCGGTGATGGCGGGTTGCCTGCCGGACTATATGCCGCTGGTGATGGCCGCGGTCAAGGCGGTCATCGATCCGGTATTTGATCTGACGGAAATGCAGTCCACCACTCATTGCACGGCACCGCTGATTATCGTTAACGGCCCCGCCCGGCATACCTGCGGGCCGGTGGCCTCCGGCTTCGGCGCGCTGGGTCCCGGCCACCGCGCCAACGCCAGCATCGGCCGCGCCCTGCGGCTGGCCATGATCAACATCGGCGGCGCCAGGCCGGGCGCTTCGGATATGGCGTTACTGGGCCATCCCGGCAAGTTCACCTATTGCCTGGCTGAGGATGAAGAGCACTCGCCGTTCAGCCCGCTGCATGTCGCGCTGGGTTTTCAGGCCGACGACAGCGTGGTTACCGTGATCGGCGCCGAGTCGCCGCATTCGGTTCTCTACAGCGGCGACGCGGATGATCCGCTGGATGCCGAAAACCTGCTGGCCCAGCTGGCGGCCGGGCTGGCCAACCTGGCCACCAACAATGCCATTCTCACCGGCGGCTACGGGGTAGTGGTGTTGAATCCCGAACATGCGGAGATCCTGCACAAGGCCAATATGAACCGGGAAGCCGTGGCTCAGCGTTTGTGGGAACTTTGCCACCTGCCGAAAGACCAATTGATGCGGTATGGCGCAAAGTTTGCGGGGTGGGTGGACAACGATGACAGCGGCGAGCAGCACTACCGGGCGTTTCCGTCACCCGGACATCTGCTTATTCTGATGGCCGGCGGCAGCGGTCTGTACTCCATGGTCATGCCGACCTGGAGCGCCGGCGCGCACCGCAACAGCCCGGTCAGCGTGCAGGTGGACACCGATCAATTTTGCGAAATCCCAACCTGAGGAGGTTAGATGGCTGTCATTAGACAGGACGACGTAATCCAGAGTGTGGCGGATGCGCTGCAGTTCATCTCCTATTACCACCCGCTGGATTTTATCCGCGCCATGCGCGGCGCCTGGGAAAGGGAAGAGTCTCCCGCCGCCAAGGCGGCGCTGACCCAGGTGCTGGTGAACTCGCGCATGTGTGCGCTGGGTAAGCGACCCATCTGCCAGGACACCGGCATAGTGATTGTATTTGTATCCGTGGGCATGAATGTGCAATGGGATGCGGATCTGTCGCTGGAAGACATGATCAACGAAGGGGTACGCCGGGGTTATACCCATCCCGATAACGTGCTGCGCGGTTCCGTCCTGCAGGATCCGGACGGCGCCCGGGCCAACACCAGAGACAATACACCGGCGGTTATACATCCGCGCATTGTCCCCGGCGACAAGGTGGAAATTGAAATTGCCGCCAAGGGGGGCGGTAGTGAAGCCAAAGCCAAGTTCGCCATGCTCAACCCGTCGGATTCGATTGTCGACTGGGTGATGAGTGTGGTGCCGACCATGGGGGCCGGCTGGTGCCCGCCGGGTATCCTCGGCGTGGGTATCGGCGGCACGCCGGAAAAAGCCATGATGCTGGCCAAAGAATCCATGATGGACCCCATCGACATGCATGAACTGCAGGCGCGGGGCGCGTCTGATCACCTGGAGGAGCTGCGCCTGGAGCTGTTTGAGAAAGTCAACGGGCTGGGTATCGGTGCTCAGGGTCTGGGCGGCTTAACCACTGTGTTGGATGTGAAAGTCAAAGACTACCCCACCCACGCGGCCAACAAGCCGGTGGCGGTGATTCCCAATTGCTCCGCCACCCGTCACGTGCACTTTACCCTGGACGGCAGCGGCCCGGCGGAGTTTACGCCGCCGGACCTGTCCGAGTGGCCCGACATCGACTTTGAGCTGGGCGACGAGGTGAAGCGGGTTAATCTGGACGCGCTGATACCGGCTGAAATCCAATCCTGGAAAGCGGGGGACACCCTGCTGCTGAACGGCAAGATGCTTACCGGCCGGGATGCGGCGCACAAGAAGATTGTTGATCTGCTGGCCCAGGGGCAACCGCTGCCGGTGGACTTTACCAACCGCGTCATTTATTACGTGGGTCCGGTGGACCCGGTGCGGGACGAAGTGGTGGGACCGGCGGGGCCGACCACCGCCACGCGCATGGATAAATTCACCCGCACCATGCTTGAGCAGACCGGGCTGGCGGGCATGATCGGCAAAGCTGAGCGCGGGCCGGAGGCCATTGCCGCCATCCGCGACAACAAAGCCGCCTCCATGATTGCGGTGGGCGGCGCGGCTTATCTGGTGGCCAAGGCCATTACCAAATCCACGCTGCTGGCGTTTCCGGAGCTGGGGATGGAAGCCATCTACGAATTTGAGGT
>JANQOA010000338.1 GCA_028279305.1 Pseudomonadales bacterium
AGTGGGGAGACTCGCGCAGCGAGGCTCACAAGCGGAGGGAGGGCAGGCAGGAGGGCAGGCAGGAGGGCCGGCCCCGGGCGGCGAGAAACCTGGTCCCCATGCGCAGACCGGCCAGCGCTGAAAACTCCAAGTATTACCCGAAATTGAGATGTTGCTTGATTTGACTCACTGCGAAAGAATACCCCCTCAAAAAACCAGAACGGAAGGCGAGCTATGAGTATTGCGAGTTTAGCAGGCGTGCTTAAGATCTTTGGCGGCTCCGAACCTACCCCGGAGGAGCAGGCGCAACTGGCCAAAGAAGTCATGCTGATGACCCTGGCGCGCGCTACAAGCGCTGATACCAACATCAAAGCCATTGAGGTCGAGAAGGTACGGGAAGTGCTGCAAGCCCATACCGGTGAAGACTTTCCGGCGGCGGACGTACGCGTGGCGGCACATTCTTCCATTTATGAAAAAGCGCCTCTGGACAAGTACCTCAGCACTTCCGCGAAAAAGCTGGGCCCGGATGACCGCCTGGACATCGCCCACGCGCTGGCGGAGGTGATCAACGCGGACGGCCGGGTCAGTGACCGGGAAATCACGTTTTTTAACGATGTGGTGAACAATCTGTCCCTCACCCCGGCGCAGTTGATGGGGCTGATCCCGGAAGATTAATTCACCGGAGGGTATGCGGATGGCAACCAAGATTCTGGCGGGTACCAGCGGCTACAGCTACAAAGGCTGGCAGGGCACATTTTATCCGGAGAAGTTACCCCAGGATGAATGGCTGTCTTATTACGCAGGCAAGCTGCCTACAGTTGAGATCAATAACACGTTCTACCGCATGCCCCGGGAGCATGTGGTGGAAGCCTGGCGCGACGCCGTACCGGCACGCTTCCGGTTTGTTATCAAAGCCTCCCGGCGTATCACCCACATGAGCCGGCTGAAGGATGCTGATGAATCCACCGGCTACCTGCTGAAGCGGACCGCGGTGCTGGGTGACAAACTCGGCGCGGTGTTGTTTCAGTTGCCCCCTTACCTGAAAGCGGATACCGAGCGGCTCAGCCGTTTCCAGGATCTGCTGCCCGACGGCTATCCCGCTGCGTTTGAATTCCGCCATGAGTCCTGGCTGGACGCGGACGTGGAAAAACTGCTGTCCGAACGGCAGCACACCCTGGTGGTATCCCACGACGACAATTCATCCCCCCGCGCCAGGATAACTTTGCCGTCGACCCCGCTGCTTTATGTGCGGCTGCGGGCGTCGTCTTACACCGCCGCCGCGCTGAAGAAATGGCATACCGCCATCAACAGCAGCCGTGCGCGCACTGCATTTGTGTTTTTTAAACATGAAGACGCCGGCGTCGGCCCCAAGCTCGCCGGCCAGTTCCTGAGTCTGGACAAACCCGCACCCAAACGTGCAGCCGCCAAGCCTGCGCGGCGCAAAAGTACCGGCAGCGGAAGCCGGTCCCGCGGTTAGCACTATTCGGCAGACGGTCAGCGCGTTTGCGCGATCAACACTTTTTGCTGTTGCGGGGTGCGGTCGCTGTTGACTTCGGGGGTTTGCGGTGGCCGCGGCTACCCATGTTGTTAGCCATGTTACGGCGCTCTTGAGCGATCAGACGCGATTGATTCCTGTTAATCACAACTACTATCTCGGCAGGTACTACATATCAATACTCTCCGACCATAGAACGTAACGCCGGTTCCGCCCCAGCCTTGCTTCACATTCCAGCCCGCGGTGTGGAGATAGTTTCAGGTTTGTGACGTTTTTCTCAGGATTGCAGACGGTGCAAACGGGCCAGCAACTCCTGCGCGGACACAAGGATATCGTGGCCGAGCGCATCCATCTCCGCTGACGGCGCCAGTTCGTTGGGAATCTGAAAGACCTGCAGGCCTGCCGCCACCGCCGAGCGCACGCCGTTGTCCGAATCTTCCACCGCCCAGCAGTCCGAAGGGGACAGGGTCAGTTTGCTCACCGCCATTTCGTAGGGGGCCGGATGGGGTTTGCCCCGGTGCGCTTCGCCGCCGCACACCAGGTGGGCAAAGTAGGTGTCGATGCCGGAACCGGCCAGCTTTTTCTCCACCACCGGGCGCCGGCTGGAGGTGGCCACCGCCATGGGCACTTCCATGTCGCGCAGCAGCGCCAGCAACTCCAGGATGCCGTCCAGCACCGGCACCGGCTGGCTGTCGATGGATTTGTGATAGTGATATGACCAGCGCGCCTCCATCCGGTCGTAGGGAAAGCGGGCGCCGTAGCCGGCGCGCATGATGCGCTGAGACTCCTCACCGGTACTGCCGACACATCGGTTGTACACTTCGATATCCGGGTCCAGCCAGCCGATGTCTTCACAGGCCAGCAGGAAACAGGCCCGCGCCAGGCGCTCGGAATCAATCAGGGTGCCGTCCATGTCGAACACCACCCCGGCGGGTTGTTTAACGGTACGCTCAGCCAGCTTCAGCTACCAGGTTGTTTAACACATACTGCAGGATGCCGCCGCTTTTGTAGTAGGAGATCTCGTTGTCCGTATCCAGGCGGCTGTCCACCATGAACCGTTCAACCGTGCCGTCAGCACGTTTCACCGCCACCTCAATCTCTTGACGGGGCGTTTCAGTGGCGCCCTCGGGCATGCTGATGTCAATGGTTTCGTCTCCGGTGATATTGCGTGCCGTGCGCGAATCCCCGGGCTTGAACTGCAGCGGCAGCACCCCCATGCCAATCAGGTTGGAGCGGTGGATGCGCTCAAAACTCTCCACCAGCACCGCTTTGACACCCAGCAGGCGGGTGCCTTTGGCCGCCCAGTCACGGCTGGAGCCGGTACCGTACTCTTTGCCGGCGACCACCACCAGGGGTGAACCTTCACCCTGGTAGCGGACCGCGGCATCATAGATGCTGAGTTCGTCACCACTGGGGACGTGGCGGGTATAACCGCCCTCAACGCCGGGCACCATCTCGTTGCGAATACGGATGTTGGCAAAGGTACCCCGCATCATCACCTCATGATTGCCGCGCCGCGAGCCGTAAGAGTTGAAGTCCGCCACATCAACCCCGTGTTGTTGCAGATAATGGCCGGCCGGGCTGTCCGGTTGAATTGCGCCCGCCGGCGAGATGTGGTCCGTGGTCACGGAATCACCCAGCACGGCGAGAATGCGCGCGTCCTGCACGCCGATGGTCTGATCCTGAGCATCCCCCACCGTAAAAAACGGCGGTTGTTTTATGTAGGTGGATTCTTCCCAGCCATAAGTACCGCCGGACTCCACCTCGATGGCGCGCCAGGCTTCCGGGCCGGTGAAGACGTCGGCGTACTGGCGGTCAAACATATCCACGCTGACCTGTTCAGCCACCTGCGCAATTTCTTCATTGGCGGGCCAGATGTCCGCCAGCATCACGTCCCGGCCTTGCGCATCCTGCCCGATCGGTTCTTTGTCCAGATTGATGCGGGTGGTGCCGGCCAGCGCGTAAGCCACCACCAGCGGCGGTGACGCCAGCCAGTTGGTGCGCACCTCCTGGTGTACCCGCCCCTCAAAGTTACGGTTACCCGACAGCACGGACGCCACCACTAGGTCACCGCTGTTGATGGCGGCGGAGATATGCGCCGGCAACGGACCGGAGTTGCCGATACAGGTTGTGCAGCCGTAACCCACCAGATTAAAACCCAGCTGGTCCAATGCGTCCTGCAGGCCGGTGGCTTCCAGATACTCGGTCACCACCTTGGAGCCCGGTGCAAGCGAGGTTTTTACCCACGGTTTCACCGTCAGGCCGCGCGCCAGCGCTTTCTGCGCCACCAGCCCCGCGCCCAGCATCACTGCGGGGTTGGACGTGTTGGTGCAGGAGGTGATGGCGGCGATCACCACGTCACCGTCGCTTAACTGGTAATCCTGCCCCGGCACCTCTGCGGACAGCGGATCCCGGCGGCCCTGCAGTTCCAGGCTTTCGTTAAAAGCTTCTTTCATGTTGCTCATGGCGACCCGGTCCTGGGGACGTTTGGGGCCCGCCAGACTGGGTACTACAGTCGCCAGATCCAGTTCCAGGGTATCCGTATAAACCGGGTCCACCGTGTTGGCGTCGCGGAACATCCCCTGGGCTTTGGCGTACGCTTCCACCAGCGCAACCGTCTCCGCTGCCCGGTTAGTCAGCCGCATGTAATTCAGCGTTTCCGCATCAATGGGGAAAAAGCCGCAGGTGGCACCATACTCGGGGGCCATATTGGCAATGGTGGCCTGGTCGGCGAGGGTCAGGTTATCCAGGCCGTCGCCGTAAAATTCAACAAATTTGCCCACCACGCCTTTTGCCCGCAGCATCTCCACCACCACCAGCACCACGTCCGTGGCGGTGATGCCCTCCAGGGTCTTGCCGGTTAACTTAAAACCCACCACCTCCGGAATCAGCATGGATACCGGCTGGCCGAGCATGGCGGCTTCCGCTTCAATGCCGCCAACCCCCCAGCCCAGCACACCGAGGCCATTGATCATGGTGGTATGGGAATCGGTACCCACCAGGGTATCCGGGAAGGCAACGGTGCGGCCGTTTTCCTCTCTGGTCCACACCGCTTTGGCCAGGTACTCCAGGTTCACCTGGTGGCAGATGCCGGTCCCCGGCGGCACCACGCTGAAGTTTTCAAAGGCCGTCTGGCCCCAGCGCAGAAAGCGGTAACGTTCAGCATTACGGGTCATTTCAATGGTGACGTTGTCGGCAAACGCGTCATCGTTACCGAACTTGTCCACCATCAGGGAGTGATCGATGACCAGATCTACCGGCGACAGCGGGTTGATGATGGCCGGATCGTAGCCCGCATCCACCACCACCGAGCGCATCGCCGCCAGGTCCGCAACACCGGGCACCCCGGTAAAATCCTGCATCAACACGCGCGCCGGGCGGAAGGCAATTTCCTCCGCCGCCGGCGGTGCATCCGCCCACGACCCCAGGCTCTTAATGTCCTCTGCCTTTACCGTATTGTTGTCCTCGAAGCGCAGCAGATTTTCCAGCAGGATTTTTAAGGTCACCGGCAGACGCGATATATCGCCGATACCTTCAGCCTGCGGAAGACTGTAGTAATCGTATTCCTGATCACCCACGGTAAGGGTCTGCTTGGCGTTAAAACTGTTCAGGCTCATGTTATTTTCTCCCATCCGTTGGTTGCCCGGTCTGCAGTAAACCAGGCCATTGTGACCGTCTCATGGTACGGCAAACGCGCCGCATTTGAAGGGTTCTGCCTGAATTAGGGCGGGTTGTCCGACGCGCCGTCGCCGGTTTCTTCGGTCCGGTACAGATGCTGACCGCAGCGCCAGCAATAGGTGGCTTCCCGCGAGTGTCCTTCCGCGGAGCAGGCGGAACAGGTCCGCGTGTTGGCCCGCCGGCGGTTGGCTTCGTTCAATTCCAGCGTGACGATACCCGTGGGCACCGCAATGATGCCGTAACCCATGATCATAATGATGGTGGAAAGGCCGCGGCCCAGCGGTGTGCTGGGGGTGATATCTCCGTAACCCACGGTGGTCATGGTGGTGACCGCCCAGTAAATACTATCCGGGATGCTGCCAAACCCGGGATTGTGCTGGCCTTCCACCAGATACATCAGAGACCCGAATATCACCACCAACGCCAGCACCGAGCTGACAAATACCGTAATTTTGCGCCGGCTCGCAAGCAGCGCCTGGGAGATCAGTTCCGCTTCGCCAACGTAGCGCACCATGCGCAGGATGCGGAACACCCGCAGCACCCGCAGTACCCGCACCACCAGGAAATACTGGCTGCCCGCCACCCACAGACTGATGTATGTAGGCAGAATACCCAGCAGGTCAACAATGCCGTAAAAACTGCGCGCATACAGCCAGGTGTTCTGGATGCACCACAACCGCAGGCCGTATTCGATGGTGAAAATGATCGTGAACATCCACTCCGCGGCGTACAGCCATGTGCCCCAGCGCTCGTGAATGCTGTCTACGGAATCCAGCATCACCGCCCCCACACTCAGCAGAATGAGGACAATCAGCCATACATCAAACGCTTTGCCGGCCGGCGTGTCCGCTTCGAAGATGACCTGGCGGACGGTGTCTTTGTTAAAACCCATTCTCGGAGTTTACTGGAATCAAGCATCTCCGGTTCTGATTTAGTTTGGGTTTTTTCTGGGCTGGCCGGTCTACGCATGGGGACCAGGTTTCTCGCCGCCCGGGGCCGGCTCGCCCTTACGAACGCGCTTCAGTTTTTGGTTTTTGATTTTGTAAGCCTGGTTGCTGTTCAGTTTCCTGGTCCGGGCTCACAGGACGTGGGGGTTACGGCGCTCACGCCGCCGGCCCTCCCGGCTGCCCTTCCTCCGCTCTTGAGCCTCGCTGCGCGAGTCTCACCGCT
>JANQOA010000341.1 GCA_028279305.1 Pseudomonadales bacterium
AGCGGTGAGACTCGCGCAGCGAGGCTCAAGAGCGGAGGAAGGGCAGCCGGGAGGGCCGGCGGCGTGAGCGCCGTAACCCCCACGCCCTGTGAGCCCGGAGCAGGAAACTGAACCCCAACCAGGCTTCAACAAAAAAAAGCACACAACTGCGGCGCGTTTACTAAGATTGTCCGAACGAGTTGCCCCCCGCCGCAAAAGCCGCCTCTTCCGCCGTCGACACCCGTCCCAGGACTTGATTGCGGTGGGGAAAGCGGTTGAAACGGCGGATGATGTCGCGGTGTTGCTGGGCGTAGCGCAGGTTGTTGCCCATGGTGTTGCGCAGGGTGCCGCTGGCTTCGTCGCGCAGGGCGGTGAACAGCCCGACTGAAGTGTGCTGATCCAGCATGGCTTCCGAGTGTTCAAAAGGCATATAGAAGAATGTGCGTTGGTCCCAACCCAGGTGCAGATCCAATCCCTCGGTGATGCCGGTGCGCGCCGCGGCCAGGGCCAGGTGATCCCAGGCAAAAGCCTGTTTGCCGCCGCGGTGGATGTTACGCGGCAATTGATCGCAGAGGACAATATAAGCCAGGCAGCCCGCCGCTGATTGCCGCCAGTGTTCCAGCTCACCGTCGGCCGCCTGCTGCAATTGGCTGCTGAAGGTTTCGCGGCATTGATTGTCAAACGCCGCGTCCGGTTGAAACCAGCGCTGACGGATGTCTTCCGCCGCCAGGCCGTCAGTCAGGGGGCCGAACCAGAAATCCAGCACGGCCCCATAGCTGTGATCTGCGCCCATGGCTACAGTCCCCAGCATTCCATATCGTTGGCGAACATCACGTAGCCGTCATAGTGATTTTCGATGTGTCCGCGGGTCTGGCTTTCGCGCCCGCGGGTGCGGTTCATGCGGTGGCCCAGTACCAGCATGCGCGCGTTGGCCTGGGCGGCAATGCGCCCCAGTTGTGACGGCAGAGCGTGCAGTTCCCGCTGACTGCCGCGGGCCACCTCAGCAATGGCGTGGCTGGCTACCAGCGCATCAGCGTCCTTGGCAAAATCCGGTAGCACGTTCTTCTGGTTGTTAAAGTCACCGGTGAATACCACCGCCATGCCGCCGATCTCCACCCGCCAGGCCAGTGCCGGCACAATGGAGTGATTGACGGGTACAGCCATCAGCTTGGTATGTTCGCCGGCGAATTGCGCCCAGCGGCGCACGCCGGTTGCCGGCACGTTGCGCGGCCGCACCCGGTAGCCGCCGCTGGATTTGTGCGTGAGGAAGTCCTGCAGATAGGCGTAAGCACCGTCCGGTCCGATCAGGCGCTGCACAAAGGTTTCGGTATCCGGGTATTGCGGCACGTTGCTGTCCGGCCCCAGCACCACCAGGGGTTCCGTGCGTTCCAGAAAGTAAGAGCCTTTGATAAAACTTGGAAAGTCCGCGGTGTGGTCCACGTGCAGGTGGGTAAAGGCAATGACTTCCAGGTCGGTAAAATCCGCCTTGGCGCGGTCGAAGGCCACCGAAGAACCGGGGGCGGTGTCGATCAGCACCCGCGCTTTGCCGTCCAGCCACAACAGATAACTGGGACCGCCCTGGCCGTCATCGATTTCCGGGCCGCCGGCCCCCAGGATCTGCAGCCATACGCCGTTGTCGCCGCACAGCTCATCCTCCTGTGCCTGGGCGGGGAAGACCGCGGCCAGGCTCAGGACCAGGCCGGATAACAAAACAGTCAGGGGGGAAATTGGCTTCTGCATGATTGCCCTTGGTTTACTCATTCCAGTTGATCGACCTCAGCCAGGATCTGTGCCGCGGAGGCTTCGTCCGGCATGCGCCAGTCGCCCCGCGGCGACAGGCTGATGCTGCCGACCTTGGGTCCCGGCGGCAGCGTGGTGCGTTTGAACTGCTGGCTTAAGAAACGGCGCAAAAATTGCCCCAGCCAGTGTTTCACCTCCTGCGCGGAGTAATCACCGGCAAAACTCAGCGTTGCCAGCTGATAAATTTTGGCCGGCGCGGCGCCGTTGCGCATAAAGTGGTAAAGGAAAAAATCGTGCAGCTCGTAGGGGCCGACAATGGCTTCCGTGTGCTGGCTGATTTCGCCGTCCGCGGGCGGAATCAGCTCCGGTGAAATGGGTGTGTCCAGCACGTCTTCCAGCACCGCGGCCAGCGCCGGCGCGGCGCGATGCTGGCCGTACCAGCGGACCAGGTAAGCCATCATGGTTTTCGGCACGCTGGCATTCACGTTGTAGCTGGCCATGTGATCCGCGTTGTAGGTGCACCAGCCCAGAGCCAGCTCTGACAAGTCACCGGTACCCACCACCAGTCCGCCTACCTTGTTGGCGTAGTTAAAAAGAATCTGCGTGCGTTCCCGGGCCTGGGCGTTTTCAAACACAATATCGTGACTGCCATCGTGCTGCAGATCCTGCAAGTGCTGTTCTACTGCCGCTTCGATGGATATTTCGGTCATTTCCACACCGGCCGCGGCGGTCAGGCGGTGGGCGTTGCTGTTGGTCTGACTGGTGGTGCCCGGCCCCGGCAGGGTCAAAGCCGCCAGACGGTCGGCCGGTAGCTGCAGTTTCTGCAGCGCATCCAGGCAGACCAGAAATGCCAGGGTGGAATCCAGGCCGCCGGACAAGCCGATGACAAGTTTTTCGCTGTGTGCGCTGAGCATGCGCCGTGCCAGGCCGGTGGCCTGGATGTGCAGGATTTCCCGGGCCCGGGCTTGAAACTCATCCTCGTCGTCCGGTACAAACGGGTGTTTTGGATATGTGCGCAGCAACCCGGTGAGGGCCGGCGGCGGCGCGTCCAGCCGCTGCACGCGGAACGCCGGCGGCCGTTGGGTGCCGGCATAAGTCATGTTCTGGGCGCGGTCGTGCTGCAGCTTGCCCAGGTCTACATCCGCCAGCAGTTTTACGTCAGTCAGGCTGAAGCGCTTGCTCTCCGCAAGCTGTTGACCGTTTTCATACACCATGCAGTGGCCGCCGTAGACCACATCCTTGGTAGATTCGGTACTGCCGGCGCCGGCGTATATGTAAGCGCAGATGTTTTTGGCGCTGGCCATGCGCACCAGGTCGCGGCGGTAGTCGGCTTTGGCAATCAGTTCGTTGCTGGCTGACAGGTTGGCAACAACATTTGCGCCGGCCAGGCAGGCTGTGGTGCTGGGCGCCTGGGGTGCCCATAGATCTTCGCAGATCTCAATGCCGACGGTGGCGTCATGCATTCTGAACAGCTGGTCCGTGCGAATGGCAAAGTCTCCCAACTGCGGGTCAACGATCACTTCGTTGATGTCGCCGCCGCGCACAAACCAGCGCTGATCATAAAACTCGCCGTAGTTGGGGTGCACACTTTTCGGCACCATGCCCAACACCCGGCCGCCGCTGATGACCGCGGCACAGTTCAGCAGGCGGCCATCCGCCAGACGCCAGGGAGAACCCACCAACAGCAGCGGCAGCGGATTCTGCCGCGCCAGCTCCAGCAACGCATCTTTGCATCCCTGCAGCAGGCTGTCGGAAAAGAACAGATCTTCCGCTGAGTAGCCGGACAGGCAAAGTTCGGGGAACACGGCGAGACTGACGCCGGCTTGCTGCAGGCCGGGCAGCATTGCGGCAATGCTCTGCAGGTTGCCGCCGGGGTCCGCCACGTGCACGGCCGGCGACACGGCGGCGACGCGAAAATAACCCAGGTTGTGGTAGTTCTGCTTAGTCACTGATGTTGCGCGGCACCGCCAACCTCACTTTAGGAGACAGCGTTAGTTTACCCTATAGCCGTTGCATAAAGTCCTGGATACGCCGGGTCAACTCCGCGTAGGTGTCAGCAAAACTGACGGCGCCGCCGGCCGGGTCCGGTAAACCCCAGTGCTCCCGCTGGCAGCGGCCGGGAAACACCGGGCAGGCTTCCGCCGCGGCGTTGTCGCACAGCGTTATCACCCAGCTCATGGGCGGCGCGCCGGCCCGGGTGAAGTGATCCCAGGATTTGCTGCTGAATTGGTCTGACTGCAGCCCCTGTTCTTCCAGCGCCGCCAGGGCGCCCGGATTTATCCGCCCGGCCGGCTGGCTGCCGGCGCTGTAGGCGCGGATGCCTTTGATCGATAGGTGGTTGAGGATGGCTTCCGCCATGATGGAGCGGGCGGAATTAGCCGTGCACAAAAATAAAACGTTGGTGGTGGCCTGGCTGCCCCAGCTCTGGGGCAGCCCACCCCGAGTTGCATAACGGGGCAGGTTATCCTGCATTTCATAGCCGGCAATATGCTCTTCGTAAAATACGTGCTTGTTTGCGCGGTAGTGTTCCGGTTCATTAAACGCGCCCAGATACAGGTGTATTTCCCGGTCCGCGGCGGGCCGGTAATGCAGGGCGCTGCCGCAGGTGCGGCAGAACGCTCTGAAAATTCCGGGTGAAGACTCGTATTCCTGCAACACCCCAGCATGACTGTCAGCCGCGGGGGTGTAAGTGACCTGCTGCTCGGCAAAGCCGGCAAAGCTGGCCGGAATTGAGCCCGTCTGCCGGCGGCAGGACTGGCAATGGCAATGCGCAACAAAGCGCGGGGTGCCGCTCACGGTAAACGTGACCGCGCCACACAGACATTGGCCTGTACGGCCGTCAGCCGTGGTGCTGCCGGTTACCGCCATGGCGGAACCGTTGCGTTTTTTGCGCTAACAGGCGTGCCCACCGCCGCGCCCGGGCCGGAGGCAGCGTAAGTTGCAGACATGTCAGTGAATGTTCGGTGTTACGCCTTCCAGTTCTTCCACCAGGCCGGCGGTTTTTTCCAGAATGCGGCGGATCAGCGGGGCGGTGGTCTGGGAAAAACGAAAGCCCATGGCCACGCAGCTTGAAAGTTCAATAATGGGCCGGGTCAGGTCCCAGTCGTCGCTGGCACCATACAGTCGGCCGCGTATTCGGTTGAAGTGGTTTTTTTGCGTGGCGGAACCTTCAGCCTCCAGCTGCACAATCAGCTGATCGAGTAGCGGACCAAGTTCGTTACGGGCCGCAGTGACTTTTTGCATGGTAAAACTCCAACCTGTGCCGATGCCTTCCATTCTGCCTGGAAAAAGAAAAGGACGCCAATTCCCAACCGGGTAAAAGTTGCGGAAAATGCATTTTTCTAATGTTGGGGGTACAACATGCGGGTCACGGTGTGGAACGAATTCATCCATGAGCGCAATAACAAAACTGTCGAGGCGATTTATCCCCGGGGCATCCATGCGACCCTGGCGGCGCAGTTGGGTGAGCGCCTGCCTGAGGCGGAAATTGGCACCGCCACTCTGCAGGAAGCTGAACACGGTCTGCCGGCGGCGGTGCTGGATGCCACGGATGTCTTGTTATGGTGGGGGCATCTGGCCCACCACAAGGTGGCCGACGAGGTTGTGGAGCGGGTCTATCAGCGGGTTATGCAGGGTATGGGTCTGCTGGTGCTGCATTCGGCTCATCTGTCAAAGATATTTACCCGCCTGATGGGCACCACCTGCAACCTGCGCTGGCGCGAGGCGGATGACCGCGAGCTGGTATGGACGGTTAACCCGGGCCACGCCATTGCCCGCGGCGTCAGCCAACCCATCGAGATCCCCGCCCACGAGATGTACGGCGAGTACTTTGATATCCCGCAGCCCGACGAACTGGTCTTCATCAGCTCTTTTTCCGGCGGCGAAGTGTTTCGCAGCGGTTGCTGCTTCAAGCGCGGCAAAGGGCGGATTTTTTACTTCAGCCCGGGTCACGAAACGTATCCGGTGTACGAGCAGAGTGCAGTCTGCGACGTGCTTGCCAACGCGGTGGGCTGGGTTTACCAGCCCCGGGTATCACCTATTGAGACGGGTGAAAGCCCAAATGTTGCTGTAGATTGGTGGCGTTAAGCTGATCCAGGACATGGTGGGCGCCTGCCTCGTGCAGGGCTTGCCGGTTGCTGCTGCCGCTGAGCACACCCACACAGTACATGTCCAGGCGGCGCCCGGCGTGCATGTCGAGCCTGCCGTCTCCCACCATCACCGCGCGGCTGGCCGTGCAGCTCAGGGTATCCAGGCAGAAACTGAGATGTCGGCTGTCCGGTTTCAGGTGCGGCGTGTCGTCGCGGGCCAGCAGCACATCCACGTGCTCCAGCAGCCGGGGGAAAACCCGCAGCACGGCGGCCCGGCAGTTGCGCGTCACCACCCCCAGCTTGACGCCCCGGCGGCGCAGCGCGTCGAGCATAAGCGGCATATCCGGGAACGGTTCCGTGACCGCCGCGGCGCCCAGCTCGATGTCGAGAATGCGTTGATGAGCACTGCGGTAATAAGCGTCAGCGGTAGCGGCATCCGCCGCGCCGCGCAGCCAGGCGGCTGCCGCGTCAATCACTTCCACGATGTAGCGTTCTTCGTACACCTGCGCGGGCACGCTGTAGGTGCGCGTGATGTCCAGCACCTGCCTGCGCATATCCGGCAGATCCAGATTCGGCGCCAGGGTGCCGTCGAAGTCGAAGAGCACAGCGTCGCAGGCCATCAGTTATCGCGGCTGAAGCGTTTTTTACGCCGGTAGGGGAATACATCCGAGACCTCGCCCTGGTTGATGTTGTCCTGCAGCGAGCGCCAGTATGCCGCTTCAAAAAGCTGCCCATGCATGCGGGTAAACAGTTCTTTAATGTGGCGTTTGCCGAACAGAAAGCGCCTGAACTCCTCCGGGAAAACATCTTCCGGCGCCACCGAGTACCAGGGTTCGGACGCCATCTCCTGTTCCGGGGTCTGCGGTTCCGGCAACTCGCGGAAATTCATGTCGGTCAGGTAAGATATTTCATCGTAGTCGTAGAACACCACCCGGCCGTGGCGGGTAATGCCGAAATTCTTTAACAGCATGTCGCCGGGAAAAATATTCGCTGCGGCCAGTTGCCGGATGGCATTGCCGTACTCGTCCAGGGCGCTGACCAGCTCGGCTTCGCCGCAATCTTCAATATACATATTCAGCGGGGTCATCTGCCGTTCCGTGTACAGGTGCTTGATGATGATCTGGTCGCCGTCTTCGGAAATCATGGAGGGGCACACTTCCCATAGCTCGTCGAGCAGCTCGGCGGCAAACCGCGCGCGCGGGAAGCTGAAGTTCTCGAATTCCTGGGTATCCGCCATGCGCCCGACCCGGTCGTGGGTTTTCACCACGTGGTACTTGGCCACCACTTCTTCCCGGGTGATGTTCTTCTGCGGCGCAAAGCGGTCCTTGATCACTTTGAACACGGTCTGATAGGACGGCAGCATAAACACCGCCATGACCATGCCCTTAATGCCGGGGGCGATCATAAACTTGTCGTCGGACGCAGCCAGGTGGTTGAGGAAACCGCGGTAAAACTCGGTTTTGCCGTGTTTGTGCAGGCCTACGGAAGCGTACAGCTCGGAGCGTTTTTTGTTCGGCAGCAGATCCTGCAGAAAACTCACCAGCATGCCCGGGTGCCGGGTATCGACCATAAAGTAGGAGCGGGTAAAACTGAACATAACCGACATTTCATCCGCGTCGCAGATCAGCGTATCCACGTAAAGCCGACCGTCGCTGGTGGTCAGCACCGGCAGCGCCAGCGGCCATTGCCGGTCGCGGTGGATCAGCTTGCCGATCAGATAGGCGCCTTTGTTGCGGTAAAACGGTGAGCTGATGACTTCAACGCTCAGATCCTGGGCAGAGGTGATCTCTTTGCGCTCTTCCGCCAGCGAGCGCAATATGTTGCCCACGTCGGTGTCCATGTCACGCCAGGGAAGATTGAAGCCGAAGTCATGCAGGATGCGCTTGACCATGGGCACCACTCCGTCAGCCGTGTGGTAGGTGCGGAAAACCGGTTGTGCCGGGTCTCGGACCTTGGCGCTGCCGCGGTACAGGAACATCTGTTCCGCGTGCCCGGGCCCGTCTTCGGTGTGTTCCCGGTGAATGGAGTTGAAGAAAGTTTCCGCCAGCTCGGCATCGTCCGTGTTGTTGATGATTTCACTGTATGCGGCTTTGATGGCCGGCCAGCCGCGCAGTCCGCTATGGGGTTTCAGGATCGGCGCGTTTTCCAGCACGTCCTGTATATAGCGGTTATAGGCCAGCAGCCGCTCTTTGCCGGCGTTTTGAACCTCGCTCCAGGCGGCGCTCTCAAAACGTTGCTGAGCCTGGTCGGTAATGCGCATGTATTCTTTGCGGTAACTGCGGAAGCCGTCATAAATGGCCTGCGCCCCCCTGCGTGCCTGTGCCGCGCTGATGCGGGTGCGCAACACGCGGGGTTTGTGTTCGCCGGGCTGGTTCATGGGTCCGGGGATTGTTGCTCTACCGGGTGCGGGCGGCGTTGCGCCTGCTGCTGCCGGCGCGCCCGGCGGGTCGCCCTGATGTAACGCCGGAAGCGGCGGCTGAGAATCACCGCGACGCTGGCCGCGCAAACAAAACTGATCAGGGGATAAGCGCGTGCGGTCAGCCAGTCGGCGGCCGACAGGTCGGCATGCACAGCCGCCATCAGCATGCCGGCCAGGGCTACGGCCAGCAGGGAACGCAGGATCATCCAGGCCGCCAGCGCCAATGCCAGCGGTAGTAGCAGCAGGTGTACAACACCGCCGCGGCCGGTATCCAGGGTCAACATCACCGCGGCTGCCAGCAGCAGGCCGCAGATGCGCAAAGCCTGGGTGACTTTGTCGGGTGTGTTCCCGGGCTGGGGCATATCAACTGACAATATCCAACGCGCCGCCGTCGATGCGGATGTTCTGTCCGTGAACGGCATCTACCAGCGGCGAACACAGAAAAGCCACCAGCGCCGCCACCTCTTCGCGGCGCGCGATGCGGCGAATGGGAATATCCCCGGCCACATGAGCTTCCACCTCTTCCCAGGTGTCCCCCCAGCCCTTTTCCCGGCCGCGCTGCAGGTAAGCCTGTTCCACTTCCGGGGTGAGGATCAGCCCGGGCGACACCAGATTTACCCGGATGCCGGTACCCGCCACTTCTTTCGCCAGGCTCACCGACATATTGGCAAGGGCGCCCTTGGAGGCATAGTAGCCGGGCATGCGGCTGTCGGGGCGGGTTGAGCCCACGGTACCGAGATTGATGATGCGCCCCCAGTTGCGCCGGCGCATGCCGGGCAGGCAGTGCTGAACCATGCGCAGCGCGGACAGGACATTCTTTTCATAAGCCAGCACCCAGTGCCGGCTGCTGTCGCCGCCCCAGCTGCCCGGATCCGCGGTGCCGTAGTTGTTGACCAGAATGTCTATGTCCGTATCACTCAGGGCGTTGATGAGGTCTGCGCTACCCTGTTCGGTGGTGATGTCGCCGCATACGGGGATACCGCCGCCGAGAGTATCCACTGCGGTTTCCGCCTGGCCGGGCTGCAGGCCGTGTACCAGCACCCGCACACCTTCCTGCAGCAGGGTACCGGCAATGATCATGCCGGTGCCACGATGGCTGCCGGTCACCAGAGCGGTACGGTTTTGCAATTGCAGATCCAAAGGCAACCCTCTTTGTGTAAATCGTTACCCTACCAGAGTTCAGCCGCCGGCGGGCCGCAGCGCACCCGGCGCCGGCCAATCAGGCTAGAATAGGTGATGGTTTTTGTCGGCTTTCTGTTGGTTGTGCTGCTGGGCAGTTATGTCCAGTCCGTGGCGGGGTTTGCCATGGCCATGATCATCGTTGCGGTGGTAGGCGGCCTGCGCATGATGGACGTGCCGACCCTGGCCGCGGTGGTCAGCCTGCTGACCATGCTGAATGTGGCGCTGGCCCTGCGCGGCGCCCTGCAGCATGTGGAGCGGCGGGTGTTTGTGTGGCTGGCCTGCGGCCAGGTCCCGGCCATCTTTGCCGGCGTGCAACTGCTGCAATGGCTGGACAGTCACACCCGTACCGCTTTGGAAATCTGTCTCGGGCTGTTTATTACCGTCGGCGGCCTGTCCATGCTGTTGCGCCCGCATGCCTGGCGGCGGGTATCCGGACCGGCGGCCTGTATCAGTACCGGTGTGGCAGGCGGGCTGATGGGTGGACTGTTTTCCGCCAGCGGACCGGTGCTGGGGTGGTTCGGCTACAGCCAGCCGTTGCCCCTGGCGGCGATCCGGGCCACCCTGCTGGCCAGTTTTGCCCTGACCACCACTACGCGGACCATAATTGTCGGAGTAGACGGCGCATTGACCCAGCAGGTACTGCTGTACGCGGCAGCGGGTTTGCCGGTAGTGGCTCTGGGTACCTGGCTGGGTCGTCAGTTTGCCCCGCCGGTGAGTGAAGACGCCATTAAACACATGGCTTACACGCTGCTGCTGGTTATGGGCGCCTGGATTCTGCTGCGCGCCGGTCTTTGTGCAACGCAGCCATCATGTTGAACATTTCCAGCACATTGTTGGGTGACGTGTCACCGGCAAATTCTTTGTACAGGGTAGCCACGTTCACAGCGATGCGTTCACCGTCACCCCAGCTGTCGTAATCCGACATGGAGATATCCAGGGCGGCTTCCATTACCGGCAGACCGGCGTCAAAACGTTTGCGCGCCTCGTCGCGCACGTAGCTAAGGTAGTCGCGCACCGCGGTGACGCCTTTTTTGTCCGTTACCGGCCCGTGACCGGGAACCACGGTATCCAGCTCCAGGCCCAACATGTAGTTGCAGGCGTCGATCCAATTCTGCACCGGCCCCGCCCACATGATCGGATGGCCCTCTATAAACAGCACATCGCCGGTGAATATCGTACGGTCGCCGGGCACGTAAACCAGTACATCGCCGTGGGTGTGAGCCGGGCCAACCTGGCGCAGCAGCACTTGCTTGTCACCCACGGTGACCTCCATTTCTCCCTCGAAGGTCTGGTTGGGCAGCGCGCGGTTGATGCCGTTGAAGTCAAAGCGGCTGAAGCAATAGGTGAAAAACTCACCCACGTCGCCCATGGTGGGCGCCGCTGCCAGCAGGTCCAGCATCATCTGCGGGCTTTCGTTGGCCAGTTCTTCCAGACAGGCCTTGGAGGCAATGATGGTGGCGTCCGCGACTAATTCGTTGCCGTTGCAGTGATCGCCGTTGGAGTGGGTGTTGACCAGATAGTCAAACTGTCGGGTTGCGGCGGGTTCAGCGGCACGCATGGCGTCCAGCATGCGCCGGGTCAGCGGTTTGTCGAACAGTGTATCCACCAGCAGGCAGGCGTCACCGTCAACCACCAGTCCCGCGTTACTCCAGCCCCAGCCGCCGTCAGGCTGCAGCCAGGCGTACCCGCCGTTGCCGAGGTCCAGCAGGCCCTGCGTATATGGTTTGGTACCCAGCCCCATTGTTTGCTCCGCACCTGTGCCGAGCTGGGACTTTAGCAGCAGTTCAGCGCAAAGTGTGCTTGTTTTCTGCGCCAAAGTCGCTAGTGTGCCTTGCATGTCAGAATTCGACAGCATCAGGCCGTTCCATGATCACGAAGTGCCCGAGGTTGTGGCACGGGTCGTGAACGATCCGGACCTGCCGAAAGCGGCTGCCCGTTTTATCATGCCGCCGCTGTTGCATGACAGTGAACTGGGTGTTTGGCTGACCCGCTGGCTGCTGAAACTGAGGGGCGGCCGTTTACACAGCGTCCACGATTGCCAGATGTTCACCAAGGTGTTTCTGGAACGCTTGATTGCGGACAGTATCACCGACCTGACGGTATCCGGGCTTGAACACCTGGATAGCCGCCAGCGGTACCTGTTTATCTCCAATCACCGCGACATTGTCATGGATTCGACACTGCTCAATTATGTGATTTTCAAAGCCGGGCACGAGACCTGCCGCAGCGCGGTGGGAGACAACCTGTTAACCAATGCGCTGGCCGCGGATCTGATGCGCCTCAACAAGAGTTTTGTGGTGCAGCGGGCGGTCAGCGGGGCCAAGGCCACCTTAAAGGTCCTGCACAACACCAGTCAGTACATCAGGCACTCGCTGCAGGAAAACGTGTCGGTATGGATTGCGCAACGGCAGGGGCGCGCCAAAGACGGCATGGATCACACCGACCCGACCTTGCTCAAGATGCTGGCGCTGGCCTACAAGGAAGAGGCAGACCCGTTGAACGCGGTGTTTGCGCACAGCCGCATTGTGCCGGTGTCCATATCTTACGAGATTGATCCTTGTGCGGTGCGCAAGGCGCACGAGCTGCGGATTCTGGATGAAGTCGGGCAGTACGACAAAGGTGATCAGGAGGACGTGCAGAGTATTGTCATGGGCGTGGTGGGCCACAAGGGGCGGGTGCACCTGCACTTCAGCCCGCAGATTCAGGGGTCTTTTGAAACGCCTGAGCAGGCCGCGGCGGACATTGACCGGGCGATCATGGGCTCCATGCGGATGTTCCCCACTCACGTGGCGGCGGCTGAGCGGTTGCACGGCGCCGCGGTGGGCTCGGCGGACGTCCCGCAGATTGCGGAAATCATGGCGCGTTTTGAAGCGCAACTGGACAGCTGTGTAGCTGAGGAGCAGCCGTTCCTGTTAATGCAGTATGCCAACCAGTTGCGCAACCGGCTGCAGGTTGAGAACGGTAACGGTACCGCTATAAGTAGCTGAGCGGCGGTTCTTCCAGCATCGCCTGTTGCTCGCGCAACGACAGCAGGTGTTCGGACCAGTAACGGGGCGTGTCAAACCAGCTGAAGGCCGGCGGAAAAGCCGGGTCCTGCCAGCGGCGGGCAATCCATGCCGCGTGGTGCATGATGCGCAGTGTGCGTAACGCTTCGATGTAAGCCAGGGTGGCGGTGGAAAAATCGCAGAAGCTGTTGTAAGCGTCCAGAATGGTAGCCAGCTGGGCGGTCTGTTCAGCCCGTTCGCCGCTCAACAGCATCCACAGGTCCTGAATCGGCGGCCCGCTCTGGCAATCGTCAAAATCCACAAAGTGCGGGGTGCCGGAGCGCCATAACACGTTGCCCATGTGGCAGTCGCCGTGCAGCCGCTGCATGGGCATGTCCTCAAGCATGGGGCTGATGCGCTGCAGCAGGTGTTCGGTCACGCTGGCGTAGGCTTCTTCAATGTCCGGCGGGATAAAATTTTCCTGCAGCAGGAAGCTGCGGCTGTCGGTGCCCAGCCGTTGTGCTGACAGCTGCGGCCGGTGCTGGAACGGGGCCGCGGCGCCCACGGCATGAATGCGGGCGATGGTACGCGCCAGCACTTCAAGATCGTCTTCGTTTTCCAGGTTCGGCGGATGCCCTCCCTGGCGCGGCGACAGGGAGAACTGGAATTGACCGTATTCAAACAGGGAAGTGCCGTCGATGACAATTGGCGCCACCACGGAAATTTCCGCCGCCTGCAACTCCAGGGTGAACTGATGTTCCTCGATAATGGCATCCCGCGACCAGCGCTGGGGGCGGTAAAACTTTGCCACCACAAAACTGCCGTCCTCCAGCTCAACCTGATACACGCGGTTTTCGTAGCTGTTCAGCGCCAGCAGGCTGCCGGTTGCGTTTAAGCCCACACTTTCCACCGCAGCCAGGATCAAGTCCGGGTGCAGACCGGCATACGGGGTGGTGGTGGATTCTGTAGATACATCTGCTGACATCAAACGCTACTCTACCACGCCGGGTTGCGGACTAAACGGCCCGGCTGGCGGTCCATATGTCCACCCGCGGCACGCCGTGCCGGTGCAGCAGGGTGCGGATAACCGCGGTGGTGCGGCCGGTGGTCAGGACATCGTCAACCAATGCCGCGTGGGCCGGGAACGGTCCGGCGGGAATCGGTACGGCCGGGAACAGCCCGCCCGGAATCGGCCCGGCGGCTGGCGCGCGTGCGAGGGTAAAGGTGCCGGCGGGCAGACGCTGGCGCGCCCGGCGCGACAAGGTGCGCTGCGCCTGTCCGTGTTGACGCCGCAGCAGCCCCGGGGCCAGCGGTATATGCAAACGGCGCGACAATGCTGCCGCCAGACAGGCGGCCTGGTTGTAGCCGCGCGCGGCCTGATTGCGCCAGGACAGCGGCACCGGCACCAGCAGGGCGGGTAATGCCCGGCCGGCGTAGAGCCGCCGCACCTGGGCCGCCATGGTGCCGGCCAACGCTTCACATTCGCGGAAACCCTTTTGAAACTTCAACCGGTGCACCAGCCAACGGGCGCTGTGTTCGTGGCGCAATGCGGCCAGGGTCAGTTCCGGCGGCGGGCTGTGGTGATGATGGCCGCAATAGACGCAGGCGGGCGCACTCAACTGCCCCGGCATGGCGCAGGCCGCACAGCTGTCGGAATTGTGCGGCAGGGTCTGCCGGCAGTGGCTGCACAGCAGATCCAGCGGCCGCGGCTGCAGGACTTCATCACAGAGGACACAGCAGTCCGGCAGCAGCACATTCAAAAAGTGGTGCCAGAGGGAAAACATGCCCCAGGCTACACTGGATTACTTCATGGGTTTTTGCGACCTGGCACACATTTCCGGCAGAAAACGGCGTCTGTCAGGGTGCGGGAAACGCCGCTTTCGGCTAGCGTTATGGATTCCCAATATCAGGAACGGCAGCATGGCGGTTAACCCGATGCTTACTTCAGCGGGCAACAGCATTCAGCAGGGCATTAAGGCCCTGGATAGTGTTGCCCAGGAGATTGCGGAAATGAATCTGGGGGATAGCGCGGCGGAAAACAGCAGCGAAACCGGCGCACAGGCCGGGCCCGTCACCCCGCTGAAGGATACCGCTGAAGCCATGGTTGAATTGAAACTTTACCAACGCCAGGTTCAGGCCTCAGCCAAGGTAGTGCAGACCGCTGATGAGGTGCTGGGTTTTCTTCTCGACGTCCACGCCTGAGTGCTGACCGGGAAAGGGATCCGGGAGGTGTTTACAGCAACATGTCCCAGCGCCCGGCTTCAAATACGGTAACCGAGCCCGCGGCAGGATTGCGGTAGTCGTAGGCGATGCCGTACATCAAACTGATGCGGAAGCGGGCTTTGTCCACGTGATCGGGCAGACCGCCCAGCCAGTCCAGCATGGAAAGCACCTCCACCCCGTCCACTACAAACTGGTACAGGTCCGGAAAGGTCGCCTCCACCAGGCGGTTCTGGTAACAGCGGTAAAAGCAGCCGTCGAACAACATCTCCAATTCACCGGTATAGTTTTCCAGCGCCTCGTCCGGTTGTCCCAGGGTGTGAATGATCTCACCGGCAGACGCGCCGAACGGTAACCCGTTCACCGCCGCCAGGGGCCTGATATGTATTTGAGATCTTGCTCTTGCGGCTGTCATACAGCTTACAAAAACCCAGCGTTAGCAAATTTTTAGTTCCCGCAGATTGGCGTAAACTAGCAGAAATTTTATCTGCAGGTTGGTTGGTGAAGTGGAATACCTAGCCCCGGAGCGCGATGCGCACTTTCTTATGTTTGACTTGTTCCGCGCCCGGGAAATCTGGGAGCAGATCCCGGCGTTCCAGGACTTCTCCGAAGATTTGATACAGGCGGTTGTAGCTGAAGGCGGGCGCCTGGCGGCTGAGGTGATTGCGCCGACCAACCAGGGCGGCGACCAGCAGGGTTGCCAATGGCAGGACGGTGAAGTCACCACCCCCGAAGGCTTTAAGGAGGCGTTTGCGCAACTGGCCGCGGGGGGCTGGCTGGGGCTGGCGGGTAATCCGGGCTACGGCGGCCAGGGTATGCCCAAAATGCTGGCCTGCCTGGTGGAAGAGATGTTATGGGCGGCCAACACCAGCCTCTACCTCTACGGCACGCTCACCGTAGGGGCCAGCCTCTGTATCGACACCCACGGCACCGAGCAGCAGAAAACCCTGTACCTGCCGCGCCTGTACAGTGGCGAATGGACCGGCGCCATGGCTTTAACCGAAGCCCACGCCGGTACCGACCTGGGTATTATGCGCACCAAGGCTGAACCCCAGGCGGACGGCAGCTACCGCATTACCGGTACAAAAATCTTTATCACCGGCGGCGAACACGACCTGACCGAAAACATTGTGCACCTGGTGCTGGCCAAGCTGCCGGACGCGCCGGCCGGCAGCAAAGGCATCTCGCTGTTTATAGTGCCGAAATTTCTGGTTGCCGAGGACGGCAGTCTGGAGCGGCGCAACCAGCTTGCCAGCGGCTCCATTGAGCACAAGATGGGTATCCGCGGCAGTGCCACATCGGTGATGAATTATGACGGCGCAACCGGCTACCTGCTGGGCGAACAGAACCAGGGCCTGGCGGCCATGTTCACCATGATGAACTACGAGCGCCTGTCGGTGGGCCTGCAGGGGCTGGGCGCGGGGGAACTGGCGTATCAGCAGGCGGCGGCTTATGCCGGCGACCGCTTGCAGGGGCGTGCGCCTGCCGGGCCGCAGAATCCGGACGCGGCAGCTGATTCGTTGCTGGTGCATCCGGATGTGCGCCGCATGCTGCTGGCGCAACGCGCTCTGGCGGAAGGCGGCCGGGCGTTTGCGCTGTTTGTCGGGCTGCAGTTGGATCTGGCCAAATACAGTGAAGACGAACAGGTGCGTGCCCAGGCGCAGGTATTGTCGGAGTTGTTAACACCCGTTGCCAAAGCGTTCCTCAGCGACCGGGGTTTTGACAGCGCGGTGCTGGCGCAGCAGGTATTCGGCGGGCACGGCTATATCCAGGAATGGGGGGTGGAACAGATTGTGCGCGATACCCGCATTGCGCAGATCTATGAAGGCACCAACGGGGTACAGGCGTTGGACCTGATCGGCCGCAAAGTTCTGCGCGACGGCGGCGCCAGCTTGCGGAAGTTTGTTGATGAGATGGCCCAGTCCGAAGTGGCTGAGGGGTTGCAGGCGGATTTGAACGACGCTTTTGACCGCCTGATCCGCACCACCGCCTCGGTGGCGGAACGGGCTGCCGGGGATGCCAACCTGCCCGGCGCGGTGTCCACCGATTACCTGGAGATGGTTGGCTTAACGGTATACGCCTGGCTGTGGGGACGCATGGCGGCAATTGCGCCGGACGACAGCTTCGGGGAAGCGAAGCGGCTGACTGCACGGTTTTTCTACGACCGCCTGTTGCCCAAGTGTATCGGCCTAGAAAAGAGTATCGAGGCGGACACCACGGCGCTGATGACATTTGCCGACGAGAGTTTCTAGTCCGCGTGGTCGGTACACGGGTGGGCTGCCAGGCCGGGGTCGCAGGCCTGGATGCGTTGCAGCGTATTTGACCAGGCGGCAAGCTCAGCCATATTGCCGGGCGGCATCAGGTCCTGCCCGGCAGCCGGGGTTTCCAGCCGCCACACCCGGCTGATGGTATACAAGGCGCGGTTGCCTTTAATGGCTTTGATCACGGTGATCACCGGCTTGCCGGTCAGTTTGGCCAGACCGCACTGCAGCACCCGGACCACGGTTGGGTAACCGTTTTCAAATCCGGCAAATACATTGTGATGGGAAAACTCTTCGCAGCGTTGCTGTTGCTGTTCAGCCAGGCCGTCCAGATAGACGATGGGATCCGGCAGATCCGCGCCGCTGAGCGACTCAAATACCACCTTCTGAGCCCAGTAGTCTTCCGTGCCGGGGGGGAAGTACTCTTCGATGGTCAGCTCGCCGGCTTGACTGTCAACACCCTTAAACCAGCCATCGGGCACCTCAGCGTGTAACCGCTCGGCACTTTCCGCGGCACCGTCCGCGGCGGTTGGGGCCGGCGTCTGAGCGGGGGTCCGGGCACAGGCACCGGCGCTGCAGCCCAGCGCCAGCAGCAGCACATAAAGCAGGTGCCGGTTCAGGCGCGGCTGCCGCGCGGGCGGCTGCAGTTTCATTGGCGGGGAAACATCCACGGATGGGAAGCGCTGAGGCCGCCGTCCACCGGCAGCGCCTGACCGTTGACATAAGAGGCACGGTCGGATAACAGGAAACAAGCCATCTCGCCGATTTCCGCGGGTTCGCCGTAGCGTGCGGTTGGATTGAGCTGGCCGATGCGGTCTACGGTACCGCGTGCTCTGGCGCGCTCAAAAGCGGGCCGGGTCATGCCGGTTTCTATCAGCCCCGGACAGATTGCATTGATGCGCACGCCGCTGCCGTAAAGTTGATAAGCAACGGTCTGCGCGATGCTGACCACAGCGGCTTTGCTGGCGCTGTAATCCACGCCGCCGGCGTTGGCGCGCAAGCCGGCAACACTGGCGGTGCAGACAATGCTGCCGTTACCCCGACGGGTGAGATGAGGCACGGTATGTTTGACGGCAAGAAAAACGCCCACCGTGTTCACCGCCAGGGTACGCTGCCAATCCTCTACCGTGAGTTCCAGCATGGGTTTGCCGCCGCCGCCCACGCCGGCGTTGGCGTAAATGCCGTCAACTCCGCCGAATTCCTGGATGCAGCGGTCGACATAAGCCGCTACCTGGGCTTCGTCAGCCACGTCAGCCTGCATTGCTTCAGCCTCGCCGCCGCTGCCGGTGATCTGCGCCGCGGTGTCGTAAACGCCGTCCGCGAGGTCTACACATAATACCTGGGCGCCGTAGCCGGCAGCCAGCAGGCTGGTGGCGCGGCCGATGCCGCTGCCGGCGCCGGTGATGATGATCCGCTTGCCTGTCAGCACGTTCACTCCCCTGTCCAATCAGGCCCTAATATACTTCGTCGATCACGCCATGCACAAAGTCAGCAGCGCCGCGGCCCTTGAATCCGTAACAATAGGTATGTCTGGGCCCCGGGTAGTCCGCTGCGCAGTTCAACAGCTCCGGGGCGCGGCTGATCCTGTGGCCGCGGGGTTCATGGGCAAACCAGTCCGGATTCAGCAACCAGGCAATGGCTGCGGAATCCCACGGGTGGAACCCGGCGTCCACCGGAAACGTATCCGTCCAGTGGTCGCACCAGGCAATGGAGTTGTCGTAAAAGTAGCGGGCGGTGGGGCTGTTTTTGGCGCGGATGGTCTGCAGGTCCCGGCGGGTCACGCAGACCTGGCTGGTCAATTCAAAACCCATCAGCACACAGGGAATACCCGCCTGCATAACCAGTTCCGCGGCGGTAACATCATTTTCAAAATTGAAATCCTGCACCGGGCCGGCGCTGCCGATATAAAACTCCCGTCCCGGGGTGCGCCCGGCCACCACGATCAGCTGGCTGATATTCGGCACCACCTCCGGATAGTGCCGGATCAACAGGCCGATATTGGTGAGCGGGCCGATGGCGGCGATGGCCAGTTTGCGCCCGCGCAACTGCGCAGCGAGAAAATCCACCGCGGGATTGGTAGCCGTGTCTGCCCGCATTGCTTGACGCGCGCCCTGCAGCACGGGTACGTCAGCGGCTTTTAACGTGACGATTTCATTGGCAACGCGGAACACCTCATCCTGAGGACCGTTGCCGAATACACAGGTGACCCCCAGCAGCTCCAGTTGCGGACTGTTGATGGCTTCAACCATGGCAAATCCGTCGTCGATGTCCCGGGGCCGGCCTTCATGCCAGACGCCCAGGGCCACATCGGTATCTATGATCAGCGGCGTCGGCACTAAGCGGCGGCCATCTGCCGGGCTGCCTGCAGCCATTGGATACGGGTACTGTCATCAGCGGTCAGCGGCAATTGGGCCACCCCCAGCAGGCGGCGGATGATCTCCACACCGGCAAATTGCAGCATCAGTGGATAGCTGAAGTCCGGCGGGGTGACGTAAGACTGCAGCAGCGGGGCAAGGCGCGCCTGGTCGAAGCCGCACAGGGTCAGGTGGGCCAGCATCACGCCGACATCAAATTCAGGCGGACCGACAAAACAGAATTCAGGGTCGATCACCATCACACCCATGCGCGGGTGCTGCAGCCAACTGCCGGGATAATAGTCGCCATGTAACAGGCATGGCCTTGAGGCATGCCCGCTGCGCCCCAGATAGATCTGCCCGAGCTCCGCCGCGGCGTCGCCCAGGCGGCGGTCCGCCTGCAGACCGCGGGCGGCTTCCCGCAGCGGCGGGCTGAGTTCAACACCGTTGTCCGGGGTAAAAGGCAGCACAAATATGTGTTCGTGGTTCAACTCCCGCATGTCCCGGTTTTCCAGGACGCGGGGCAGGTCTGGTGCAACCGGCAGCGCGTGCAGCTTCCACAGCCAGTACACCAGCCCGTTTAACGCAGGCTCTCGTTCCGGCGGCGCGTCACCGCCGGTGTAGAGATGGGTCATGTCCCCCACCTCACCCAGGTCCTGCATGCACAACAGGTGATGCCCGCGGTGATAACCCAGTACCGCCGGGGTGCGCATCACCAGCGCCGGCTGCGCCGCCACGGCCTGGTAAAAAGCGGCTTCGCTGTCGAGACGGCTGACGGGTGCGGGAATCTGCGGGTATTTGGCCACCCAGGGCAGGGCCTGTTTGAAGATAACGCTGCTGCCGTCGTTGATCTCGGCGCGCAGTACCAGGTTCATGTTACCGGCGCCGGGAACGCTGAGGCGGCTGACCTGTTGGCCGGCGGTCAGCCACCCCTGCTGCTGCGCCAGGGCGGTGAGGGCCTGGGGATTGTCTGCTGAAAGCTGCACTCAGTGGATAGCTACCGGGTTGATGACGGCTTGCACGGCACCCACGAAGCGGGGCTGGCCCAGCACAAAAAGAAACTCGCTGACGCCGTCCGCGGCCAGGGCCCGGGTGTCCATATTTTCCAGTATATAGACGCCGTTCTTGGCCAATAGTTCTGGATGGACCGGAAACGCCTGGGCCGGGTCTTCAGCCGGTAAAACTTCCAGAGCCCAGTTGTCAGCGCCGACCGCAACAATGCCGAGGCCGGCAAGATATCTGGCGCCGTCCAGACCCAGCCCGGGTTGGCCGGCCATGAAGCGTTGCGGATCGGATTCCATCACATTCAGCCAGCCGGTGTGCAGCAGCACCACGTCGCCGGACTCAATGCTGACGCCGGCCGCGGCCGCAGCTGCTTTGATCTGCCGGCTGTTGATGGCGGTGCCTTCCGGCAGGATATCCTGGCCCAGGTGGGCTGCCATGTTGAGCAGGATGCCGCGGCTGACGATAGGCGGCAGCTTGTCGATGGACAGTTTGGTTAAACCCTTGGGGGTGACAAAGTCGCTGGCTTTGTTGCCGTTGTAATAGACGTGGTTCACCCCCATGTGTCCGAGCCCGTCAATCTGACTGCCGATACCCATCCACATATTCATCAGATCGTCGTTGCCGGTGGCCTTGTTGCTGCCGAGCGGGGTGCCCATGCCATCGTCCAGTTGCAGGATGGTCATGGAGTAGGAACGCGGCGGGTATGCCGGAGAGGTGGGCCCGGTTTCCACCCCCAGGGGGTAAGCCTTGCCGGACTTCACCAGGCGCGCCGCCTGTTTGATTTTCTCCGCGGACAGATTGTTGATGGCGCCAAGGGTGTCGTCAGCCCCGTAGCGCGATGGGTACCAGTCTTCAGCGCTCAGCGGCACCGCCGCCAGCAGGCTGACAACCGCGAGCAGCAGCCGCGTCTGTATGTGTCCGGTAGTCATGTTCCCCCCTCCTTATTCTGCTTTGTTGTGCTTCGGTGTTACCCCAGCGACTCCACCAGGGTCTGGTAAATGCCGCCGAAGGCGCCATTGCTCATGATAACGACATGCAGCTTCTTGCGCCCCGGACGGTGCTCTTTGAGTAAGCTCTGCACCAGCTTCTGGTGATTGTCCGCCACCCTGGCCGGGACCACGCAGTGTTGCGCCACTTCGGTGATATCCCACTTGATGTTTTCACCGCGGAACCAGATGACCCGGTCCGCGGCAGCGCAGCAGGTGGTCAGCTCGTGCCGCAGCGTGCCCAACGACATGGTATGGGTGCGCGGCTCGACCACCGCCAGGATTTCGTCGTTGCCGACCCGCTTGCGCAAGCCTTCCAGGGTGGCGCGGATGGCGGTGGGATGGTGGGCAAAATCGTCGTACAGGGTGAAGTGATCATCATTGTAAAGAATCTCCAGGCGCCGTTTGACCCCCTGAAAACCGCACAGGGCTTCAATCGCCTGCTCCGGCGGCACACCGGCGTGGCGGGCCGCGGCGACCGCGTTCAGCGCGTTGTGCTGATTGTGACGCCCGATCAAGTCCCACTGCACGCGGCCCTGGGCGGCCCCGTTCAAGAGCACGTCAAAAGCGGCGCCGTCAGCGGCGGTATGGCCGGCACTCCACAGCTCGCCGCTTTCGGTGGCAGCCCGTCTGTTATTGGGCACCGGCTGCTCTCCCACCCGGCTGACAGGTGTCCACACGCCCTGTGCCAGCACTTCGTGCAGGTGTTCGTCGTTGCTGGGGGCAATGACCAGGCCGCCGCCGGGCACGGTGCGTAACAGATGATGGAACTGGGTGCCGATGGCTTCGATGTCGGGAAATATGTCGGCGTGGTCGAATTCCAGGTTGTTGAGGATCAAGGTGCGCGGCCGGTAGTGGACAAACTTGGAACGCCGGTCGAAGTAACTGGTGTCGTATTCGTCCGCCTCAACAACAAAAAAGGGTGTCTCGCCGAGGCGTGCGGACTGGGAGAAGTTCATTGGTGCGCCGCCGATCAGGTAACCGGGCTGCAGGCCGGCCTGCTCGAGAATCCAGGCCAGCATGCTGGCGGTGGTGGTCTTGCCGTGGGTGCCGGCTACCGCCAGCACCCAGCGCGTCTGCAGCACCGCTTCACCCAGCCATTGGGCGCCGGAGGTATAGGCCAGGCCGCGCTCCAGGATATATTCCACGGCGTCGTGGCCGCGCGGTAAGCCGGCATTGCCGATCACCACCAGATCCGGTGCCGGTTCGAGCTGGGCCGGCTCAAAACCTTCGTATACGCGGATGCCGGCCGCCGCCAACTGATCGCTCATGGGGGGGTACAGGGCCTTGTCGCTGCCGCTGACGGTATGGCCCAGTTGCTGCGCGAGCTGGGCCAGGCTGCCCATCAGCGTGCCGCCGATACCGAGAAAATAGATGTGGCTCATGTGGACACCGCCGCCTGGCTCATGGCAATTGAAAAAATCACCACAAATAAGGCCAGCAGAAAGCCGAAACCGATGTGGATGTTCAGGGCGCGGTGAAAGATAAAGGCAAAAATGGCCAGATTCCAGAACATCAACAGGGTCAGCAGGGAGGCGCCGGCGGCGGAAATTTCTTCCGTGCCGGTGACCATGGCAACCGCTCCGGTGAGCAGGGTGATCAGTATGTCCACCCCGAACAAGGCCATCAGAGTCTGGGGAAAGCGGTTGCCCATTTCCATCAGGTTCATGATCAGCCACACCAGCCCGGCGGTACCCGCCATGCTTACCGACACCAGGGTGGCCGCTTTCAACAACGTAGCGGTATTCACCAGCAGATACAGACTCACCGACAACAGCGCGTTCAAGGAAATGATCAGACCCAGCAGGGTATTGTTGGCGGGCATCGCATCCGGGCCTGCGCGGAACGTGCACAGCCGCCAGAGCAGCAGAAAAATCTGAGACATGCAGCGGTTCGTTATGACTTAAGCGGAAATTGTCGCATAAATCTCGGCGCTGCCGGGATATAGTTCGCACCTCACAACCATTGGCATTGAGGAATACCGGACTTATGGCAAAAGGAAACGCGTTTTACGCGCAGTCGGGGGGCGTCACCTCGGTCATCAACGCTTCAGCCTGCGGGGTGATTGAAACTGCACGTAAGCACAGGGATGTGATCGGCAGAGTATACGCCGGCCGCAACGGCATTCTCGGCGCCCTGAATGAAGAATTAATTGATACCGGCAAAGAATCCGCCCGCGCTATTGCGGCGCTGCGGCAAACGCCGAGCGGGGCGTTCGGGTCGTGCCGGTACAAGTTGAAATCGCTGGAGGAGAATGCGCGGGAGTATCAGCGCCTGCTGGATGTTTTCAAAGCCCACAATATCCGTTATTTCTTTTACAACGGCGGCGGTGATTCCCAGGATACGGCTAACAAGGTAGCGCAACTGGGTGCCGCGATGGACTACCCGCTGACCTGTATCGGCGTGCCGAAGACGGTGGATAACGACCTGCCGTTTACGGATTGCTGCCCGGGCTTCGGTTCGGTGGCCAAATATGTTGCCGTCTCCACCCGCGAAGCGGCCCTGGACGTGGCCTCCATGTGTGAAACCTCAACCAAGGTTTTTGTGCTTGAAGTCATGGGCCGGCATGCCGGCTGGATCGCCGCGGCTGCAGCCCTCGCCCAGGAAACTCCCGGCGACGCGCCGCACATCATTCTGCTGCCGGAGGTGCCGTTTCAGCAGGCCAGTTTTATCCGCAAGGTGAAGAAAACGGTACAGCAGCGGGGCTATTGTGTGATTGTGGTGTCGGAAGGGGCGCAATACAAAGACGGCACATTTCTGGCTGACGCCGGCGGCAAAGATGCGTTTGGCCATACCCAGCTTGGCGGCGTGGCGCCCATGGTGGCGGAATTGATAAAAACCAAGCTGGGATACAAGTATCACTGGGCGGTAGCCGACTACCTGCAACGCGCGGCGCGCCACATTGCCTCCGCTACGGACGTTGAGCAGGCGTACGCGCTGGGCCGGGCGGCTGTGGAGTTTGCCGTGGCGGGAAAAAACGCGGTAATGCCGACTATTGTGCGCACCAGCGACAAGCCTTACCGCTGGAAAATCGGTGAGGCAAAGCTTTCCCGGGTGGCCAACGTGGAACGTAAGATGCCCAGGAGTTTTATCAGCGCTGACGGCTTCGGGGTGACCGCCGCGGCGAAACGCTACCTGGCGCCGTTAATCGCCGGCGAGGATTATCCGCCATACAAAAACGGCGTACCCGTCTACGTGACCCTGAAAAATCAGCTGGTGGCAAAAAAGCTGCCGGTAAAGTGGTAGGCAGGTTCCGCGGCCTAGCCCGGGTTGAAAAAACTGGGAATTTCTAGCTCGCCGTTGTAGTTCCGTTGTTACTTGGGCGAAGTGCCCGAGTACCTTGAGTGGCAGACACTTGAGGGTAAGGCGTTGGCTGAACGCAATTGGCAATCACAACCGCAAACTCCGGCTGCCCAACAGGCTGAATCCACGGCGGATCCCCTGCTGCAGCCGATTGATGTCAGAACTTCCGGGTTTCCCAACAGCCTGCTGACTGATCCGGTGTTTACCGTTGAGCGGGCCGGCGGTGTCATGGGAGGCAGCACGCTGCCGCAGGTACTGCACGGCTTGTGCCGGGACGAGATCGTTTCCTTCCCACGTCTACGGCCGCATCAGGCTCCCGCCTGGCACGCCTTTCTGGTGCAACTGGCGGCCATCGCCGCGGACGCCGATACGCAGAATACCCAAAAGAAGAATACGCAAAAGAAGAACACCCAAACGAAGAACACCCAAACGAAGAACACCAAAACGAAAAACACAAGAAGACCGGCTGCGCTGCAATGGACGGCGGCGCAGTGGCTTGCCTGCCTGCGGAACCTGACCGCGGCCGCGGGTGGCGATGATGCCTGGAAGTTGCTGGCCGCGGCGGATAGACCAGCCTTTCTGCAGCCGCCGGCTGCGGACGGTCTGCATGACTATAGGAGTCCCGCGCATACGCCGGATGTGCTGGACATACTGGTTGTTGCCAAGAATCATGACGTTAAACATATGCGGCGCGACAGCGTCACCGCTGAAGACTGGGCTTTTGCGCTGATATCGCTGCAGACCCAGGAAGGTGTTATGGGCGCCGGCAAGTATGGTGTGGCGCGTATGAACGGCGGCTACGGCAACCGCACCTATGTAAACTGGGTGCGGCAGCGTGGCGGTCCCGGGGCGGCCTTCCGGCGCGACCTGAGCTTGCTGCTCAACACCGTCAATAACGCTGCCGCGGCGAGCCGGGCGCAGCGCCCCGGCCTGTTGTGGCTGCAGCCGTGGGCGTTTGCCGAACAGCAGTTTCAGTTAGACGAACTGCACCCGCTGTTTATCGAAGTGTGCCGCCGGGTGCGGCTGGTCCGGATGGGCGGCGATAACACCCCGGCGGCGGCGGTGGGCACATCCGTAAAGCTGGCGGAGATTATGGCCCTGCAGGCTTGCTCAGCAGGAACGCGGGTGCATGCTGCACACCATCGCGGCGTGGTGGGTGATCCCTGGATGCCGGTGCAGCGGCCGGGTGCCGGTGCTGCCGATCACGCCAGAGCCCTATCCATTACCGCGGAGGGTTTTTCTTTTCGCCGGGTGGTCGAATTGCTGTTCGGGTCCGAACGGCGCAGCTACGAATTGCCGTTGCTGGCGCGTCCGGCGGCCGCGGAGGCGGCGCAGACCATGCAGGTTACCTTTACCGGGCTGTGCCGGGGGCAGGGTAAGACCCACGGTTTTCACCAGCGCAGTATGGCGGTTCCCGCGGCGGTTGTACGGGTGTTGTGTGATCCCGCAAGTGAGTCGTTTGCGTGCCTGGCACAGATGGCGCGCAACAGGGTGGAACTGGTCTCCCAGGTGCAAGGTAAGTGTTTGCGGCCTGCGTTGATTTCCCTGTTTCAGAAAGGCCCCAAGGAACCGGACTGGAACAAGCCGTGCAGCGACCAGCTGGTGTCCTCATGGCTGGCGCATATGGACCATCTGTTGGAAGCGGACTTTTTCGACAACCTGTGGGCGGAGTTTCTCTCCAGGCCGCTCTCCCGGCCTGCTTTCCAACAAGAGCGCGGCGAGGCGGATCCAGAACATCTGTGGCTGCTATCGGTGCAGGGGCTGGCCTGCAGGATGTTGACGCTGGCCGCGGAGGCGGCGCCGGCTTGCCACGAACGTCTATTGTTAGCTGATGCGTGCGCTTGGAATATTCTGGAAGGCGCCTTCTTTAAGAACTTTGCCCAGCTTCCTTCAGTACAGACACCGGCCGCATAAGCCAGGCGGTTTGCGGGCAACTGGCAATTTGCAATTGAATGGACGGTATAACTGCAATAGCGGCAATGTTTGCAAACGGGGGGCATGAGCGGGAGCGTGCGATTCTGGCGCGGATGGACCCGGCGGCAGCCGCCCCGGCAACCGTGGTTACCCTGGCGGGTCTGCTGCAGAACTGCTGCCCGGATCAAGCCATCCCCACACGTGACATGATGCCCCGCTGGCAATTGGTGGTCCATTGCCTGGCGCTGGTGCACGGCCGCCACAATGTGGCCGTCCGCACCGGTGAAGCGTTGGCGGGGATCTGGTACTCGGAGGCGCGTCTCGGCCAACTGCTGAATGGTACCTATGAGGAGTTGACATTGCTGCTGCCGCGGCTGGCGCGCTTGTTAGACCAGCGGCAGTTGATGGTGAACTGGTGTCCGCTCGGGGAACTTGCGTTGTATGCAGGTGCGGATGAAAGACGGGCCGCTGTTGCGCGTGCGCAACTGTCACGCAGTTTTGCCACGGGACAATTCAAACAAGAGGGTTGATATTTTGCCGAGGTTCCTACAAATCCACTGGCTGTCTTCTTATCCCGCCACCCTGTTGAACAGGGACGACATTGGTTTTGCCAAGCGTATTCCCTTTGGCGGTGTTACCCGCCTGCGCATTTCCTCGCAATGCCTGAAACGGCACTGGCGCATGGCGGGTGCGGCAAACGCCCGCGAAGCGCAGCGTAATCCATGGGCCTTGCAGAATCTGGAACACCCGATGGGGGTGCGCACCAAAGAAGTGGTGGAGCAGATGATTATTCCCCTCGCCCTCAGCCGGCAGCCCGCTGCCGAGGGCGTGGTGGCGGCTGTCACCGAAGCGTTGTTGAAGGAGTTGTACGGCAAAAACGCGGTGGATCCGAAAAAGCGGCAGATCCTGTTTGTCGGTGAGCCGGAAGTGGAATATCTGGCGCGGCTGGCCGCCCAGGTCTTGGCTGAACCCAACGCCGGCACAGCAGCGGAGCAGATGGCGGTGTTGTTGAGGCAGCAGCGTAAGAATTTACGGCAGCTCAAGTTGGGCGCCGGGTTGGGGGCGGCGCTGTTCGGGCGCATGATCACCTCCGATCCCGCGGCAAACACCTATGCGGCAATCCACGTCGCCCACGCGCTCACGGTACACGGTCAGGAACGCGATCTGGATTTTATGACCGTGGTGGATGACCTGAAATCCACCCGTCATGGGGACGACGCCGGCGCAGCGGGCATCTTTGATCTGGAACTCACGTGCGGTCTGTATTACGGCTATGTGGTTGTCGACGTGCCTTTGCTGATCAGCAACATGGCTGGAGATACCCGGGGCGCGGCCAAGGTCACGGAACACCTGGTGCACCTGATTGCGGAGGTGTCACCGGGCGCCAAGAAAGGCTCCACCGCACCCTATGCATGGGCGGAGTACCTGCTGCTGGAAAGCGGCGCGCGGCAGCCGCGCACACTGGCCAACGCGTTCCGCAATCCGGTGTCGCTGCAGACCAATAATTTGCTTGACGCGGCGTTGCATCAATTACACGGGCACATGCAGAACCTCGACGCCGGTTACGGCAGCAGCGAAATCCGCCGGCAGATGTGTGTGGAACCGGGCCTGGCGCTGGAGGGTGTTGAGTCTGCAAGTGTCAACCAGCTTGCACAGTGGGCGGCGGAGCAGGTGGCGCAGGTGGCCCAGGTGGCCCAGAAATGAATCCGCATCTGATATTGAGGTTTGACGCGCCCCTGATCAGCACCGGCGGCGTGGCGGTTGACAACATCGGCGTCTGTGACAGTTGGCCCAGTACTTCTTTGCTGGTCGGGTTGTTTGCCAATGCCCTGGGCTGGCGGCGGGTGGACGGTTCTGCCCTGCAGCGCCTGCAGGCGCGTCTGCAGTTTGCCTGCCGGCTGGACCGCTGCGGACAACCGTTGTTGGACTTCCAAACCGCCCAGCTGCACAAGAATGATCGGGGCTGGACAACAGGCGGCGTAGTGCAGGGACGGGCCGGCGGCGTAAGCACCTACGACAGTCCGCATCTGCGCTACCGGCATTATTGGGCGGACCGGGTGTTAACCCTGGTGTGCACCCTGGAGCCCGCTGATGAACACCCCACGGTCCAGGACCTGCAGGACGCGCTGGGTTCTCCGGCACGGCCGCTGTTTATCGGCCGCAAGACCTGCCTGCCCGGCGGCGCCGTGTTACTGGGGGCGGAACCGGGAGAGAGCTGCATGCAGGTGCTGCATACGGTACCCGTACCGGCTTGCGGGGATGCCGGCCCGTTCCCGGCCATGACCACTCAGCTCTCCGCGGTGGACGCTGGCGGCGTGGCACAACAGGCAGCGGGTTTCCGCCAGCCGCCGGAGCAGATGAGTGTGTGCGGCCGCAAAAACTGGTTCAGCGGCGCGCATGGCGGACAACAGTACTTTCTGCAGGGCAGCATGGATATGCCTGGCCCTGATCAACGCGGCGGCCCAATTCCGGGCTGACTGGAAGGGGAATCAACTTATGCAACAAATGACATCCCTGGTGCGGCTGCACCCGGACGTGGCCGAACTGGCTTACTGGGCGCTGCGCAAGGGTTATCTGGAGGCGGGCTGCACGGACATGGGTTACGCCCTGCATGCAGCCACCCGGGTGGTGTTCGGTGAATATGCGCCGCGGCCGTTTGTTCTGCGGCAACTCGACAACAGGAGCGAACTGTTGGGGTACAGTGCTCATGGGGCTGAGGCCATCTGCCGGGTAGTGGAACAATGCGGTAAAGGATCAGCGGCCAGGGCGCTGAATGTATCCAGTCTGACGGTTAAGCCCATGCCGGCGGGCTGGACACACGGGCAAAAGCTGTGTTTTGAAGTCAGGGTCAGGCCCGTGGTGCGCTCCCGCCTGGGACGGCTGGGGGGCACGCGGGAAATGGACGCCGCTGCCTGGGCGTTGCGGCGCGGTGAAGTCGCGGTTAACCGGAATCAACGTTATTTGCAGTGGCTGGGTAAGCGCTTGTGTCACGGCGGGGCGCGGCTGCTACATGGCAGCGTTCAGCGCAACACAAAAACCGTGGTGCTGAGGCGGCCGCGCAAGGGCGGGAAAAAGGTAATAAGCCTGAGCAACGGCCCCGATCTGTTGGTCAAAGGGTACCTGGAAGTGGTGGACCCGGAAGGGTTTGCAGAGGGCTTGTTACGCGGCGTCGGCCGCCATACCGGGTTTGGTTTCGGTTGTCTGCTGCTGGCGCCCGCGGACGCCTTAGGCCCAAACTGAAGGATGTTTACAACGGTAAGTGTTAGTGGGGATGTTCCGTGTCGCTGTACACGTTGAGCGTTTGACAGCCCTGTTAGGGCCCCCCGCGCAAGCGGGGAACCCCGCAGTAAGCGGGGATGTTCCGGACAATTTTCAATTAAAGCCGGCAACAACACAAAACCCCGCCAACGCGGGGCTTGTGCCGGTTTACCGGTACGGACTGAAAGCGACCGGCCTGGCTGTGCGGCTCAGGTCAGCAGCGGCGCTATGACCAGGCTGACAATGGCCATCACATTGATGAGAATATTCATGCTTGGCCCGGATGTGTCTTTGAACGGGTCGCCAACGGTATCACCTACTACCGCGGCAGCATGAACCTCAGAACCTTTGCCGCCCAGGTTGCCTTTTTCCACGTATTTTTTGGCGTTATCCCACGCGCCGCCGGCATTTGCCATGGTCAGCGCCAGCAGTACACAACCGAGCAGCGCGCCGCCCAGGGTGCCGCCCAGGGCCTGGGCGCCCAGGCCGAAGCCCACAATCGGCGGGATACCCACAGCGATGATGCCGGGCAACAGCATGCGCCGCAGGGCCGCGGTGGTGGCGATATCCACACACTTAGCGTTGTCCGGCTCCGCGGTACCTTCCATCAAGCCGGGAATTTCGCGGAACTGGCGGCGGATCTCCTGAATCATTTCCATGGCTGCGTCGCCCACGGAAGTCATGGTGATGCTGGCAATCAGAAACGGCACCAGGCCGCCGATGAACAGTCCAATTAAGACAGTAGGATCGCCGATGTGGAGAATAAACTCGCCCCCGGAATTGGTGGCCACGGTTTCCACAAAGGCGGCAATGATGGCCAGGGCCGCCAATGCGGCAGCGCCGATGGCAAAGCCTTTACCCATGGCAGCGGTGGTGTTGCCCAGTTCATCCAGCGAATCGGTTATGGCGCGGGTGTCTTCACCCAGGCCGCCCATTTCCGCGATGCCGCCGGCGTTGTCCGCCACCGGGCCGTAAGCGTCCACGGCCATGGTCATGCCCACGGTAGCCAGCAGGCCCACCGCCGCCACGCCGACACCGTACAATCCGGCCAGGCTGGTGGATACATAGATGATGCCGCAGATGGCCAGGATGGGAATGACCACCGACTGCATGCCAACCGCGAGGCCGGTAATCATCACCGTGGCCGGCCCTGTTTCACCGGATTCGGCAATACGCACTACCGGCGTGGATGAGGTGTAGAACTCGGTAATCAAGCCGATAATCACACCGCCGGCGGCGCCGGCCACCACGGACCACCAGATGTTGGTGGAGACGCCGACCGCGCTGACAATAAAGTAGCCGGCAATGATAAACAGGATGGGGGTGCCGACCATGCCGATGCGCAGAGCGACCGCGGGGTTTGCGTTGGAGAACGCCCGCACCACGCCAATGCCGATGATGGATGAAATCAGGCCGGTGGAGGCCAGTGCCAGCGGGGTAAACATCAGCGCCGCACGGCCCTGTTCTTCACCCAGCCCCGGCGCCAGCTCACCCACCGCCATGGCCGCCAGGGTGGAGGCGATGGCAATCGTGGCGATCATGGAACCGCAGTAGGATTCGAAAATATCAGAGCCCATGCCGGCAACGTCGCCGACGTTGTCACCCACGTTGTCGGCGATAACACCCGGGTTACGCGGATCGTCTTCGGGTATGCCCTGTTCAAGCTTACCTACCAGATCGGCACCAACGTCTGCACTTTTTGTGTAGATACCGCCGCCGACCCGTGAAAACAGCGCAACTACTGAGGCGCCCATGCCAAAACCGTGGATATGGTGGGCGGTATGGGGGTCGCCGCCGAAGAAGTAATAAACCAGCCCGAGGCCCAGCAGACCCAGGGAGGCAACCGCCAGCCCCATAATGGAGCCGCCGAAGAAGGCCACGGACAGCGCCGTAGCCTGGCCGTCACTATGAGCGGCGGCGGTGGTGCGCACGTTAGCCTTGGTGGCGGTGTACATGCCGAACCAGCCGGCCCCGGCGGAGGACAGGGCACCGGCTACAAAAGCCGCCGCGGTATAAGGCCCCAGACCGGAGGTGAAATATATGGCCACCAGCAATACAGCTGCAAATATCGCCAGCATGCTGTATTCGCGGCGCATGAACACCATGGCGCCAAGGTGGATCTGGTCGGCGATTTTTTTCAGCGCATCGCTGCCTTCATCGTATGACTTGACGATGCCATAGATAATCACAGCAACCACAAGCCCCACTAGACCCACTACGGGTGGGATCAGGGATGGATCGATCATAAGGGTCCCCAACTGAACAGTTTTTGTATTTGAATTTTAAGCGGGATACGCCGGACAACTTTAACCGTCGACACCCCTTCCCATAGGCGGCGCGTATGATACCAGCGTGGCTGCTGAGTTCCAGCGCAAAAATGTTAGCTAAATGCCGGAATTAACGAACATTTTTGCCTTTATCCCTGAATCAGCAGGGCGCGCAAATCGATTATTGCGGCATTCGCGCGGGCAATATAGCTGGCCATCACCAGCGAGTGATTGGCCAGCAGCCCCAACCCATCTCCATTCAGCACCATGGGGCTCCACAGGGTTTCCTGGGTGGGTTCCAGTTCGCGGATGATCTGCTGCAGGGAAACACGCGCGTTTTTCTTATCGAGCACGTCGCCGAAATCGTGTTCCAGGGCCCGCAGCATGTGGATCAGCGCGTAGGTGAAGCCGCGGGTTTCGTAAAATACGTTATCAATCTGCAGCCAGGGGGTTTTCACTATCTGGTCTTTGGGCGCGGCGGTGGCCTGGGCGGCGGCGGTATCTCCGGCCAGGTCCGTATTCAGCTGGCGCTTGCCGACACTGGCTGACAGGCGCTGGGACATGCTGCCAAGGCGGGTTTCCACAGCGGCCAGCCATTGCTGCAGATTGTCCGCCCGGGCGTAGAACTGGGCGTTTGTTTCAGCGCTGTCAGCCAGGCGGCCCAGATAACTGCGGAACAGCCGGATACCGTCGCGGTACTCGTCTTCCGTCTGCGGCAGGGCCCAGGAGTTGTTGTCGAAGAAAAATTTGCCTTCCGCTTCAGACAGGTCCTTGTCTTCCACGGACTGGCTCTGGGAGCGAGAGAAGTCATTGCGGTAGACCCGGGCGCTGTCGCGCAGCAGCGTCAGCACGCCAAATTCCCATTCCGGTACGTTGTCCATCCAGATGCCCGGCGGGAAAAGATCGTTGCTCAGGTAGCCGCCGCGCTTGTCCAGCAGAGTGTCGGCCAGGGTGACCAGGGTGGCGGTGGTGATGTAGCCGGTGACCAGGGTATCGTTGTCCTGTTGCGCCATCATCGCTGCGTTCTCCCGGACCGGAAAGCTGTCGGGTTCGTAGTCCCACCACCAGGCCAGCAGCAGGCATCCCACCAGGTAAGCGGCAATTGCACCGCCGGCGATGCGCGCAACCCTGCCGCCGAAGCCGGTTTCCTCATCCTGCATAAATACCGGGTCGGATCTCTGCCAGAACTTCAAATTCACGCTGTGGTCCTCTGTCGTTATCGGGTTCACCTGCAGCGCTGGATTCTAGAGTATCCCGCCACGCAAGGCTTACTGTATTTCGAAACACATCCGCTCAACGGCGGCCGGAGAGCGGATACTGATCTGCGCGCGCAGCCGTTCGATGGGCACACCTGCCAACAGCGTGGCTTGATTTGACAACGCACGGTATATCCGGCGTGCCTGGCCGTCGCTGGGCGCCCAGATATTGAAACGGCAGGACTGGTCGACCGGCAGTCTGGCCACGCCGTGCAGCGCTTCTTCCAGGCTGTCGTCAGCACTGACGGTAGCCGGGCTGAGGTTTACGGTTGTACGTTTCGCCTCTGCTATAAGTCGTATTTGCGCGGCAGTTGGTTCTATTGACGGGTGATCCGGCAGGATCAGCCGGGCGCGCGCCAGCATGGATCTGGCGCTTGCCATCTGGCGCCGCTGCAGGGCTGCCATGGCTTTGTCGATATGCAGCTCCACAATGTGTTCCAGGCCGTGCAGAGCGTCCTTCTGGCCCGGGTTTTGTGCCAGTATGTCCTGCAGGATGGCCAGTGCGCTGGTCTCTTTGGGAAAGGTCAGATGGCCGCGGGCAATGGCGGCGTCCGCGCTGTCCAGGCGCTCGCGCAGTTGCTGCTCGTTATAGCCCGGGGTTGGCGCCGGCTGTTGTTCCGGTTCCGCGGGCGGCGGTGTGGCCTGGCAGCCCCATAGTCCGCTGCACAACAGCAGCAGAAAGAGTCCATACGCTAAAGATTTTCCAAGCATTTTATGCAATTAAGTTGCCTTGAAGGGGTTGGCTCAAACTGCCGGGCGGGTTGAAGGTGTGCAAAATCACAACAATCCACGCGGGCGTGTGTTAAAAATGAGTTTGCGCATGCGCGCTAATATACAAAATTGTGTGACGAAACTTAGTGCGTGTTTGGCAGTCCATATCATTCGGCCTTGCCGGTGATTCATCCACCGGTTAGCGATCAGCTTAAGAAGACAGTCTAAGGGAGCAGCTTAGCGTGGTTAGATGGCAACTGAAATCAGCATTCTCAGCGCTGTGGGTCAGCCTTTTGTTGTGTGTGCCGGTAGCGCAGGCTGCGGAGTTCGACTTCAGCTCCGGCGGCTGGGGTGAAGAAGAACCGTTTCTGAAAGTTGATGAAGCGTTTGCCCTCAGCGCCTCTTTGAGTGAAAACGGTGTGCTGCAGGCGCATTGGGAAATGCCTGACGGCTATTACCTGTACCGCCATCAGATGAAATTCGAAAGCAAGGACACCCACATCAGCGTTGGTGAGCCGAGCATTCCGCCGGGCAAAGCCAAGGTGGATGAGTACTTTGGCGAAGTTGAGGTGTATTACCACAGCGCTGATGCGGCGGTGATGCTTAACGTCGACGGCAATGCCCCAGGCCAGGTGGGCATCGGCTATCAGGGCTGTGCCGACCGCGGGCTGTGTTACCCGCCAGAGTGGCGCTGGTTCGAAGTACAGGGTAATCAGCTGGTTTCGCTGAACCCGGCGGCGGTGGTCACCGCCGCGCCGGCCAAGCCGATAAACCTGGACGCGGCGCCGCTGCTTGCTCAGGAAAGCGGTGCGGCGGTTGACGCCGGAGACGGCGCATCCAATGCTGTACCACTGCCATCGGTAGCAGGGGTGGCGGATACGGAGGAGCAGTTGCTGGCCGGTATTCTGGCGGACGAAAATCTGCTGTATGCGCTGGGGCTGTTTTTCATTGCCGGCATCGGGCTGGCATTCACACCTTGCGTATTGCCGATGGTGCCGATCCTCTCCAGCATAATTGTGGGTGAGGGTGACGATATCTCCAAACGGCGTGCCTTTACGCTGTCGTTAGCCTACGTGCTGGGCATGGCGGCCACCTATGCCTTTGTGGGTATGCTGGTGGGACTGTTCGGCGCGGAGCTCAATCTGCAGGCAGCGCTGCAATCACCGCCGGTGCTGATCTTCTTTGCCCTGGTCTTTGTGGTGTTGTCGCTGTCGATGTTCGGCTTTTATGAGTTGCAGTTGCCTCAGGCACTGCAGGACAGGCTGAACAATATGGGCCAGAAACAGCAGGGTGGCAAACATGCATCGGTGCTGGTGATGGGCTCGTTGTCCAGCCTGGTGGTATCACCTTGTGTATCAGCCCCCCTGGCCGGCGCCTTGATCTACATATCCACCACCAATGACGCGGTATTGGGCGGCACCGCATTGCTGGCGCTGGGCCTGGGCATGGGCGTGCCGTTGATGATGGTCGGCGGCAGCGGCGGTCACTGGTTACCCAGGGCGGGCGCCTGGATGAACGGCGTCAAAGCGTTTTTTGGCGTCATGCTGCTGGCGGTGGCGGTGTGGCTGCTGGAACGGGTTGTACCCGCCAGCGTTACATTGGCATTGTGGGCGGCACTGCTGTTGGGCAGCGGCGTCTATCTGGGAGTATTGGATTTTTCACCGCGTCAGGGTTTGGCCCAGTTCGGTAAAGCGGCTGGCACCCTGGGCTTCCTCTGGGGTGTGTTATTGCTGATCGGCGCCGCCAGCGGTGCTTCTGATCCGCTGAAACCGCTGGCGCGGTTCAGCGCCGCGACGGTAGCGGCGGGCAGCGGGCAGGTGGTCCATGCGGAACCCCAATGGCAGGCGGTGAAAAGCCTGGGTGACGTACAGCAGCAGATTGCCCGGAGCGGTAAACCGGCCATCCTCGATCTCTACGCTGACTGGTGTATTTCCTGCAAAGTCATGGAGCGCAATGTGTTTCCGGTAACGGAGGTGGCATCACGCCTCAATCAATTTACGCTATTGCGTGCTGACGTTACCGACAACGACGAAATTGATCGCGAGTTGCTTGGCCACTACGGCCTGTTCGGCCCCCCGAGCCTGGTCTTTTTCTCGGTAGATGGCCGCGAGTTAAGCGAAGTTAGGATCCAGGGAGAGGTTGACGCGGATACGCTGGCGGCTCATCTGGGTGCTGTGCTGGCTGCGGTGAATGCCGGGGAAGGAGAAAAAGTCGGCGAAATAGCGGCGATCTCCCGCTAAAAAATACATATCTTGTTCTTGCAGGGGCGCCAACCCTTGCATCCTGGCAGAAAACCAGCACAATCACCCGCCATCTGAGTTGAGTGTTTCCCGGAGTGTGCTGATGGCTGACATCCTGGTGTTGCATGGGCCGAATCTGAATCTGCTGGGCAGCCGGGAACCCGAGGTCTACGGCTATGACACCCTGGCCGATATCAACCGGCGCATCAAAGACAACGCGCCGGATGGGGTTAATGTCAGTTTTCTGCAGAGCAACGCGGAACATGAGCTGATCAACGCGGTGCATCAGGCAAAAACTGATGGGGTGGACTTTATTGTCATCAACCCGGGGGCGTTTACCCACACCAGCATCGCCCTGCGGGACGCTTTGCTGGGCGTGGCGATTCCCTTTATAGAAGTGCATTTATCCAACGTGCACGCGCGCGAGGAGTTCCGCCAGGTTTCTTATCTCAGTGATGTGGCGGTTGCGGTGATCACCGGTCTGGGCGCACAGGGGTACGAGTTTGCGGTGGCGGCGGCAGCGGCGCGTTGTGACGCTTGAGCCCCCGGCTTGAGCACCCGGGGTCGATGGTGCATCGGTAAGTTACAGGACAATCAGGGGGCGCAGTGGCGGTGGATTTAAGAAAGGTCAAGAAACTGATCGAATTGGTCGAAGAATCCGGTATTGCTGAGCTGGAGGTTTCCAGCGGTGATGAATCGGTGCGGATTGCCCGCTACACGGGTGTTGCGGCGCAGCCAACCCGCGCCGCGGAAGCGCCGGTGCCGGCGGCATCCCCGCCGCCGGCCGCCCCTGCTTCCACCGAGGTTACGGTAGGGGTCAACGCACCCATGGCGGGTACCTTTTACCGTGCGGCACACCCGGACGCGGCGCCGTTTGTGGAACTCGGCCAGCCGGTCCAGGCCGGGGAAGTGCTGTGCATTATCGAAAGCATGAAAATGATGCATGAAATACGCGCCGGCGAAGGCGGCCGGGTGGCGGAAATCTGTGTCGACAACGCGCAGCCGATCAACACGGGAGACGTACTGTTTAGGCTGTCGTGAGTTTGATTCAGGTGGCTTTGCGGGCCACGCCGGCAACTCTGGCGCCGCTGGAAGAAATGTTGTTCGCAGCGGGCGCCGTCTCCATAGCGCTGGTCAGCGACGCTGACGAACCGGTATTGGAGCCCGCCCCCGGGGAAACTCCGTTGTGGTCCGAAATTAATCTGCGCGCCTCTTTTGAATTGTCAACAGACTTGCAGCCGTTGCGTCTGGCGCTGGCCGATTTCCTGCCCGATACCCCGGTGGAGGTGAGTTTTCTCGGTGAGGAGTGGCGGCAGGCACTTGCCGGGCACGCAGTTAATGAGGTTTTTGCCGGCCGTTTGTGGTTGCGCCCCAGAGACCCGGAATGGGCTGAGCACCGCGGCGGGGCTTCAGGTACTGAGCTTGCGGCACCCCCCGGGGCAGTGTCTGATCCGGTGCAGCTGCTGTTGCAGCCGGGCCTTGCGTTCGGCTCGGGCAGCCATCCAACAACGCGTTTGTGCCTGACCTGGTTGGCGGAACATGTGCGGGCGGGGCAGCGGCTGCTGGATTTTGGCTGCGGTTCCGGCATTCTCGGCATCGCCGGCGCGCTGCTCGGCGGTACCTGTGTTGCCGTGGATCACGACCCGCAGGCGCTTCTAGCCACTGCGGACAACGCCACCTACAATAAGCTCACTCACAAAGACATCACAACCCTGGCGCTGAGCGACTGGTATGCTCAGCAGCACAAACAAACGTTCGACATAGTTGTGGCCAATATTCTGGCTGCGCCGTTACAGGACTTGGCGGAGGATTTCGAAGCAGTGGCAAAACCCGGTGCACATATTGTTCTGTCCGGTATTCTTGCGGAGCAGGCTGAAAGTGTATCAGCCTGCTATACCCGCACCCGCTTTCAAGCACCCCGTCGGGAACAGGGCTGGGTACTGCTGTCCGGGGTGGTGGCCCCCGCCGCCTGACCAAGCCTGCGCTCATGAGCGAAGATAATCTTGCCCCGTTAGTGACCCAGTGCCCCAACTGCACTACCCGTTTTAAGGTTACCGAGGGGCAGTTGCAGGTTGCCGGCGGGCGGGTGCGCTGCGGCGCCTGCCTGACGGTGTTTGAAGGTACCGCCCATCTGCATGTGGATGGAGAACCCATTGCCCCCAGCGGTTCGTCCCAGGAGGTGGATGCGGTACTGGATGAGCTGGAGCGCAGTCCCGCCGCAGCGGATGCAGAACCCCGGCAGCCGGCCCGGGAACAGGCAGCCGCGCAAGCGGACGCGCCGCCCCAGGTGAATGATAAAGACTTCGCCACTACCCTGGCTGACGCATCGGCGCTGTCCGACGATGAGTTGCCGGCCGATCTTGCCGCGCTGGAAGCGGAATTCCTTGCCGATTTGCGCGGCGAACCCGCGTCCGCCGCCGACCCCGCCCCCGACGCGGACCCCGCGCCTGCCGCGGACAGCATGCCGCCGGAAACGCAGCAGGGTGACAGCTGGGTAGACGAAGCTTCTGATGACGTCTGGCCGCTGCCGGCGGCGGATGAGACGGTTGAAATCCCCGCGTCCGCGGATGCAGCGGCGGACCCCGCGCCCGGAACACCGCCATTGCAGCCAGCGGGTGCAGAAGCGGAGCGTGACCCGCCGCAGGAAGTTGCGGGTCCGGCGGATGATCCGTCCCCCCGGCAGGCATCTCCCGCGGATGAAAGTGAGCCCTTTGCGCAAGGCCAGCGCCCGGCTGAGGCGGAAACTGAAGCCGTGGCTCAGCCTGTGGGTGCGGCGCATGCGGCCGCCGCTGCCGAGGCTGCTGTTTTGCAATCGGCGGCTGTTGACGTGCCGCCGGTTGATCTGCCGGGCAAACGCGGCGCTGATAAACCCAACAAACCCCAGTTTGCGGTTGAGCCGGAAACGGAGGCAAAAGCGCGGCCGTGGGTGACCTGGATTCTGATTGCGCTGGCCGTCATCGGTCTGCCCGCCCAGGTTCTGTGGTTTCAATACGAATCCTGGGTAACGGATCTGACCTTCCGCCCTGTATATCAGCTGATGTGTAACGTGGCGGGCTGTGAGTTGCCGCCCATGCGCGATGCGAAACTCATCGAATCCCGCAAATCCGTCAGCCGCAGTCTGCCGCAGCAACCGGACACCCGGGTTGTAGACGTGTTGATGGTCAACAACGCGGACTTTGCCCAGCCGTTCCCCGTGGTGCAGGTCAGTTTCTCGACGATGAACGGTCAGTTGGTGGCCAGCCGGCGGTTTCAACCGGAAGAATACCTGCGCGGTGACATGGCCAAGGTCCGCTTGATGCCGCCGCGCACACCGATACATGTCTCTTTGCAGCTTAAAGATCCGGGTCCGGAGGCGCAGAACTTCCGCGTGCAATTTCATTAGCGGCCGGGGCGGCCAATTTCTTTTATTAAGCGCTTGCGCGGGGAGGACTCTCCACGGTTTACTACGCGCTGGCTGAGATTAACCACTGGGAGATACTATGATTGGATACACGACAATTGGGGTTACGGACATGGCCCGCGCTGAAGAGTTTTACGGCGCGCTGTTGGCTGAAGTAGGCGCTACTCAGCTGTTCGGCCAGGACCGTATCAAGTTTTACGGCACGGGCATGGACTCGGCCATGCTGGCGATCTGCATTCCTTATGACGAGCAGCCCCAGCACCGCGGCAACGGAAACATGGTTGCCATTCCCGGTGGTTCACGTGATGGTGTTGATAAACTTTATGCCAAAGCGCTGGAGCTGGGCGCCACCGACGAAGGCGAGCCGGGTGAACGCCTGCCGGTGTTTTACGGTGCTTACGTGCGGGACCCGGACGGCAACAAGCTGTGTTTCTTCGAAATGAAAATGTAGACCGGCCCCCGGGTGGACGGCAAGGCCGGCATGTCCGGCCTTTTTCATTTAAGCGTAACGAGTGACATGACCAGCGATCCGCTTCTACAACCTTTGACCCTCGGCGGCCCGGCGCGGTGTCCAGTCACCCTGCGCAACCGGATTGCGCTGGCGCCCATGGCGGGCCTGACGGATGTACCGTTCCGCGAACTGGCCTGGGACATGGGTGCGGGGTATGTGGTCAGCGAGATGCTGGCCAGCCAGCCGCAGTTGTGGGACACCGGCAAGAGCCGCTTGCGGCGGGTGCCGGCGCGGGGTGTGCAGCCGGTCGCCGTGCAGATTGCCGGTACCGAGCCGGAAGTCATGGCCGCGGCAGCGCGCGCCCACGTGGCGGAAGGGGTGCAGGTGGTTGATATCAACTTCGGATGCCCCGCCAAGAAGGTTTGCCGGAAGGCTGCGGGTTCAGCCCTGCTGCAGGATATCGGGCGCATGGCGGAGATTGTCAGCGCGGTTGCGGCCGCCGTGGACGTGCCGGTCACGGTCAAAACCCGCACCGGTCTGGTGCCCGGCGACGGGCGCGGCGCGGCAGCCGCCCGGGCGGTGGCGGCGGCTGGAGCGGCGATGCTGGTTGTACACGGCCGCAGCCGAGATTGCCGGTTCCGCGGCAGTGCTGATCACAGCACAGCGGCGCTGATCAAGCAGCAGGTGGACATCCCGGTGCTTGTCAACGGTGACGTCAGCAGCCTTGAGGAGGCGCGCCGGGCACTGCTGTTGTCCGGCGCGGACGGCATTATGATCGGCCGCGGCGCGCTGGGCCGGCCCTGGCTGTTCCGGGAGTTGACCGGCGGCAGGCCGCTGAACGCGGCTGACAGGTGGTTGGTGATCATTAACCATGTGCGGGCCATCCACGAGTTTTACGGCGAGCCCATGGGTGCGCGCATCTGCCGTAAACACGTTGCCGCTTATCTGCACAATCTGCGCCTGCAACACATCACCGCCGGTTTCCATCGCCTGTCCGGCGCCGCGGCACAACTTGCCTGGCTGCACCACCAGGCGCGGCTGCGCCTATGCGCGGCGTGAAACAACTAACAAACGGGGCTGACCTCGGGCGCCTCCGAGCGCCTTTGAACGGAATGCGGAAAATTAAATGGCTGATTTGAAGATCAAAACTGCGCTGCTGAGCGTATCCGACAAAAGTGGTCTGCTGGAGCTGGCGGCCGGGCTGGCGCAAGCCGGAGTAGACATCCTGTCAACCGGGGGCACTTACCGGGCGCTGTTGGAAGGCGGCATAGACGCCCGGGAAGTCTCCGATTACACCGGCTTCCCGGAGATGATGGACGGCCGGGTGAAGACGCTGCATCCGAAAGTTCACGGCGGCATTCTGGGCCGCCGCGACCAGGACCTGGACGTCATGAGCACACACGGCATTACCGCCATCGATCTGGTTGTGGTGAATCTTTATCCGTTTGCGGCAACCATCGCGCAACCGGATTGCACCGACGAGCAGGCCATTGAGAACATCGACATCGGCGGTCCGGCGATGTTGCGTTCAGCAGCCAAAAACCACCGGGATGTGCTGGTGGTGGTGGACCCGGCGGACTACCCGCAGGTGCTGGACGGTCTGGATTCGGGCATCAGCGCGGAAAACCGCCGGCGTTTTGCGGTGAAGGCATTCCGCCACACCGCGCAGTATGACGCCACCGTCAGCAGCTACCTGGGTGACGAAGTTTTTCCGGCCAGTTTGAGCCTGACATTCAACAAGGTGGATGAAATGCGCTACGGCGAGAATCCGCATCAGCGTGCCGCCTTTTACCGGGAGGTGACGGGGGAGTTAAGCGGCAGTATCGCCAACTATGAGCAACTGCAGGGCAAAGCGCTGTCTTATAACAATATAGCGGACACCGATGCAGCGCTGGAATGCGTGAAAGTTTTTGACGAGCCCGCCTGCGTTATTGTTAAACACGCCAACCCCTGCGGGGTAGGGGTGGGTGAGGATCTCAACACCGCGTACGACAAGGCCTTCGCCACCGATCCGACCTCCGCGTTCGGCGGCATCATCGCGTTCAACCGGCCGCTGGATGCAGGCACCCTGGCCGCCATCCTGGAGCGCCAGTTTGTTGAAGTTGTCATTGCCCCAAGTGTCTCGGCAGAGGCCGCGGAGGTGGCGGCGCAGAAGAAAAACGTGCGGCTGCTCAGTTGCGGTGACTGGCGCGGGCACAGCAGGGGGTTGGAGTACAAGAGGGTCGGCGGCGGCCTGCTGGTGCAGGATGCGGATACCCTGTGCCTGCAGGAAGAGAACTTTTCGGTAGTGACCCGGGCGCAGCCAAGCCCGGCGCAGATGGCAGACCTGCTGTTCGCCTGGAAGGTGGCCTGGTTTGTTAAATCCAACGCCATTGTTTATGCCCGCGGCCTGCAGACCATAGGCGTTGGCGCCGGGCAGATGGCGCGCGTGACCAGTGCGCGGATTGCCGCCATGAAGGCAGCGGACGAGGGGCTGCCGGTAGCGGGCTCGGTGATGGCCTCGGACGCCTTTTTTCCGTTCCGCGACAGCATTGACGCGGCTGCCGGTGAAGGTATCACCGCGGTTATTCAACCCGGCGGATCGATGCGCGATAACGAGGTCATTGAGGCGGCGGATGAACACGGCCTGGCCATGGTGTTTACCGGCGTGCGCCACTTCCGGCATTAAGGTTCTGCGGTCCTGATGTTTTCGCCACAGTTTTCGCCACAAAAGTAGGGGAACGGTAATGAAAGTTCTGGTGATTGGTTCCGGGGGCCGCGAGCATGCGCTGGCGTGGAAACTGGCGCAAAGCAGCGGCGTGACCGAGGTGCTGGTGGCGCCCGGCAACGCCGGCACCGCCGGCGAACTGCAGATGCGCAACGTGGATATACCGGTCAGCGATTTTGCCGCGCTGGCGGAGCTTGCCAGCGGCGAACAGGTAGTGATGACCATGGTGGGGCCGGAAGATCCCCTGGTCGGTGGGATTGTTGACTATTTCCAGGCCCGCGGACTGGCCTGTTTTGGCCCCAGCCAGGCGGCCGCCCAATTGGAAGGCTCCAAGGCGTTCACCAAGGAGTTTCTCGCCCGCAACGATATTCCCACCGCAGCCTACGAGAGCTTCACGGACCTGGATAAAGCGCTGGCTTACCTGGCCGCCCAGGGCGCGCCGATTGTCATTAAAGCGGATGGGCTGGCGGCGGGCAAAGGGGTGGTAGTAGCCCAGACCCTTGAAGAAGCCAATGCCGCGGTTACCGATATGCTCAGCGGCAATGCCTTCGGCGCGGCGGGCGCCCGGGTAGTGATTGAAGAATTCCTCAGCGGTGAAGAAGCCAGTTTTATCTGCCTGTGTGACGGCACTACCGCGGTGCCCTTTGCCTCCTCCCAGGACCACAAGGCGCGCGATGAGGGTGACAAAGGCCCCAACACGGGCGGCATGGGTGCTTACTCGCCGGCGCCGGTCATAGATC
>JANQOA010000342.1 GCA_028279305.1 Pseudomonadales bacterium
AGCGGTGAGACTCGCGCAGCGAGGCTCAAGAGCGGAGGAAGGGCAGCCGGGAGGGCCGGCGGCGTGAGCGCCGTAACCCCCACGCCCTGTGAGCCCGGACGCAGGAAACTGAACAACAACCAAGCTTCAAAATCCAACCAAAAAAAATGCAGCACCTTGCGTATACTCTGTGGCTTGGTTGTTATTCCCCCTGACGTATGGCCTTTCTATTACTGATTGTTGGCATTTCCATGTTGCTGGTGGGCGGCACTTGCCTGGTCCGCGGCGCGTCGGGGATTGCGCGCGCCTTTAATGTACCCACCATGATCATCGGTCTGACGGTGGTGGCGTTTGGTACCAGCACGCCGGAATTGGTGGTTAATGTAACCGGCGCGCTGACCGGCGAAACAGATCTGGCATTCGGCAACGCGGTGGGCAGTAATCTGGCGAATTTTGGTCTGGTGCTGGGTATTGCCGCCCTGCTTTCACCTATCTATCTGCAGGGTCAGGTTGTGCGCCGGGAAGTACCGTTTCTGCTGCTGGTCACCGCTATTCTGATGGTGATGGCCTGGGATGAGCCGTTGTCCGGCACCACCCCGCTGCTGGACCGGGGTGACGCCATTATCCTGTTCCTGATGTTCACCATTTTTGTCTACTTCATGGTGCGCGACGTTTTCACCGAAAAGGAAGACCCGATTCTGCGTGAAGCGGAATCATTCCCGGCCTCTACCCAGGCCAACACTGCCGGAACTTTTGCCTTGAACATCGTGCTGCTGATTGCCGGTATGGGGCTGCTGGTGTACGGCGGCGAGATGACCATCGAAAAAGGCGCTGAGATCGCCACCCTGCTGAATATGCCGGAAGTGGTGGTCGGCATATTTGTGGTGGCTGTGGGCACCAGCCTGCCGGAGTTGGTCACTTCCGCCATTGCCGCTTACAACGATGAAACGGATCTGGCGCTGGGCAATATTGTCGGCTCCAACATTTTTAATTCCCTGGTGGTATTGCCTGCCGCCGGCATTATCCGGCCGCTGCCCATCCCGGAGGGTGGAGACTGGGATCTGGCCGCAGGTTTTCTGTTTGTGCTGGTGGTGATCCCCCTGTTTATCTTCAGCAACGCGCGGCTGGGGCGGCTGGCCGGTGCGGCGCTGGTGTGCGCTTACTTTGCTTACCTGGCCTTCCGCCTTCAATAAATGGTTTTACGCATATAGTCGGCGTAACCGGCGTCATAGTCCTCTCCATCAAAGTCATCCACCACCGCCTGCAGTATCTGTCCGGCGCTGGGCAGGGTGCCGCGCTCAACCTGACTGTCCGCCGCCCATAACCGGCTGCGCGCCAGGGCTTTCTGACACTGGAAATAAACCTCCTGAATGTGCACAACAATCACGCTGCGCGGGGCTTTGCCCTGCACCGCAAAGGAATCGCACAACTGCGGGTCGATGACCACCTGTGCCCGGCCGATAACCCGTAACGTTTCGCCCACGCCGGGGATCAGAAACAGCAGCGACACCCGCGGGTCCCGAACGATATTGCACAGTGTGTCCGCCCGGTTGTTACCGCGGCGGTCAGGCAGCATCAGCGTCCGCGGGTCCGCTATACGTACAAACCCCGGCGCGTCGCCGCGGGGTGACACGTCCACCCCCTCCGGGCCGACACTGGCGACCAGCACAAACGGCGACGCCTGCACCAGCGCCGCGTAGTGATCCGACATGTGATCCAGAACTTTCCGCAGCGAGCGTTCCGAAGGTTCGCCGTACCTGCTGCGCAACTGGCTGACGTCGCTGATGACTTGTTGCGGATCGAAATGTTGCATGGCTTTACTCCTGTTGCACAATGTTCAGTAGTTCAGAAAGGCTGTTCAGCCGGTACGTCGCCTGGGAAAAATCCTGACTGGCGGTAAACGGATGGTGCACGGCTGCACAATCTATTCCCGCCGCTACCGCGGCACCCAGGCCGCGTTGCGAATCTTCCACCACCAGCGCCTGCCGCGCCTGAATGCCGAACCGCTGCAGCCCGGCCAGGTACGGTTCCGGATGCGGCTTGCTATGGGTGTAATCTTTGTTGGTCAGGACAAAGTCCATCTGCGACACAATGCCGCGCTGGTCGTTGTCCGTAATTACACCGTCAACGCCGTAATGTATCAGGTCAAAATCAGCTTGTTTGGCGGTGGTGACAATGGCCAGGCGGCAATAACTCCGCAACTCCGCCAGCAACTCCGCAACCCCTCCAATGCTGATGTCCTGGTGGCGCAGATAGTGCTGATACAGTTCGTTGCGCTCAGCTTTTTTGCTGTTGATGTGCGCCTCACTGTAACCGTTGTGCAACGCCTCGGACCAGGCGGTTGCACCGTTGACCTGCAGCGCCAGGTAGCGCTGCAGCGGCAACTCTACATCCAGTTCCGCGAGCTTGTCCCGGGTCGCCCGGTAGTACCACTGTTCGGTGTCTACCAGCACACCGTCATGATCAAACAGAATGTAACCGTATTGCGCCACCGGGTCCGCCCGCCGCGTCAGGCGACCCGGTATTTGCTGATCTGGATGTCTTCTTCACCGGCGTCAGCAAAGTTATCGGTCACTCTGCCGCGGATGAATTCTCGCCAGGAAAATGAGCGGTAACGTGCGGCTTCACCCTGGCGAGTCCAGGGCTCCACCACGGCGTCATAGCGGGGCTGGTAGAAAAACGGCGTACTGTAGCGTCCGCGCTGACTGTGTACAGGCAACACCCGGTGCATGCCCGCTACGCAACGGTCGTTGGTCCAGACCTGCAACACATCCCCCACGTTAACCACCACCCGTCCCGCCAGCGGCGGCACGTCAATCCAGCCGTGGGCTTTGGAGCGCGCCTGCAGGCCGCCGTGCTGGTCCTGCAGCAACAGGGTAATGGCACCCGGGTCCGTATGGTGGTGCAGCGCCATATCACCCAGACCGGTCACCTCATCCCGCTCCGCCTGGGGTACCGGATCGCTGGCCGGATAGTAGTTGAGACGCGCGGCGCTGCTGTGCCGGGTGCCGAACCCCTGGGCCACCGTCTGCCGGGCCTGTGCCACCGGCATGCCCAGGCTGACAAAAATCATTTCCATCGTTTCTTCCGCCAGTCCGGTAAACGCCGCGAAGAAGTCCGTCAGAACCGGTCGGAATGTTGTGTTATGGGCGGGCCAGCGGGTTTGCCGGGCGGGGTCGCGGCTGATGTAGCCGCCGGCTTTGAAGTCGTAAACTTCTTTCAGATCGCGCTTCTGTTTGGTCAGTTCGCGGTCGAAATAACCGAGCGGATTTATGGCGTCGCGGTAGACGCTGGTTTTAACCGCCCGGGGTTGGGCAAAAAAGTCTTCCGCGGCGGCAAACACCTGCTCTATCAAGCTGTCCAGGCCGTGGCCGCTGAGCAGGAAAAAGCCGTGATCTTCACACGCGCTGGCGAGCCGGGACAACTCTTCCGTGGACAGCCCGCCGTCACGGAACCGGGAAATATCAATATCGGGAATATGCTGCATGTTCGATTCCTGTTGCTTAGCCTGCGCTGATGGCTGCACTCAGGCCTGTTTCTGCACCAGCAGCCGCGCCAGCGCCGCCCGGCTGCCATCCGGTTCATCATACAGGCCTTCTTCAAGGATCCGCGGCGCCACCCGCAAACCGGCCTGTGCCCAGGTCTGCAGCCAGGTGTCCATTTCTCCCTGTGCGAGCCGGAAACGGGCGCCGCGGGGTCCCGCTAACGGACCGCCGGCCGGCTGCGGCCATTGCAGGTGATTTTCGCACATCAGGTAACCGCCGGCAGCCAGCCGCTCGAGCAACTGCGGCATCAACGCGGCCGCGACGAAGCGGAAGACGATAATCAATGCATAACCCTGCCGCGGAATTTCAGGAGCATCCAGCAGGTCGCAGCATATCCAGCACACCGGCTCAGCGCCGTCCGCAGCCGCCAGTTCCCGCTGCCGCGCCCGATCCAGCCCCTGCTGCGAGATATCCAGGCCATCCACGCTGAAGCCATTGGCGGCCAGGTACAGACTGTTGCGGCCGGCGCCGCAGGCCACATCCAGCGCCAGACGCCCGATTGCCGGGTCCATCTCCAGGCCGGGTAGCTGCCGGCGGAGGAAGTCACTGGGATGACCGCGGCCCTGATAGGCACCCTCGGCATAGCGCTGGTCCCATTTTAGCCGGTCCTGCTCACTCACTGTTAAGGATCAAACTCGCGCAAAACGGCATTGTACATGACTTGCCGCCGCCGCCCGGGCACTTGCCAACCCAGCCACCACACGCTAGCGTTAGCGCCCTTTTTTAACCCAGCACAATTTAAGTTACGTCACCGGTGACCCAACCCGCTTCAAAATCAACACCGCATGCCGCCGGCAACGCCCGCACCCGGGCGCTGGACAGGTTTGCCATCGCTTTATCCGGCCTGTGCCTGGTGCATTGCATGGCGGTTCCCGTGGCGCTGTTTATGGGGCCGCTGCTGGGCGGCTGGCTGGCGGAATCGGAGACCACAGTGCATTGGGTGTTGCTGGCCCTGGCGGTACCCTCCACCGCCCTGGCGTTAGGCAGCGGTTACAGCAAACACCGTAACAGCCTGACCGTGGTGCTGGGGGCCGCAGGTCTGGCGATCATGTTTGCCGGGGTTGCCCATCTATTCGGCAGGACCGCGGAAGTGGTCCTGACCACCATCGGCGTAACCTTGTTACTGGTGGCTCATGTGCGCAACATGCTTCATCTGTCCGGCCACGGGCCAGCCGGCGGCGCCGGTGCGGACTGAACTGCCCATGGGCCCTCGCGTTGCTGTATGGATCAGCCTGGCACTGCTGCTGCCAAGCCTGGCACTGTTGCTGCCAGTCAACGCAGCTGCCGCACAGACTCTCGATTTACAGACGGACGCGGACGAAATCAGCGACAGCCTGCCTGACGTCTTTGCCGCCCACAACGTGGAATTGCTGGAGCAGGCTGATACCGGCAGCTTCTATCTCATCTCAGGCCGCGGCCAGAGCAGCCACGTCACCGTGACGTTACGCGCGCTGCCGGAAAGTGCTGACGAAGTGCCCCGTACCCAGGTTGTTGTCGCCACCGACTCGCCGGTGGACCAGAATCTGGAAGCCGCGTTGCTGCGCGCCGTGGTGAATGAGCTGAACCGCGGGGAATAGGCTTAGCGCGGCTGCGACACGTAGTCCAACAACCCCTCAAGATCTTCCACCCGCACCACGCCGCGTCCCAGGCCGATAAATCCGCGCCGCTGCCAATCCTGCAGGCAACCGTTTACCACCTGCCGCGAGGCGTTCAGAAAGCTGGCCAACTCACTCTGGGAAATCTTCACGGTACAGGGCAACGGCTGCTCCAGGCCGCGCACCAGGGTCTGCAGTTGCACTGCAAGCCGCTGCGGCAGAGACAGAAAGGCGGCGTCCTCCACCTGCCGGCTGGTTTGCCGCACCCGGGTACACAACAATTGAATCATGTGCAGGGCAATGGAAGGCTGGCGCAGCATCAGTTCAGCAAAGGGTTCGCGCGGCACCATAAACATCACCGTGGCCTCCAGGGTCCGCCCGGTGGTGGTGCGCGTGCCGCCGTCCAACACGGAAATTTCGCCGCCGATTTCACCCGGCCCCGTGGTACTCAGCGCCAGTTCGCGCCCGTCCGGCGCGTTGACCGAGATGCGCAAGCTGCCCGATATCACGCCATACAGATAGTCACCGGGGTCGTTGCGCTGAAACACCAGTTCCCCCGGCTGGTACATGCGGGTGGTGCTGAGCTTGGCAATCTCGCGCAACAGCGGCTCCGGCAGACCGCGGAAACTGCGGCTGTTTCTGAGGACCGTAAGCACTGCGGTCGGCGGCACGGATTTTTCTTTGGCTGATCGTTGCTGAGACATTGCTCCCCCTGACGGGGTAAGCATGCGCAAAAAAAAGCGGTCGCGCCAGCGCAACAAATAGCGCAATCTAGCGACCAGCTTAACAATAACAACCCGCCGTTTAAGGAGGACCCATTGAAATACGACAATATCCTGCAGACTATCGGTAACACCCCGGTGGTTAAGCTGAACCGTCTGGCGCCCGATCATGTGGACATGTACGTCAAGGTGGAGGCGTTCAACCCCATGGCATCGGTTAAGGACCGGGTGGCTTACGCCATTGTTAAAGACGCCCGCGACAGCG